>CAYNFZ010000015.1:0-17140 GCA_964396725.1 uncultured Pseudomonadales bacterium
AAGCGAAGGCTTTGGCAGACAAGTTTGGGTTTGTGTTGGAATATATGGATTTGACTGATCATTGCAATAGCTCACCGCTTATGGCAACGACTGCTCCAGATCATCCTGATTATAGGGTGGCCAGGGGAAATGTGCGATGTCGAGCAAGAATGATAGCTTTACGGCATTTTGCCAAGTTGACTGGGGGAATTTATGTGGACACTGATGATTTATCAGAAGAGCTGATGGGGTTTTGGACGATATATGGTGATGAGGGAGATGTGGCAGTAGCCCAGCAGGTGACCAAGACAGAGATGTATGACTTGGCGTCTTTCTATGGTGTGCCGGAGGTGATTCTGGATGCTTTACCAGGGGATGGGTTGAAGGTAACTGAAGGCAATGTGGCCAGTGATCAGTTGGGACTACCGTATCTAGAGATTGAGTATGTTATGACTCGGTTTATTGGAAGAGGATTTGATCATAAGGGATCATGGGATCAGTTGGATGAATCTAGATGGGGAAGGTTGGTCGTGGAAGTAGCGAGCACAATTGGAGAGAGCGAAGAGAGCGTGAGGGGAGTTTTGGAGCAAGCATTGAGAACTGCGTGGAAGAGGCTAAGGAGTAATCCGGTGATGGGTTTGTGTCCTGAGAGGGAAGAGTTTGGATTTCCTGAGTTGGGAACACCTGAGTTTAACGCAAGGTGTTTGAAAGCAATACAAGCGCGAGCGGGTCGGGAATAGCACACAGGGAGCGGTGGTTTGGAATAAATTGCCTGAGGTTTGGCTGTGAAGTTGTGAGTGAGGAGTGGTTTTTCTGCAATCAATTAAATGAATGATTGACTCTAGAAAAACCCTTATCCAGTGGTGAGTGGGAAATGCGAGTGCATTGGATAAGGGGAGCTGAGATTGAATTCCTGATTCCGCATCCAGCTGGGCTGGTGAGATTGAGATGGTATTTTGGCGAGTATCTCGGATTTTACGTTGAGATGTATAGATGTTGAATGGCGATTATCTACCATGTGCCATGAGGTAGGGTTGGTGGCTGATGGTGTAGTCGCGGACTCTGGACGGGAGGACTGCTGATTGGAGAAAGTAGGTGAGGACTAGCAGGTTGACGAGTAGGGTGGCGAAACAAAGGTGGACCTGGGAGGCCAAGATGAGGGCGGCGAGGACGATGGTGATGATTTTAATGACGCCTTGGAAGAGAAACCAATAAATCATCGTCTTGGTGTAAGAACAAACCGGCCAGGAGAGCGACGACCCTGGATTGGAGACCGAGAGCGCCGCCGATGATCATAACGCTGGCGATCCAGATGATGTTGAAGAGAGTAAAGTACGTGGGGTTTACTCCTGGTCTAAGTTATTCTGGATGCGGTGGTGATGCCAGGTTTTGAGGATGAGGGTGAGGAGGGAGATGAGGATGCTGGCAGAGGCTAGAACGATGACGGTTGGGAGGATGAAGCGGTGCAAGCCGAAGATTTCGACAAAAACGGCTAGAAGAATGGCGGCGAGGAGAATGTGGCGTTCTTTCCGGAGAGCTGAGAGGTAGGACACAAGGCGTTTCTTCATGAGGTTGGCTCCTTTTTGGTGTGATAATAAGTTTCCGGGAGATGGGTAAAGGCCCTGGCTGGAAGCGAGGGCCTGTTGTGTGTGTCGTGTGGCTATACTAGCGCAACTGGGAAGCGTGAAGAACGCGCTGTCCAATCATGTCTTGGCGCAGTTTGAACAGATCTGGTGTGAGGAAGAGGCGAATAACGTGAGGCATTGTGAGCCGGCGATATTGCCAAGGTAGTTGCATGACTTTACTGCGCACAAAATGGGAAACCTCGGTGATGATGGGATCGTCCCAGTCGGATTCAAATCCACCTCCGTGAAGGCTGTTGTAGAGGGGATATTGAGTTAGCTGGAGGAAGTAATCAGATAAGCTGATGGTATCGTTTGGGTTGTTGGGATTGATGCCATCTAGGGTGGAGACAGGTTTGCCATCGACAGAGAGTTTTCCATTGCTGGTGATTTTCGTATCTTTTGCTGGATAGATGAGAACTCCGTGGAATTCGTCTTGGCGATCCCAAATCTGAGCTGAGAGGTTTAACCCCGGTATTGAGGTTTTGATACCTGGCATACCTTGGGCATCCATGGCAAGTTTGATGGTGGGTATGTCTTCGACTTGCATGAGTTTGGCGACGCCACCAAGGCTAGGTTGATCGGAGCAGGTACCTGGTTTGGTGCCGGCGGCCCAAATAATGCGGCCGAGGATATCTTGCGGGTCGAGGCCATACTCGTGAGCGTTCTCCATGATCTGGCGACTGATGGTAAGGATAGTGTGTTCGTCAATGTCGTTGGTGAGGATTCTGCGATATCTCTCGACGAACCAATCGATCTGAGCCAGGGGATGTTGCAGGAAGCGAGCGTGTTGCTCCATGGTGAGTTGAGGTAGATCGCCGCTGTCGTTTCTATCGCCCCAGGTAGGAGCTCCAGAATTGACTATGGCTTCGCGGAACTGGTAAACAGCGTCTAACCAGAGAGGAAAATCATGTTTGGTACTGATGGTATCGACAAGACCAAAAGGTTTGTCGGGATTGTGAGTAAGCCAGTCTGTGAATGCTTGATAGACTGAACCACGACTCTGGATGAATTCGTGGCCCATGGTGCCTTTGACGGAAAAGTTAAAGTGAGGCAACATGTCTGAGTTGCTGGTGATATCGACGCCAGCAAGCATGGCATAGAGGGTGGCTTTGGTTTCGTTTTGAGCGCGACGACGTGACATATCAAAGACTGGTCCCCAGTTGGCGGCGAGTTTGAGACGATGCCATTTGGTCATGGAGAGGGTAGCGAAATTGACTGCCGTGTCCACAATACCCTCAAAAAGACGCACGAAAGGTAAGGGTCCGACCACGGTAATGGCTGGTTCGTGAGGGGTGATGATGGATCCTTCCCAAGGGGCATATATTTGAACTTTGAGCCGTTGCTGGTCTGCCAACCATTGGAGGAACTCGGGTTTGTAACCCTGTAGGTGCATGAGGTGTTGGAAGAGGGGGGTGTTGAAACGGAGCTGGTGAACGACTCGAAGAGTGTCTGTAATTCCGCCCAATATGGCATAAGAGCCACCAAACGGGGCTTGACGGATGAAGAAGGATTTGGCTGCGGGGGTATCGCGGTAGCCGCTGAAAAAATCTGTTTGTGCCATGGCGGGGAAGTATTCATCCCAGGGAAGAACTTCCCTATTACCGTAGAGACTAGTGAGACCTTGCATGAGATTGTTTCGATCGTGGGTTATCATGATGTTCTCCTTGAACACAAGCTTTCGCGAGATAAGATGAGTTGATTCGCGGTTCTGGTTATGATGACCTATGGGTTTGTGGTTGATTTGAATGTAAAAGAGCTTCAGGAATGCTTGAGGGTTTGGTCTGGAGACTGGATTCCCGATAATAAGACAAATACCTGACGAGGTGGTTTGTCGTGTATTTGTACTGATGGCCTTTTCGTCCTTTTGGGCTCGATGTGAGTTGGACTTATCCACCTTCGCCAAGGCTATGGTGGATTTCGACGTTAAACGTCTCATCAGCGGAGATGCTTATCTCCGGAAGGCTTGGCACAACAGCAACTGGTACGGGTTCGAGAAGGAAATATCTCGAGGTTCCAGTTGCCGTTGTGCGGATTTTGCTTGATTATTCAAGCAAGGCTGGTTCTTTGATCCAGTCTTTTTCTTTTGCCAGATCAGATAGTTGATTTGCAGTCAAGGTGTCGTTGATTTCCACATCCCAATAACGCGGTAGGTCTGGTGGAACAGCACCTTTGATGATGTAGATGGTACCGGTTACAGGAAAGGTGACTGGGTTGGGGTTGATGGTGCCGAGCAGGATGGCATCAATCTCCACCTTGTGTAGCGGTGAGTCGTTTGGTTCGGCACCGAAAACGCCAATTGTGACACCGATGCCACAGACCAAATCAAGGGTTGGGTGGAAATTGTTGAGCTGGGCCCAGCTGTTGTTGAGAAGTCGACGTTCACCGTGTTGCCAAAAGCGGGTGATCGGATCGAAGCCGGAAAAAGCTCCGAGGGATCTTAAATCTACACGAATTCGAGCCGTATCTTGTGCATCGAAGATAAACTCGCCTTTGGTGTACCAACGTGGAGGTAGGGTGGCAGTGATGCGCTCTCCATCTACTTGTATGCAAGTGAAGCCGAGACGTTCGAGAATCTGGGGGGTGTCATGACAGCGGATGCTGGCATGACTTCTTTCGAGGCGAACATGGGTACGTGGTATCCTGACTATAATTTGCATTCAGTCCTCCGTGGTATGAGGTGATTAAAAGGTAGAAAGAAATGACTTAGCGGGATTTGTGAGTGATGATACGAACGAGAATCTGTGGCCTGAATGATAGTGCGAGAAGAAGGATCATGAAGGCGATGTTGAGGTAAATGGCCAGATCTCCGAAAAGGATCCAGAGAATGACGAAGACCACAACTGCACCGGTGCGAACGCGGCGGGTGGTCATGGGATTCTCCTGGAATTACGTCAGGAACCAACAGAGGACGAGTAGGAGGACCAAGGCGGCGGCTGGACAGAGGTGGACTTGGAAAGCGAGGATCAAGGCGGTGATGATGATGGTTACGATTTTAGTAACGCCTTGGATTAAGTACCAGAGGTTCTCTTTTCTGAACAAGAATAAGCCGGCAAGAAGGGCGGCGATCATCCAGCGGTAGTCCTGGGAGCCGATGATCAAGAGGCTACCGAACCAGAGGAAGTTGAACAGGGAAATGTCCATGGTTACTCCTCAATTTATGGACATCTTATGGACATCGAGAGGAAGGGGTAGGACACATTGAATTTATGTGCTTCGATTGAGGTCGGTTTCCTTCCAAGAAATGACGGTATCAAATCCCTGGTGGACGAAGTTTCGAATGGCGTTGGCGTCAAGTTTATTCCCCAGGTTGGGTATGAGCTGGGTATTCCAGATAGAGGAGTACCGAGTGAAGTTAAGGGATTGCCGGGCGATGATTTGGTGTTTCCATAAGCGGGTACCGCTTGAGTCTTTCCAGGCGTTGACTTCGATGGTGAGGGTGGCTGGTGGCTGGGCGACGTAATCGTCGGGGGAATCGAAGATGAAATTGACGTTGCGGCCGATGGCTTGATTATCTGTCCAGGCTATAGTGACGGTAGGAGAATCCCAGTGCCAAGGTTCAGGTGTTGGATTGGTGAAGCCGATTTGTGTGGCGACTTCACGGAGAATGGAAACGGCTGCGACAATTAATTGATCGGTGTTGGTAAATCCGAATGGTGGGGTAGGCATGTTGTGGTCCTTTCTTGAAGCAGAACCTGTGATTACCGGTCAGTTTTGGTTCTGAGGCTCCTGTGTTGAAGGGTCGGTAATGGTGTTGGGAATACAGCAGCGATACAGTGCGTAGCCAAGGACCCCAAGCAGGGTTGTCAGAACCAGGATGGTGGGAGCAAGGACGATAAGCAGGTTGATGCAGTGGATCACGTCTATGAGATGTCTCCTATTGTTGACCTAGGTCCTTAAGGGAAATGGTTGAGGGGGTAGGGCTGCTGCCGGAATTGAAAGTTCCCAGATGTAGCTGTTGACGGGACCCCATTCTTGAGTGCCATATTTGAGCACGAGAGCTTGGGTGTTGATTTGGGTATGGCCGTGGGTGTCGGTGGGGATGTAGAAGCCGACACCTTCAGGTCGAATAATTCCCAGGAGAACGGGTTCGGTAGCGACTTCGGCGGCGAAGCCGGCATTGGTTAAGGATTGGGCGATGGCTTTGGGAGTGATATGTGGATGTTCCTGGTGAAGTTGCCTGATAATCTTCAGGAGATGTGGTTCGCTGTATATTTCGTTGCGGTCGAGATTTTGCGTCAGGTGAGCGACTTTGGCGTTGAGGTCTTGCAGGGAAATTTGTGCCATGACGATCTTTCCTTTGGTAAGAGCGGATTATTTAGTTGTTCAGGTGCGGTTAACTCTTGATTTTTGGACTCGAGGCTCGAGTGCAAAAGAAAGAGACCGAGCGGACCCAAATGGTTAGTTTGGGCCAGCTCGGCGAACGATCGGTTAGGTGTTATCCTATGAGATCGTGTGTTGCAGCGGTGTGGGGTTGTGGTGTTTGTGTCAGGTTAAAAACCTGAGATTGTATTGATTGAAGTGATTACCAGGCCGGATCGTCATCGGTTGCGGAGTCGTCTGCGTCTGCGGGCGGGGTTGAAGGATCGGCACCAGTCAGGCCAACACTTGCCATGATGCTGGAGCTGAGTTTGATGCCCAACATTTCGGAAATGCGCTCTGGTTCGAAGAAGAGTGATTCGACGTTCTGGCGCGGGATGGCGAACCCACCGATAGCTGTGTATTCGTTACTGAATCCCCATTGGCCAGTCATTTCCACCAGGGCTTCTTCGCCAAGCAGATACATGCGAGCGATGTCGCCGTTTCGTCCTGTCAAGCCAGCCACGTTGGCTTTGGAATCGGTGTAGGCGCCCCAGCCGGTTGCCATGCACTCGTACATGTACTGTGCCCAGGCGTAATCTTCGGCGGTGTAGGTTTCACCAGTGCTGGGGTTGGGTTCGGTGTCGTTTTCGTAACCGCGCTCTTCAATCAGGAAGGCGATGTAATCTGATACCTGACTGTTATCGACGTGGCGGCGGAATTCGGCGACCGTGTCCAGGGTAGCGATGCAGAACATGATAAAGGTCCAGGATTCGCTTTTGAGCTTGCGCGCGATCGTGGTGCGGAATTCTGCCAGTTCGAAGGCAGTGCCGCGATTGCACAAACCATCGGTAACGCCCGCAACCACCAACTTGGTTGGCTGTTCGAATTCATCGTGGGCCATCTCGGCTTCGTAGGCGATAGCATCTGCAGTGGCCCGACGTATGGCTGCAATGGTGTTGGTGAAGCCGCTGTTGGGGTTGTAGGTGAGATGATTCAACTCGGGAATGGCGGGGTTGCGAATGTCGGGTCCGGTCCCAGAGGGATCGGGCACAAACACGCGGGTCAAGTCGTAGAAGCTGGTGACGCGGTCGTTGTATTGGAGCATCGCCAGGCGCAGCTTGGGCCGCTCGGTACGGCTGAGCTTGTGCAAGTTGCCGATCAAACCGAGATGTCCAGAGTTGGGATCTCCTTCGACACCGTGAATGACAGCTTGTTGTACGGGCCGCATTGACGGACTTGCGTCGATGAACACGATGGCCGCGTAGGTTTCGTCGGTGGTAAGCACGTCGTCAGATGTGAGTTCACCCATTTGGCTAGGTAGGGTGCTGGTTGCGGCGACAGTTTTGACCCAGGGGTCGTCCTGTGCGATATCATCGAGATCAACGTTCAGGAAACGCTTTGACATGATTTGACTCCTTGAAGATTGTTTCAGATTCACTTTTTGGTGGATGATGAGTAGGTGTTGAGAACTCTCAAAAAGATTCAGAGAGTTCTCCTGATGTGTTTGTTTAGGTGACCATCTGGACGTTCTGGCGCACGAGGTAGTAGGCTTCTTCGTAGGTCAGCAATTTCACACTATCGCCGCCGTTTTTGGCTGCCATTGCCTGGAGTTCTGTCTGGGTTGCATCTTCGAAGCCAGGAATAACACTGGATCCATCGGTGATGACCACCAGCTTGGTAAGCTGATCGGGGTCGCGTTCTTCTGCGAACTCGACTAACTGCTTGACAGTGTTGAGCACGCAGTGGCTCAAAGCCTCACCGTCGATGATGATCAGATCGAACTCCTGGTAAAGCTGTAAACCCGCCAGGTTGACTTGGGCATACGGGTCTCCCTGGATTACGACCTGGGGTTTGTAGATACCGAAGAATTCGGGATCAGTCAAACCTTTGTAGAAGATCAACGGTTCCATGTCGCGGGTGTAGGCGTGCAGAAGCATGTTTTCGTAGGCAACCTGGTCCACTCCGGCGCCATGCGTCAGGCGAGTATTGTGCTTTTCCCAGAGGACGTGGGCCATTTGGCCATCAGCTTCCAGTTCACCCAGGTAGTTGCGAGTGTCGTGGTGCTTGCGAACCGGGCGCCACAGACCATCAGGATTTGCTTCCGGATCCCAGGTGTGTTCTTCGAGGATCAGTGTGAAAGGTTGGGGGTGCTGGCCACGTTCGACGGGATATTCCTGCCCAGTTACCACGTTCAGCGCGGTGCCGTCACGGCGAGCAACGAAGCGGGCCCAGTCGAAGCTGGAGTCCAGAACCGTGTGAGTATCGCAAGAAACGGCATTGGCGGTGACATATGGCATGATGGCATAGTCAAAGTACAGTCCGCGAGCGGTATCAAACCAGGAGCCACCCACAGACAGGCGTCCACCGACAACCTGATGGAAGTCGTAACGGTCGAAATCGCCAATATTCATCCAGGTGACCGCGGATTCCATGTGCGGTAGGACTTGAGTCCCGTCGTGAATGCCGTTGAGGAAGATGTAGCGAAGCTGACCGTCGTCGTCCACGATGGTGAACGGCCAGGTAAAATCAGGATTGGGATCGACCCGGAGGCGCAGGATTTTGAATTCATCCTTGGCTGCCTTCTTCAAGCCGAGTTCGCTGCGAAGCTCCTGACCTTTCCAGTAGAGCCGTTCCTGGTTGGGATAGTAGGGCCGGCAGATGAAGTTTGTTGCGCGGCGATGGTGTTCCTCCAACATTGGATGCATAGTGGCATAATTGCCAGGGTTAAACTGAGTCATTGCGTTTACTCCTTCTAGTGATCACTTCTTTTGTTTGACAAGATAAACGGAGCTATCTTCATCGATGACCACGATTCGACCATTGATGATGACAACTTTGGCGGTGGAGGGGATGTTTTCTGTCCCCACAAGAGCTTCTGGTTTCCCGGTTGGGGTTCGTTGGAACAAACCCTTTTCTGTAGGAACCACTAGTGTACCGTCCTTTTGTAGAGCGAGGTTGCGAAGATCTGTGCTACTGGGCAGAACCTCCTCATATACAACTTTTCGGTTCAGGTTAAATACTGTTGCCAGTATCTTTTCTGCTTGGTGGGGTTTTTGCGATCGCCTGATGATGGCGAAGCACTTATTGGTAAATATGACTCGCCAATCAGTCAGGTATTCACCAAGAGTGAATTCGACTTCCAGTGTGTGTCGAGCGTTTTGGTGAATAATGAACCACTCGTAGCCCTGGAGCCAATTAGTAAATCCAACAAGAGTGTCGGTCCAGTGACTGGTGTCGAACCAGATGTTGCCGTAGGTTAGGGTTTGGAGGGTGTTGGGGAAAAGTTGCCCCATAGCTTCACCGACTGTGGTGAGGACGGCCTGGATCATCCAGTGCGGATACTTCAAGCCTAAGCCTGCAGCCGGTCGACGCATGAACATCTCGGTTTCGAACTCAAGTTGTTGATGGCCGGAGTAGTCGAACAACCAACCTTGTCCTTGATCAATCACCATGACGCTTTCATTGTTTGCATAAAAGCGTTGAGTGGGTGAAAAGTTGAGAGGAAGGGTGGTTTCACCAAGCGATCCTTTTGGTCCAACCTGAGTTACTTTTACTTTGTTGCCGTGGTGTCGAGCAATCAAGACGAGGACATGTGCTTGGTTGTCGCTGGGGCCTATCATGACAGCTTCAGCGTGAAGCAGTTGATGGCCGGATTGTGCCTGGTAGAATTGACTCACCAAGTATTCGGCGATGACCGCGAGCGCTGCAGCTGTGATTGCCGGCAGTGTTCGGTCTTTGGCACAGACAGGGCATTCAGATCGATCGATGCTGTAGCCTGCATTGGGGATGTGGTCCTTGGTGCACATGCACCAGAAGTCAGGGTCAGTCATCCGCATGATCATGTCTCGTGGGGGTGGATACTCGACCCGGTTTGTATTGAGTATTGCCAAAGCGTATTCCAGAAATTCATCTGGCATCGACTTGCTTGGGAAAGAAGAGCGGAGCGGTGGACTGAATTCGTCAAGGAGGATGTGCATGTTTTCTAAAACTCGAGTAACAGGATCAACTATGCCTGTTAAACCTTCACGATATGGTTTGACCCGAAACATCGACTGTATGAAATCAATCATGTACGTCCACCAGTCGTGTTCAGGTAGATATTCTGAATCCTGTTCACCCAATCGACTGCGGTTGTTTCCGAGAGCTACGTCAGGTAGACTGGCGAACCGTCTGGGGGATATGTATTCTACATGGCCAGCAAGTGCTGGCATATCCGGCCCAAACTGATATGAATCTACATCACCAGCTATAACACCTAGGCTGCGAGGGTGGAACATAAAATTTTCAGGGTTTCCATCGGCGAAACAAACACCAAGATCGTGTGCTTGCACATGTAGGTCGTATAGGTTGAGGAATACTGTAGCTACGTCACGCAAGGTTAGCCCATAGGCTGTCCAGGTATCCCTGACTGTTAGTTCATTGATTGCTAAGTAACCTGTTGGGTACAGTTTCATATAGAAACCTACCGGTTTTTTCCCGGCTCGGTCGGACGTGACAAATCCCAGAGGTTTATATAGATTCTTAGGGAGGTCAATACCGATAGCGTGGGCAGTTTTCTTGAGGGTCAGATTACGCACCTTGATACTGCTGAAAGCTTTCCAGATTTTTAGGGCGTATTCACTGAATTGACCAGTACCGGCGTAGACGATAGCCACACCTCCTTCACCGAGTTGGCTACCAAGTGTTACGGGGGTGCCATCGATGTAGTATGTGGTCATGAGGTTTCGCCTTCTTTACTCGATGGTTATGTATGTGAATGCGAAAAGACTGAGATCATCAGCAATGAGCCAGCCTTCGTCCGGCATGTTGGGATTGAGGAGTTCGCGCCACCACTTGCGGACAAGGGTTTCATTGAGCTTGTTTCGGCGCTGATCCCAGAGTTCTACTGGAGTTAACAGATTCCAGATTTGATCCAATCGTTTGATTGGCATTCCGTCACTGAAACCAGCCACATGCTGAGTGTCGGGACGGTAAACACAATCAAATCCGGGTGGGGGAGTTTGCACTTCTTTACCTCGAGCTAGCAGTGCTGTTACCCCGTCTGTCAATCTTTCCTGGGGGAAGAAGTGGTATGCAAGGTATGGGGGAACGTCGTCGTATTCGATAATGTCGATTTCGCTATCAATGCAGAAACCTCCGTCTCCTCGTCGTAAACCCAGGAAGCCTTCAGGATTGAAATGGCCCAAGATGATGCAGAAGAGTAGATTGTTTTTGATCCAATCGTAGACTTGACGAAGTTGTGGCCACTGAGGATCGCGGTCAATCCGAGTTCCATGCGCTTGGCATAGCTCTAGTTTGCTGAGGTAGACTTTCCCCAGCGGGTGAAGCCCTATCAGGTCGCGCATGGTAGCTAAATACCAAAGGTACATGTTTTCAGCGACAAGCTCTGGACGGGTATATTTTTGCATGGTTAGTGATAGTTGAATTGCTGCCCATTGAGCAAACAACCCAGCTCCTACTTCAGAAGATTTTGCGTCTGAGCTGCCGTCGTGAATAGCAAACGAAACTTGATGGACTCCTGAAGAATGAGTGGTGAAATTGATGCCCGACATGTCTTGACAATTGCCGAGCCTACTTGCCATCATCCAATCTGGGTCAGCAAGTGTTTTTCCACTACGAACTTGGATGTGGGTATGATTGTGACCCACAGTTGTGGCAGATCTTCCGGTGAGTTGAAGCATGCTTCAACACCTCCTTGACTATGTGGTTGTCTTACTTCAATCAGTTATTAAGGTGCTCCTGGGAATCCCGGGAACGGTCGATGTGGCGGAGCCACACGGTGATAGGAGTTAGGTCCTAACATAGGTTAAATACTAAATACTAAATTCTAAGTTCTCCTACGTCGTTCTTGAGACAAGAACTATGCAGGACACGGCAAATAATATCGAAATTCGAATGAAAGTAATGTATTTAAGCTTGGTTAGAAACTAAAGGTGCTAAGGTTCTCTCTGGTCTTGAACTAGTCAAGAACAGGGAAAAACTGCCGAGAGGCAAGAGGTGCTGGCCTCTCGGCGGGTGAATCTCGGATGTTATTCTTCTTGTAGCGCGGCGAGTAGTGCGGTGGCGACAGCTTGGATAACGACGTAGTCGTAGTCCAGCTCTGGGGTCCCTGCGAGCTCGTAGAAGTTGTTGAGGCGATGGAGTTCACGGAAAAAGCCGGGCTGGGTCTTTTGGGTGCGGTATGCCAAGCTGGTTTTCCAGGTGGTGTTGGCCATGTGCATGCCATGCCATTTTTCCTCGGCGGAAAGCGTGTTCTGGGCGATTTGGGAGAGGATGTGGGGAAGCATGGCATGGAATTCATCGGAGGATCTGGCGCCGCGGTTGTACGCGATGGTTTCGACGGCAGTGAAGCAACCGATGACAGCTGCGGCGTTGTTGGCGATTTTGTTGGGTTGTTCGATGCCGAATGGTTGGTGCCATTCTGGGTGTCCGGCGGCCTCTGCATATGCCTTATCGCAGGTGTTGGCGATTTGGATGAGGCTGTCCTGGATGGCGGTGAGCATGAACAATTTAGTACTGAGTGATTGAGTTTGTGGGCCTGGCATTTGACACTCCTTGAGTTACAAGAACGGAGAAAATTTGGTGTTGCGTGTGTTGGTGGGGAGTTGGTGTGGAGTTGGAAAACTATTCGAGATTGTAAATGTGCTCCTGGAATTCCAGGAATGAGCGGTGCGGAGGAGAAAGTTTTCGATTGCCTGGGTAAATTTGTTCGAGTAATAATGGAGAAGATTGGTTGGATTAGAGGTTTGCCTGAATGAGCTCGAGGAGTGGGAGAATGTAGGCAAACCAGGGGATGAGTAGCACCAGAGCAATAGCCCAGATTGCGACCAGGGGTCTTGTGTCACCTTTGAGATGGGTGGAATCGGATCGGAGAAGGATCATCATGAAGATGAATGCCGCCCCGGCTAGGACGAGTGGATATGCTGCGATGCCAAAAATAATGATGATCGAGAAGAAGATAGTACCTTTAATGCTGGGTTTGCGGTTCATTTTGGTTTTCCTCCGGAATAGGTGCTCGTGAAAAGACATATCGTTTCACGAGGTCTACTCCGGAGCAAACTATCCGAGATTATTAAGGTGCGGTCAACCGACATAAAGACTCACCTTACGTGAGGCTTATGGGTTGAAACTGCAAGTGGCGGGCAAGTTGACAGGTTTGAGGCAGGCTGAAGGCAGGAAAAGGACTGAGGTTGGAGTGGTGAAAAAGTCCTATAGGAGTGTATTTTACTGGTAAAGGAAAGTTTTGGCAACATACAACCGGTTTTGGGGCCGGTTAGAAACAACGAACCGGCCGAAATTGATATCGTGGCCGGTTGTAACTGTTTACATCATCTGACATTTGTGCGGGCACCTATCATGGTGACCTTCCCCGAACAAACTAAGGTGTAAACCAAGGCATTAGTTAAGTTGTGAGTGGATTATATGTTATGGGGTTGACGGAGTCAAGGGATTAGCTACTAGGGATTGGTGAGATGGGACTAGGGTTTAGTTGAGAGAGTGGGTGATGGAAATTTCAAATGCCAATTTATAAATGTCAAATCAAATCTAAATGAGAAAATGTTCAAAATAGTACAAGATGTACCCCGCATAGTTCCTCGAGGACTCGGAACCGCGGGGTTGCGTCTTAAATGGTTAGACGCAAAAAAAGCGCGAACGGCAGCTCTTGGGGAAGAGCGCGCGTCCGCGCGGGTGGTTTGGTGAACTTTATAAGGGAACGGAGGTCCACAGCATGAGTGACAACACCAGGGTGGCGCTGACAAGCACCGATCGGGAGTAGCTGGTTAGGAAGGGTGAGAGATCGTTGGCACGAATGAAGACTCCCAAGAGTCCTGTAGCGGTGAATCCGAAGAGGAGTGCTAGGGCGGTGGTGAAAAGACGCATGGCGATAGGGGGGGAAACCCGGAGCATGTAGATACCAAACATGCCGGTGGCGAGTGCTAAGATCACGGCGGCGAGGTAGAAGAAGTGATCGATGGGCTTGATGGTTTTCCAGTCGTATTTGATTTCGGTGGTCATGGGATGTCTCCGTTATGATCCCTGAAAGGGGAAAGAGAATGGATGAAGGCACGCAGTTCTCTCAAGGTAAATTGGATGGCGTCTCCTAGCTCGAGATTATTGCGAACCATGGCGTAACTTGTGTGGGCGACGAAGAAACCGGTTAGCAAGAGAATCAAGTGGGCGAGGAATGTGTAGCCTGGCATGAAGAGGAGAAATAGGCAGGCAACACAGATGAGCCCAAGTCCGATACCGAACAACATATAGCCAGATATTTCGTTCTTGGGGGTCATGAGATTTCCTTGGGCTATGACTGGAGCGGGAAGTGGGCGAGTTCAAAGTGAGAGGGTACTTGCCGGAAAATGTCAGGACACTCGATAGCGATGTAAGCACCCAGGGATACTCGCGTAGAGTCGAATATGAGACTGACTGCATCTCGGCCCACTTGTTGGATCCAGACGTAAGGAAGGATTTCTTCACCCTCGTGGTCGTTGAAGTAGTGATCGAGTCCGTTGATGTTTAGCACAAACTGATCTTGTATCCTGTGGGGGTGCAGGAGTGTGGCCTGACCCTCGGGGTATTCGAGGGTAATTTGATTACAGGGACCAATAAGTACCGCACTAGTAGCCGAAGTAGGTGGTGTGGGGGGAGCTATGGGGGTTAGGGTTACTGTGGGTACGGGGGTGGTGATGGGCCAGAGGGTGACCGTGGGTTGGATGGCGGGAAGAGGGCTGCAGGCGGCGGTGAGGAGCAGCAACGTCAGAAGGAAGTTTTTCATGATTGGTTTTTTTCCTTTTGCTTGCGGTTCTCGCTGATGATTTCCATGAGGAGGTTGATGAGCAAGTAAACCAGAAATAAGCCTAAGATGCCCAGTACTATAATCTCGAGGAAGAAGTCGATGGAGGTGGAAACGACGACGATGGTGGCCATGTTAGTCTCCTGGTTGGGAAAGCTTGCCAGAAAAGAGGTTTTGAAGGTGGTACAAGGGGTGTTGGTATTGTTGGCCAATGTAGATGAGAATGGTGGCTGTGAACATCCAGATGGCTGGGTTGAAAACGACCCAGGCAATGCCAGCTGATATCAGGGAACCAGTTTGGATGAGTACAATGCCAATGTAGGTGAAGCCAATGGAAATGAGTGCAAGAAGGGTTTGCAAGACAAAAGCAAAAAATCCGTGGTTGATGTCGCAGAGGATAAAGAACACCTCGTCTACTTGGGAGCTAATGGTGGCAAGACCAGAGGAGGGTCTACTGAGGAGAGCAAGAGCAAAGAAGAGAGCGAAGCTACTCCCGGTGAGGCAACCGAAAAGGGCGAGGTTGGAAAGAAGCGAGCCCAGGATAGATTCTGTGGGAATGGCGAAAAAGGCGCCGCTTAAGATAAAGAGGGTCATGGAGATGGCGAGTGCGAATACCGATCCAAGGATGTATTGGAGTCTTTTCATGATTGGTTATTCCTCGTGTATTCAAATGGTAAAGGGCGAAGGACTTATAGGGGGAATTATAGCAAGAAATGGCAAAATTGACCTAATTGATCTAAATAAAACCTAATGACGAATGTCTAAGTTCCAAATAAATACTAACTTCGAAAATCTAAATGGTTGTGAAGATAAGAGGTGGGGTCGTCGTCATTCTGGCCTGCCATAAATAGCTTTAGCGAAGGACGATAGAATCTGGATCCTATCACTCGACAAGCGTGAATGGTCTCGTTCCAGGATGACGTAATGAGTGTGAGGTTTCAGCATGGTGTGAAGGGATGCGCTTCGCTAGATTCTTCTCAGCCTGAGGCTGATCAGAATGACATATGTCAGTCATTCTGAGTGTGAGCGAAGGATCTAGAGAACTTGGTGAGCGTGGTTGTGCCATGGGTGGTTAGGCACCTCGCAAAATTCGCTTTGTTCATCCACCCTTTGCGATGCGCTTCGGGGTGATACGGCGCGGGGTTGGGTAATAAGCGGTTAGATTTACCCCGCAAAACTCACTGCGTTCGTCGCGGGGTTGGGTTGGTAGCGGTTAGACCCAAAAAAAAGAGCGTCACCTCTTACAAAAGTTTCTGTAAGAGATGACGCTTTGAGTCCGCCGACCGGGGCAGTAGTCGGCGGAAGAGGGGGGTGGAGTGTGCTACAGCAGATTGGGCGGGCCGTGACGCTCCTCTCGATCTCTGTGGGGGCCATGGTTTGCCTGGTACCAGCGTTGGAGCTGGCGTTCTGGCGTGTCTTTGGCCAGTTCGGTTAGGATCAGAATTAAAATCTGACCGAGTTTTTTGAAAACTTTCTTGAACATTGTTCTCTCCTTGGGAAATCAAGCTACAGCCAGGGATGGCTTCAGGTAAAAAAGTAGAGAAGGCCGATGATGGCAGGGATGACGACGGCGATAATCTGCACGAATCGGCGAGCCCAGAGGGATCGATCCTCCTGGCGTAGGATGTAGCTGCCGAGGGCCGACAGGATGATGCCGATTCCGATCCAGAACAAGGTGAGGGCGAAGTCTTCCAGGTGAAAGAGCAGATTCATCCTGGCGGCCGGTAAGATCCAGGCCATGGAGGCGTACATGATGAAGCCTCCGAAAAAGATGCGGGCCCATTCGCCGGTAGTTATTCGGTCTTTGCGGCGAACATGCTCCAGTTGATGGCGAGGCTTGAGGGGTTGCATGGATGGCTCCTATACCGGGCGGCCGCGATAGCGGAGGTGGCGCATCGGCTTTGAGGTCCAGAGTGTCTCGAGTAGTTTACGCAGGATCATTGTTGGTCTCCCGTTGGTTGATAGCCTGAAAGACAGGCCGAGCGAGGAATAGAAGGACGCGACTGATCAGGTAGCAGATGATCACGAGGTTGACCAGGTTTGGTGTTCCTGATTCCTGGTACTGTGTGGCAATGGTGGCCGCCGGTGAAAACGAGATCACTGTGGCCGCCAGCAGTAGAAAGATGACAATTTCTTTGGCGGTTGAGTCCATGATTATTACTCCTTTATGGCATGGGCATGACCAGGGTGAAGAGAAGGTAGGTAAAGACGATGATACCGATGACGATAAGGATGGAGATGCCCCAGTCCTTGATGAATTCCTTCACTTATAAATCCCTTCTGTTGAAAGAGCGTTTCGCTGGATCTTTCTCACGTACCAGTCGGTACATGATTCAGAATGACAATAAAAATGAATCGTCATCTGATGTGAAGAGGTAGCTGAAGGCTCGTGAACGAAGAAAAGCTGCCGGCAGTGGGTTAGTGTTTCGACCACACTGCCGGGCAG
>CAYNFZ010000016.1:0-14974 GCA_964396725.1 uncultured Pseudomonadales bacterium
GAGGAGACGCCGAGGTGAGAGTTGAGGTAGTTTTGGATGTGATTGGTGGTTTTGGTGGATTGGCCAAGGGTAACTGTGATGGTAGGAAGGATGGTTAGCTCCTGATCATAGATTGAGTTGTAGCGGGATTCAAGAAAAACCTGGTGTTTGTGGTTGACCGCGATGATGGCGGCTATGGGCGGAAGGAGGGCAAATTCTTGGGTAGTGGTTTGAGACTGGGAAGTGGAGCGGAGGGATTTGACGGTGAGCTGGGAGGAGTGGTAGAGGATGTCTTCTTTGGTGATTTGTGGTTTCATAATGGAGGTGTTTGGCTACAAGCCTAGATCGGGAGCGATTTGTTGCATGGCGGTGAGAACGGTGTGGATGTGGTCGTTTAAGTTGACTCCGAGTTTTTGGGCACCCTTGGTGACATCTTCTCGTTTGACGGCGCGGGCGAAGGCCTTATCTTTTAGTTTCTTTTTAACTGAGCTGACTTTGACGTCGGCGAGTTTTTTGCTGGGGCGGACGAGAGTGACGGCGACGATGAAGCCGGTAAGCTCGTCGCAAGCAAAGAGGGCTTTTTTCAAGAGAGTATTGCGGGGGACGCCGGTGTGATCGGCGTGGGAGAGGATGTCTTGGATTAAGTTTTCGTCGACTCCCCTATCGTGCAGAATCAGGGCGCCTTTTTGGGGGTGTTCCTCGAGGGTGGGGTGGATTTCCCAATCAAAGTCGTGGAGGAGGCCGGCGAGGGCCCAACGTTGTTCGTCTTGGCCGTACTTTTTGGCGTAAGCTGCCATAGCCGCTTCGACGGCGAGCATGTGTTTGACTAAGTTTTGGTTGGTGACGTGGTCGGTGACGATTTCGAGAGCTTGGTCGCGGGTCATAGAATACCTTCCTGTTGGAGAATGGGGACAATGGCCTCGAAAGGGATGGAAAGGGCGTAGTTAGAAGGAGAGCCTTCGATGTGCTCGACAAAGCGGATGGCCATGGAGTTGGCTGGAGAGAGAGCCGCAGACCAGGTGGTAACTGGCTCCCGCTGAATGTAATCCTTGATCTCGGCGTCTGACAATTGCTTAATGCGGTATTTGGTCTCGCTGGTGCCTGAGTGAGATTGGCCAGTTTCGGTATTTAAAAGATAAAAGCCGGTGAGAAAGGAGCAGGTTTGGCCAGATTGGAACCGAAGCATTTGTGCGGCTTCTCGATGATCTTGTGGTTTTTCGAGGACTTTCCCTTGGCACAAGTTAACGCCGTCGGCGCCGAGAATTATGCCTTGGTGATCGCGAGCGACTTTTTTTACTTTAGCTTCGGCGATTTTGATGACTCGAGTGTAGATGTCGTTGTCAACAATGGCCTTTTCGTCGATGTCGGCCAGGATAGAAGTGAAGGGGATTCTGGCGAGAGTGAGGGCTTGAATACGATTTTTGGAACCAGAAGCGAGGATGAGTTTTGGTTTCATGCTTGGTCGACTACTTGCTGGAGGCGTTTTCTCGCAAGTTCGAGGTTATCGAGGAGAAACCAGGCGGCTTTGGGGCCGTGGTTTTTATTGATTAGAGATTGGTAAATGGCAGAAAAAGCTTCTTTGGAGGGAATATCTTGGTCTTTGGTGAGCTGGTAGATGGCTTGTTGAAACTCGTCTGGAGTATTCCAGGATTTTTCGAGCAGAGGGACAAGGTGAGAGAGAAAGTCGATTTGGGATGAAGAAAGTGTGGAATGGAGAGCGTGTGGATCGATGGTAAAGACTTGAGTTTGGGGAGCATAATCTTGGAGCCAAATGCGAGCATATTTGATACGGTGGTTTAAGGTTTTGGTTTCGGTGGGAGTGAGTGGTGAACCTTTAACTTGGGCAAATTTGTGAGGAATATCGACTTTGGGGTCCTGGAGATATTTGGCGATATCGCGAAAGCGAGGGAGGAAATGTTTCTTGGGGGGTTTGCCTTCGACTTGGGATAATTCGAAAATGCGAGCTAGTTTGGGATCTGATTGATTCCAGTGTGCTTGCGCAGTTTGATCGTATTGATCGAAGAGGTCGGGGATGGTATCTCCTTGTGGATCAAAATTGATGGCACGGTTGTAGCGGGTTTTGGTTACAAGAAAACGAATTAAGTACGGTGGAATGATTTGGGAAATTTCTTTGGCCGATGAACCGGTACCTTTAGAAGAGCTCATTTTGCGTCCGCCTATCAGGAAAAACTCGTGAGAGAAGTGGAAAGGAACTGGATAATCAATGACGTCTCGGCACATAAGCTTGGCAAAATCGTGAGAGCCACCATCTGTCATGTGATCCTTGCCGGCGGCTTCGATAGTAATACCGATAACTTTCCATTTACAGGGCCACTCGACCTTCCAAGGTAGTTTGGCATTACCATTTAAAGGTGAAACTTGTCCTTGATGGCCACAGCCATCGGTCCAATTGACTTTGTTGGGATGACATGTGTATGTAACTTGTGAGCCATCCCAGGCTGTGACAGTAGTGGTAGAGAGTTTACCGCAGTGTTGACAGACAGCGTTTAGTGGATACCAATCTGAGGGAAGATGATGATCATAAAGCTGTTGATAGATGTGGCGAATTTTATCGGCGTTGTCTAAACAGGAGATGATGAGTTGATTCATTTTTCCAGAGAGATAGAGTTTTGAACCCCAGATAACTTGAGGGTGGGCTCCGATAGCGTTGAAAATATCGATATACTCTTGACCCCAGCGGTGGCCGTATGATTCATATCCTTTTTCTGGGGAAGGGATTTTATAGAGAGGTTTGCCTAAGTGGGGGGAAAATTTTTCTTGGTCGATGTAATGAGGCAGCTTGTCTAAGGGATCGTGATCCTCGAGAACATATGAGAACTGAACGTCTGCACCCTGGTCTTTAAGGGCTCGGAAAAGTAGATCGTGAGTTAAGACGGCTCTTACTGAGCCTATATGAACACGTCCAGATGGAGTCTTCATATCATCGACCCAGTAGGGTTGGTAATTTTTGGATTTGATGATTTTTGTTGCGAAGTTGTCGGCCCAGTACATAGATTTCATTTTAGCACCTTGGATTAAACAAAAACCCCTCGATTGAGGGGTGATAATAAAGACAACAAGACCCCTCAGACAAGTGGGGGGGACTTTTTGGTGGTGGAATAAGGATTTATTTTCACAAAAGCGATGATACTGCAAGAGTTGCTGTTAATCAAGATGTGAGAAGTGAGAAAGGGGATGTGTGAAATTGAGGTGGGAGGTATTGATGATTTGAACTATTTGAAGAGTCTGGAGTGGTAGATGTTCCAGTGGTGAAGCAGATATTTGAAGAGTACCAACCAGGTTTGAAAGCCAAACTTGAAGCCTTTGACCCAGCCGATGGAGGAAGAGTCGGAATAGTATCGGACAGGAACTGGAGTTTCACCAACGTGAAAGCCAAAGGAGATGGTGGAGGCCATGAACTGCTGGTCAAAGATGAAATCGTTGCTCATCCGACCAAAAGGAACTGTGGTAAGGACTTTTTTGGAATAAGCGCGGAATCCGGACATGTGTTCGGAGAAATTGACTCCAAGAACCATATTTTCGATGGGGGTGATAAGGCGGTTGAAGAAGTATTTGTGGCCGGGCATGCCTCCAGCTAGAGCTTCTTTTCTGGTTCTGATACGGGAGCCGAACATGGCATCAAAGCGACCGGCGAGAATGGGGCGGACGAGCTCGCCAGTTAGAGTGGCGTCATATTGATAATCGGGGTGGAGCATGACCACGACATCGGGTTTTAATTTGAGGGCTTCCCAATAACAGGTCTTTTGGTTGCCGCCGTATCCCAAGTTTCGGGGATGATCGAAGACAGTGATGCCGAGTTGGCGGGCGATTTTGATGGTGTCATCTGAAGAGCCGTCGTCGACTAAGATGACATGTTTTTTATAGATATTGGGGATGTCACGGAATGTTTTGGGGAGAGTATGGGCGGCGTTGTAGGCGGGCATGACGACGACGACTTTGTGGGTGCTATTCTCGGTTTGCTTGGATTTTGACACTTGTTTTAATGTTTGAGGTTTTCTCAAATTTTTAATTCCTAATTTCTAATTTCTAAACAAATCTAAAATCCTAAATTCTAAATGGCGAAAACTTTAATTGGTGGAGATGAGGTTGAAGGCAACTTGGCCGTTTAGGAAGTAAATTTGATCTAGGATGTGGGCGTTGGCGGGGGTGGTGGCCTGATCGGCGGCAATTAGAGCGTTTGGGGAATCAAAGTCGGACTCGGTGATGGGGTGGAAAGTAATGTTGCCGATGTGGTCACTGGCGGTTTGGGAAATGGATTGGTAATAGTCGGGATCGAGGCGGTTGTAGAAGGCAAAGTAGATGTAGGGCTGGTCGTATTTGGTGGTGATAATAACGTGATTATAATTTGGCTGGTACTCACCTACTTTGGTCACTAGTTGACGGTAGCCGTATTGCCAATCTTGAGAAAATTGGTAGGGAGTGACGACGTAGTAAAGATTGAGGTAGTAGAAAATATTCATAAACACAAGGAACAAGCTACAAGCTACAAGAAGTGAATTTCTAATGGACCAAATTTCTAAGTGACCTAATTTGTTGATGGCTTGGGTAGAACCATATGAGGTGAGAAGGATGAGGGCCGGGAGCATGAGGAGGGAGCGGATAGCGTGAGGGGTAGAGGCGGTGAGGGCAGAGGCGGCCGGCCCGGTGAAGAGGATGGTCCAGACGACAGCCTTATGGCGCTCTCGCCTGCGGGTAAGAGAGTAGGCGCCGTAGATGAGGAAAGGAAATTCAATAAGATAAAGGAGGCCCATGCCGGAGGCGTGATGGCGGGGGTTGCCGTCGGCGCGGAGGAAAAGAAAATCGAAGTTGAAGTGTTCAAAGTAGTTTCGGGCGATAATTTTGGCGTAAACGGCTTTGCTGGTGTGGAAGTAAGAGAGAGGGTTTGGGTGGGAGGCTTTAAAGTCTGCGGTGCGGGTGATGCGTTCGCGCTCGCGGGAGAATTCGCCGGGATTGGTAAAGATAGAGACGGTGTTGAAGCGCTCTGCGGCCGAACCGCGAACAAAGATGATGATCAAGGGGGCGATGAGGATGAGGGCAAGACCAGCGGCTAGCAGAGTTTGACGGTATCGGGCGAGCAAGGGACGATGGTAGAAAATAGCGAGGATAAGAAAGGTAAGAGGGACGACGAGGCGGGCTGAATGGTAAGAGTAGAGTGCAGCCACAGCAGCTGTGGCTGCAAATAACAAATTCCAAAATCCAAATTTCAAGTTCTTGTATTGATTAATACATCTCATGAAGAACGCAAGGGCGAGGAGATAGAAAGTGAGAGCGAGGTTGGCTTCGAAGGCGGGGCGAGAAAATTGAAGATGCCAGGGTGAGATGGCCAGGAGAAACATGGAAAATAAGGGAAAGTATGGGGAAATGGTTGAGTTGGATTTATCAGAGGAAGAAATTTCTCGGGCTAGAAAATAGATAGCGACAACCGCGAGGATGCCGGCAATGGCTGAAGGAAAACGAACGGCAAAATCGGTGAGGCCAAAGACGGCGATTGAGGGAATGGTGAGGTAGGAGTAGAGAGGGGGCTTGTAGTCGTTGAAGGAACGGATGGATAGGGGGAGCAAGTTACCGTATTCGTCGCGACCGGTTTTGAGGAGGGAGTAGGCGTTGTAGCCAAGAGAAGCTTCGTCCCAATCAAGAGAAGGAGGGTTGGAACCGAGGTGATAGAGGCGAAGAACGGCTGCAAGAAGGAGGATGAATAAAAATAAATAACGGCTTTTTAGCTGCATTATTCGGCGGGAGGCAATACTTGAAATAAACGAAGGTGACGAGTTTCGTGAAGTCTAGTTTTTTCGAACTCCATGATAAGTGTTAAGTTGTCCTGGGGAGGAATGTCTTCAAGTTCGTTGTAGATGAAGTAGGTGGGTTTTTCTAGAGATTTAACGATAACTTCTTCAGGGATAGTAGAAACTGGCCAGTAGGAGTTGATTTCGACATTATCGTTGCCATAGAGGTAGACTTCGAGTGAATGAGGAAAAAGGCCAAAAGTGCCCTGGGTTCCGATGAAGAGGGGTTGAGATTGGGATTGCTGAGAGAAGAAGGCCACGATTTGATCAATTCCGTGGCCAGCGGGCCAAGAATCCCAGTATTGATCACGATCGGCTTGGGGAATAGCAGCTTGGTCGGGATGAAAAAGCAGATGAAAGACGGTGACTGATGGAAGGAGTAAAACAAGAAGAGCAATACCGATTTGGGTGAATCGATCGGACTGAGAGGATAAGAGGGTATTGAGACCGGATGCGGCAAGGATGAGGAGGTAAGGAGTGGAGAAAAGAAGAAAGCGAGGGAAGATGATTTTGTTGAATGAGGCGATCATGAAGAAGGGAATGAGGTAGTAGAGGGCAAGGAGAAGGTGTTGGCGGAAATATTTGCGGTTGATGAAAGCAATGAGGACGAGAAGGGAGAGAGGAAGAGTGAGGTATCCAATTTGCCAGGTGAGAAGGCTTTTGGCGTTGCCGAAGGTCATGGTGAAAGGTTGGGAAAGAAATTGGGATAGAGGAATGATGAATTCATCGTTTTTTTGCTGGATGCGATAGAAGAATGGGGAAAGGCGGAGAATAGAGTAGATAATTTGAGAGAGGAAGAAGGCAGTTAGAAGAAAGGTAGACCAAGTAAAGAACTGGCGAAGACGGCGAGATTGGTGAAATTTAGAGATGAGAATGGTAATAGGAGATAGAAGGAGAAAGATAAGTCCGGATGATTTAGTGAGAAAGGCGGCTCCGAGACTACTACCAAGTAGAAGGGCGGTGTCGAAGCGTAGAGTTTGAGCCAAAAGGAGGGCAAAGAAGAAGCTGGCGAGGCTGGTGGTGGTAAGGAGCGAGTCGACTATGGCTAGTCGGTCGTAGACAACCATGAAAGGAGAGAGGATGTAGAAAAGGGCGGAGAAAAAGGTGATGCGGGAGTTTTTGAAGAGGCGATGGGCGATGAGGGAGATGAGGATGAGGTTGGCAAAACCGGAGAAAATAGAGACGATACGACCGGCGATAAGAGGATCTTGAAAGAGGCGAATGGTACCCATGACGATCCAGTGGAAAAGCGGAGGTTTGCCGTCGGTTAAAGGAATAAAACGCCAAGCGGCGTCGAAGGAGCCGATTTGGCTCCAGCGGAGGTAAATGGCTTCGTCGGTGAAAATGGGGAAAATGGTGAGGTGAGTGAGGCGAGTGATAAAGTAGAGTACAACTAAACCGATAAAGATGAAGGGAAGAGTCAGTCTCTGGCGGGGGTGATTCATGGAAGAGAATTGATTTGTTGATGTAATCGAGTATACCAGCTTTGGGGTAGGAATAAGACCAAGAATGGAGGAAGAGTGACTGTAAGGTAGCTGGTAAGTTGCCAGAGTGGATGGTGAAGGAAAAAACGTAGAGAGAGGGAGTGGAGTGGGTAGAGAGACAAAACGGTGAGACTGGTGACGATTAAGCTGATGCGAAGCCGGGAAGGTTTGAGGAGAACAAGAAGGGGGAGGAACCAACCCAAGTACCAAGGTTGGATCATGGGAGAGGCGATGAAGAGATAGGAAACGATAGAGTAGATGGCGGTATGGATTAAGGGGCGGGAGCGGTGAGAAGCGAGCAAGTAGAGGTAGGCCGCTGCAAGGAGGGCGTAAGTGACGAGAGAAGAATTGTGGGTGGCTTGATCGAGAGTGTTTGAGGTGGTAGCAAGAATTGTGGCGCGGGTGATGAAGGGCAAAGAATGGAGTTGGTAGGAAGATTGAGAGGAAAGATTGGTGAGATAGGAGGAAGATACGGGAAGCAGAGGGAGAGCAAAGATCAGAGAGGTAGAGAGAAGACCTAGAAGAAATCGAAGGGTGTGACGAGGCCGATGAAAAAGGAAGTGAACAATAATGAAAGGGAGGTAGAAGAGAGCAGTGATTTTGGAGAAGATGGCCAGAGCGAGAGTGGTACCGGCTGAAAAGAACCGGGTACGGAGGAGAAGAATAAAACAAAGCAGGCTGGCTACACCGACAAAGAGGTCGTTGTGAGAGTTGCCGAGAAATTCGATGAGCATGAGAGGATGAGCAAGAAGGAGGAGAGGGGCTTGTTTGAGATGGAGTTTTTGGAGAAGAAAGAAGAGCCCGACGAACAAACCAAGATTGAAGAGCTTGAAGCAGATGAGAGCTTGAGGGATTTGAGAACCGGTGAAGAGGTGAACTAGGGAGAATGAGAGTAATGAAACGGGGGGGTAAATAGTGGGGCGGTCGCGCCAGTTACCGTAGTAGATGGTGTCATCCTGGGGAAAGTGGTTGGCAGGGGTGGTCCAAGGATTGGCGTGATGGATAAAGACGACGCGATTAACGTTGTTATAGTCGAAAACGTCGGTGGAAAGGGCGGGAAAAGACAAAAGAAAGGGTAGAGACAGGAAAAGTAGATGTTTGAAGGAAAGAGATTGGCGGTGGCGAAGTAAAGAGAAGTAAGCGAAAACGAGAAAGAATAATGCAAGGCAGAGAATGATCAAACCTAGAGTAGGGGCATGGAGAGTAGTGCTTAAAGCTAAGCCGAGAATTTCGAGGCGGGGTTGAGAGAAACTCAAGGCCAACCTTTCGAGAATAAAGGCATCGGAGAGAAGAAGCAGATAGGTAGCCAAACAGTAGAACCAAGCGGCGATAATAAAGATTAACCAAGACGGAGAGAAAAATCGGGCCATGGAAACATTATGGAAAGAAGTGGCAAAGAGAGCAAGTCTAGCTAGTGGATTTTGTCGATAGTGTAGAGAATTTTGCCGACTGGAGCAAGGTACTCGACTTTGTCGCCGACTTTTTTTCCGAGAAGGGCTTGACCTAAAGGCGATTCATCGGAAATTTTTTTGTTGGTAGGATCGGCTTCGTACTTGCCGACGATATGGAAGGTGGTTTGTTTGCCGCTGGATATCACAGTAACCTGGTTACCGAGGCCGACTGAGCCGTTAGATGATTTAGCGACGATTTTGGCTCGGGAGAGTAATTCCTCGAGTTCCTCGACCCTGCCTTCGATGAGTTGAAGATCGGCGCGAGCGGCATGATATTCGCTGTTTTCAGAGAGGTCTCCGTGTTCACGGGCGTTTTGAACGCGTTCTACGGCTTGGGGGTGTTTGGTGGTTTTAAGATCTTGGAGTTCTTGAGAGATTTCGTGGTAGCCTTCTTGAGTGAGGTGGATGGTCTGGGGTTTCATATAAGTACCAGCTAATTGATGGTAAAAAATGACTTCGCCTAATGGCGAAGGTGTGTCAAAAGATAGGACTTGAGGTATCTTAGGTTATATTGAGAGCAGGTTCAATATGTAATTATTACTGAGTTAGAAAGGGTAACAAGGGAGTAATTTACCACATAAAGAAAAAGGTGGCTAGGGGGAATTAAGAGGAGGAGTGATGGCGTTTACGGGCGATGTTGGCTTGCATGATAGCGTGACGAAGCTCGATTTCTATTTGGAGAGAAGTGGATTTGTCGGGAGCTTGTTCGAGGGCTTTTTGAGCATTTTGAATAGCTTGCTCGACTTTGGGGAGATTGATTTCGTCGGACCGAACTGCGGAGTCGGCTAAGACGGTAACAAGGTTACGAGGTGAAATATCGATAAAGCCGCCGCTAACAGCAAAATGGGTGGAAGAACCGGATTTTCTGTAGGTGAGTTCTCCAGGAATAAGACGGGAAAACAAGGGTATATGGTCGGCGAGGACGGTGATTTCACCGGTCTCTGTGGGAGCGGTGAGAGAATGGATGGTTTCGGAAAGCAGATGTTTTTCTTGAGTTAGAACTTCGAGTGAAAAAGTTTTCATAAGAAAGCGAATTGAGTCAAATATTATGAAAGGCTTTGAATTTAAGTTTGAATTGAAAAAAATGAATAAGAAATATGTTTCAAATTTTTCAATTTATTGGCAATAAATGACGAAGAAATCAATTTGAATTTAGAGAGTTTTGGATTTGTTGACGGCTTCATCCAGCTGAGCTGGACTGAGATGACTGATGCGGTTTGTGGTGTTTGAATAAGTTTGGGGTGTTAAAGGGTTTTAGATTTTTCGACTGCCTCGTCGATAGTGCCGACCATATAAAATGCCTGCTCAGGGAGATGATCGTGTTTACCATCGAGGATTTCAGTGAAACCGCGAATGGTTTCGTGGATAGGGACGTATTTACCTGGAGTGCCAGTGAATTGCTCGGCAACATAGAAGGGTTGAGTGAGAAAACGCTGAATTTTGCGGGCACGACTAACAATGAGTTTGTCTTCGTTAGAGAGTTCGTCGATACCGAGAATGGCGATGATATCCTGAAGTTCTTTGTAACGTTGGAGCTTCTGCTTGACTCCCTGAGCGGTGTGATAGTGGGCAGAGCCTAGAGTTTCGGGGGTGAGGATCTTGGAGTTAGAAGCCAAGGGATCGACGGCGGGATAGAGAGCTTGCTCGGTGAGAGAGCGATCGAGAGAGATGGTGGAATCGAGATGGGCAAAAGTGGTGACTGGAGCTGGATCGGTGTAGTCGTCGGCTGGGACATATACAGCCTGGAAGGAAGTAATCGATCCTGAGGTAGTTGAGGTAATGCGTTCTTGAAGTGCAGCCATTTCGGAGGCAAGGTTGGGTTGGTAACCGACGGCAGAGGGAATTCTACCTAGGAGAGCAGAGACTTCGGATCCGGCCTGGGAGAAGCGAAAAATGTTGTCGATAAAGAGAAGGACGTCTTCACCTCGTTGATCACGGAAGTATTCGGCGAAAGTAAGACCAGTTAAGGCAACGCGAAGGCGGGAGCCAGGAGGTTCGTTCATTTGACCAAAGGCCATGACGGTGTTTTTGAGAACGCCGGCTTGTTTCATTTCGAGATAGAGATCGTTACCTTCTCGAGTGCGTTCCCCGACCCCGACAAAGACGGCATGACCCGAATGCTCCTCAGCGATGTTTCTGATGAGTTCTTGAATAATGACGGTTTTACCGACGCCGGCTCCGCCGAAAGCGGCAACTTTACCCCCTTTAGCAAAGGGTGCAATAAGGTCGATAACTTTGATACCGGTTTCGAGCATTTGTTGGCCAGTATCTTGTTCAACGAAAGAGGGGGCAGGTTTGTGGATGGGACTTTGTTGGGTGGCTTTGACTGGGCCGGCTTCGTCTATAGCCTGGCCGGTAACGTTGAAAATGCGGCCAAGGGTGGCGTCGCCAACAGGGACTGAAATAGGGGCACCGGTGTCGGTAACAGGAGTGCCGCGTTTGATACCGTCTGTCGAACCGAGGGCGATGGCACGTACTTGGCTGTCTCCCAAGTGTTGCTGGACTTCGAGAGTGAGATCGCAATCGTCACGGGTTTTGGTGATTAGAGCGGTGTAGATTTGGGGTAATTGGGTAGAGAAAGACACGTCGACAACAGGCCCGATGATTTGGGAGATGAATCCTTGGTTCATGATTTGCCTCCGATGGTGAGTGATGCAGTAACGATATCGGCCAATTCGGAAGTGATGAAGGCCTGCCGAGAACGATTGTATTCAAGTTCGAGGTTACCGACTAAGTCGGAGGCGTTGTCGCTGGCGTTTTTCATGGCGACCATACGAGCTGAGTGTTCGGAGGCGCGAGCTTCGAGAAGAAATTGATAAATGGTGAGTTCGATGAAGTAAGGTAGTAGGGAGTTTAAAATGGATTGAGGAGAAGGTTCAAAAAGATATTCTTTGAAAACTTCCAGAGGTTTCTCGGATTGGAGGGATGTTTGTTTTTGAATGGGGAGAAGCGGGGAGATACTGGGTTTTTGGGAGAGAGTAGAGATAAAATCCATGTAAGCGATACTGACAGAGGAGAAAGTACCAGCGAGAAATCGGTTGATGAGGAGTTGGGCAATGGGAACAGCGGTTTCGTAGGTGATGGAATCTTTGACGTCACCGAATTCTGCTTGGAGATTGTATCCGGCTTTTAGGGTAAATTCTCGGGCGAGTTTTCCAATGGTGAAAAATTTAATGTCTTTACCAATGGTGTAATCGGAGATGGATTTGAAGAGATTGGTATTGAGGCTGCCGGTTAAACCTCGGTCGGTGGAGATGATAAGAATAGCTTCTGTAGGCGAATCGGTATGAGTTCGGAGTAGAGGGTGATGGGAAGTGTCGACGAAGGTAGCGATTTGGGTGAGAATATCGTTTAATTTACGAGAATAGACACGGGAAGAAAAAGCTTGGAGCTGGGCTTGGCGCATTTTGGAGGCAGAAACCATCTCCATAGCACGGGTAATTTTGGAGATGTTGTTGACTGATTTAATACGGCGGGTTAAGCCTTGGGATGAGGCCATGATTAGTCTTTCCTGTCAGTTTCTTGGGGTAAATGCCACTCGGGGTGCTGATCGATGAAGGTTTGAGCGGCTTGGCCGAGTTGCTCAGAGATAGAGTCGGTAAGTTGTTGTTGTTGGCTGATTGAGTTTACAAGTTTAGGGTGGTGGGAAGTGAGATAGACTGGAAACTGAATTTGCCAGGAGGAAATGTGTTCGAGCTTGATGTTATCGATATAACCGTTGGTAGCGGCCCAAATGACCACGATCTGATTGATGACGGGCCAAGGATCTTCCCAGTGTTGTTTGAGAATTTCAGTAAGGCGTCGACCCCGATCGATTTGAGCTTTGGTTTTGGGATCAAGATCGGAACTGAACTGAGTGAAGGCTTCGAGAGCACGAAATTGGGCTAGTTCTAGGCGGAGTTTTCCGGCAGATTGTTTCATGGCTTTTATCTGGGCGGCGGAGCCAACACGAGAGACGGAGAGGCCTATATTTAGAGCTGGACGCTGACCGGCGTTGAAGAGATCGGCTTCGAGGTAGATTTGACCATCGGTGATAGAGATAACATTGGTGGGAATATAGGCTGAAACGTCGTTGGCTTGAGTTTCGATGATAGGAAGAGAGGTGATAGAACCTCCACCATGCTTGGAGTTTAATTTACAGGCGCGTTCGAGAAGGCGGGAGTGGAGATAGAAGACATCTCCAGGGTATGCTTCGCGGCCGGAGGGGCGACGAAGGAGAAGGGAAATTTCGCGATAGGCCCAGGCGTGCTTGGTGAGGTCGTCGTAGATAACCAAGACGTCTTTACCTTGGTCAAGAAAGTACTCAGCAATGGCGGTGCCGGCGTAAGGAGCAATGTATTGTTGGGCAGCGGGGTTGGAGGCGGAAGCGGAGACGATGATGGAGTGATCGAGAGCGCCGTAACGTTCGAGGGTGGCCACGTTTTGGGAAACGAGAGAACGTTTCTGGCCGATGGCAACATATACACAGATAACATGTTGATGTTTTTGGTTAATAATTGTGGTCAAAGCGATGGCGGTTTTACCGGTGGCTCGATCCCCAATGATGAGTTCACGTTGACCGCGACCGATGGGAATGATAGCGTCAATGGCTTTGATACCGGTTTGGAGTGGAGTGTTGACTGGTTCTCGAGAAATAACTCCTGCGGCAATTTTTTCCAGGGGATAATGGTGGGTGGCTTTGATTGAGCTTTTACCGTCGAGAGGTTGGCCAAGGACGTTGATGACACGTCCAAGAAGATGGTCGGAAACGGGGATGGAAAGGAGTTGGCCGGTGGTTTTGACCAGGTCGCCTTCTTTGATTTCGAGAGGGTCGTCTAATATTACGCAACCGGTATCTTGGCGGTTTAAGTTTAGAGCTAGACCACGGATAGAGCCGGAAAACTCAACGAGTTCACCCATACCGACATTAGAAAGACCGGAAACTAGAGCGATGCCATCCCCAACGGAGACAACTTTACCGGTGGGTGAGGATTGGGAATTAAAAGAAGTTTTTTTTATCTGGGATTCGAGGTGATCGAGAATTTGGTCGGAGATAAGATTGGCTGTTTTGGACATAAGGGAGGAATTATGGCTTGAGCAATTGGGAAGATAATTGATTGAGGCGAGCTTTGAGGGAGAGATCAAGAACTCGGTGTGGGGTGGTGAAGCGAAGGCCCCCGATCAAGAGAGGAGAAAGGTGAAAGTCAACGGAAACGTGAGGGTAGATGGTTTGGAGTTTGTGGATCAAGGCTTGTTGTTGGGCGGAAGAAAGTGGGGTGGATGATTCAATGGTGATGGTCATAGTTTCGAAGTGGAGATTATTTAAACAGTTGGGGTGAGAGGGATTTGATTTGACGATCGATAATTTGGGTGTGGAGCTTTTTGTCTAGTAAACCTGAGAGTACGGATTCGGTAGCGGTGATGATGGTGCGCGAAGCCTTTTTTTGGAAAGCTTTGGTTTGTTCTTCTTGAAGAGAAGTGAAGGCTTGCTGCTGATGTTGGATAATTTTTTTGGTTTCTTGTTTGGCTTTGGTTTCTGCTTGCTTTAAAATTTGATCTGCTTGGATTTGGGCATCATTAAGGATTTGGATGGCTTGTTGTTTGGCTTGTGACAAGGTGTGTTGTTTTTCGGTTTCCAATTCTTGGCCTAGTCGGATATTTTTTTCCGCGGCTTCGATGCCTTGTTTGATTTTCTCGGATCGAGCATCGAGCATTTTAATGACTGACTTGTAGATAAATTTTTGAAACACAAAAAGAATGACGGCAAAGTTGATGATTTGAAAAATAATCTGGGTAACTTGAATATCCATAAAGTATACCTGGCTAATTTCTAAACAAACTTGAGAATTAGAGCAACAACCAAAGCATAAATGGCGATAGCTTCTGCAAATGCCATGCCCAAAATCATGTTGGTTTGGATCTTGGGAGCGGCTTCGGGGTTTCTGCCTATGGCCTCAAGTCCTTTGGCGACGAGTATACCGATACCGAGAGCCGGACCGATGGCTCCCATGCCAATGGCGAGAGCTACTGGTAAACCTTCCATAAAAAACCTCCTAGTGATCGTCATGACCGATGGTGGCCATGTTGGTAAATACTAAGGTGAGCATGGCAAAAACGAGAGCTTGAATAAAGCCGACGAAAATTTCCAGACCGAGAAAAGGGATAGGGGCGACAATGGGAATGAGGAAAGCGATGACTGCTAGAAGAACTTCTCCAGCAAAAATGTTACCAAAAAGCCGGAAAGCAAAAGAGATGATTTTGGCGAATTCGGAGATAA
>CAYNFZ010000016.1:14991-16942 GCA_964396725.1 uncultured Pseudomonadales bacterium
TTCGAGAATGCCGACAAAAGTAAATATGGGACCGTTGTGTAAGTTGATGAATTTGGTGAAGTAGGAAAGGCCGAGATATTTAACGCCAAAAAACTGGGTCATGAAGACGGAGATAAGGGCTAGAGCAATAGTGGTATTGAGGTCGGCGGTAGCGGCACGAAAGAAAGGAATGAATTTGGAGTGGGTAGCCGATTCGGGATGATGGTTGTTGGTTGATTCGATAGTATTATCGTGGTTAATAGTTTCGAGAGATGGTTCATCTGAGTGATGTTCTAAAGCGGTGATATCTTGGTGATTGATCTCGGGAACGACTTCTTGTTGAGGAAGATCTTGGGCGTAGGCTTGAGAGACTGAGACAAGTTCGGTTTCGTTGGTTGGAGCAGGATCGGACTGGAAAAAGCCAATGGTGCCCACACCGGGAATGAGACCGGCCCAGTTGTTAACGAGAATGAAGATGAGAGAAGTGGCGATTAAGGGAAAAAAATCACGGGCTTTTTTGGGGCCCGCGATGTCTTGGGTAAGGTTATAAATGCTTTCAACAATAAATTCGACAAAGCATTGGAAACGGTCAATTTGCATAAAGCGAAGTTGTTTGGAAGCAAATAAAAGGGCAAAAAGTAATAAAAAGGCGCTTACGATAGCGCCGGTGAGCAAAGAGTTGGTAACTGCAAAATTACCCAGGTGAGTAATAGTTTCGGCAGATATGGAAACGTGTAAGGCCATGTAAGTATGTAAAGAATATGTTTACTACTGATTATTATAACTAAATAGTGAAATTCCGCAAGGGATGGGTATAAGGGTATTTATTTATTAATTGAACAATTATTTGAGGTGAGCCCGGAAGGAATCGAACCTTCGACACAGAGCTTAAAAGGCTCCTGCTCTACCGCTGAGCTACGGGCCCAAAAAGAGATTTGGGCGGTACAAGAGAGATTTTTTGTTTGATAATCCCAAAAGGGATAATTAATTGGGAACTGGAAAATTATATGATGGGCTGGAGATTTTTTCAATCTGGAAATGTAAGATTTGGTAGTAGAAAAATGTGATAAGGTGGAAAAATGAAAGGAAAAAGATGGAAATTGTTGTTAGCGTGGAAAAATATGAAGACATGGATGTGGATATTGGTGGGAGTAAGTTTGGTGTTTCGAGTGGTATGGATAGATCGATTTCCAGGGATAAATGGAGATGAGGCGTGGTATGGAGTAGTGGTAAATAGATACTTGTCTGGAAAAGATATGAGTTGGAGAACCCCTACGGGAAATTGGTTAAATCCATTGTATGTGGGATTGTTGGGATGGGTACGTTTGGTTTTTCCTGCGCGTATGTGGGTATTGAGATTACCGGCTGTGATAAGTGGAGCGAGCTTGATGATAGTAACTATGAAGTGGGGAAGAAAAATTTGGGGAAAAGAATTGAACAAATGGTTAGTGGTGTTAGTGTCTGTGATACCGATTGATATAGCGTATAGTCGATTTGGTTGGGATACGAGTCAAGCGGGATTGGCAGCGATGGTAGTGTTGATGTCGGTGTTTAGAGAGAACTGGAAGTGGATGTTTGTGGCTGTGGTGGGGAGTCTGGTGATTCATCCTTCAATGGTGTTTTTGACCCCGGTGATCTGGGGTGTGATGGTGGGGAGTGTGTGGAAGACAAGGAAGAAAATGAAAAAAATGGAGTTAGTGAAAGTGATGATAGGGGTGGGGTTGGTGATAGTGGTGTGGAAGGCAACAGTGGGTTTTGACGAGGTAAGGGTGATGAATAGCGATAGAGTATTAAATTTAGAGACTTGGGTGGAATATGGGCGGTTTTGGGGTGATGTGATGAATGGGATAGCTGTGTATGAGTATATAGGGGGAGGAGTGGTACAAGAGTGGAAGTGGCTACTTAACGGAGTGTGGTGGTTGGGAGTGATGCCATTGTTCATCTTACCACTCCTCAACTGCTGTCTCACGCT
>CAYNFZ010000017.1:0-16925 GCA_964396725.1 uncultured Pseudomonadales bacterium
AGCAGAGTCTTCATAAGGCTAAGGTCGGCGGTTCAAATCCGCCCCCTGCTACTGAAAAGTTAATAAAGACCAGGAGAGAGGTGACGGGGACCTTCTTGGGTAATACCGAGCTGTCCAGGCTACTACTTGAGGTATGAAGGATTCAAGTGGAGGTGGGGAAGGTATTTTCTAGGCATGAACTGGCCAGTGAAGGTGGTTTTAGAGCGTTATAAGGCCCAGGGAAGGGTTTTTGGGGTTTTGGTGCAAAGATATTCTCTCTAAAGTGGTACCTTCTTGGCTTCTTGATAAATGCCTTTGGGTGATTACCACTGGAGGTGGTAGTCAGGTGAGGGCTTTTTTGCTATAAAACGGAAATATTGGAGGAAAAAATGAATAAAAAAAGAGTTTTGTCCGGGATTAGAGCTACTGGACGTTTACATCTGGGGAATTATTTGGGAGCGGTGAAGGGGATGATTGCATTACAGGATGATCCGGGTTACGAGACTTTGTACATGGTGGCGGATGTGCATGCGATCACCACGCCATATGATATTGGGAAACTCAAGGAAAACCGAGTTGAGGTGGTGAAGGATTATTTGGCTGCGGGGTTAGATCCAGAGAAAAGTATTTTGTTTATGCAGAGTGATGTGGTAGAACATCTGGAACTGGCTTTTTATTTCTCGAGTGTGATGAGTGTGGCGCGAATGCGGCATTTGCCGACTTTTAAGGAAAAAGTGAAACAGTATCCAGAGCAGGCAACGATGGCTTTGTTGAATTATCCAGTGCTGATGGCGGCGGATATTTTGATATACAAGGCGGAGGCGGTACCAACAGGAGTGGATCAAGAGCCGCATTTGGAGGTGGCTCGGGAAGTAGCAAGGAAGATGAATGAGAGGTATGGGCTTGAATTTCCAGAACCTACTAGGTTTGCTACCTCTGGTGAAAATGTGCCGGGATTGACCGGGGAGGGAAAGATGAGCAAGTCGGTGAAGGGGAGTTTTATTGAGTTGACGGATGATTTGGGGATGATAAAGGAGCGATTGGCGAAGGTGCCGACTGATAGCGGAAAAGGGGAAGAGATTCCAGGTGAGGGGGGGGTTGTGGCATTGCTGAAATTGGTGGAGTTGTTTGAGGGGCATGAGGTGAGGGCGGAGTATGAGGAAAGGTATAGAAGTGATGGAATTAGATATAGGGAAATGAAGAAGGAGTTGGCGGAGGCAATTTATCAAGAGTTGGCTCCGATGCAGAAGAGGCGGGCGGAGTTGAATGAGGACATGGGTTATGTAACGGAAGTGGTGCGGCGAGGTGCAGAGAGGGCTAGGGAGATTGCGGCGACTACGGTGAGTGAGGTTAAAGAGGTGATGGGGTTTCCAGGGGATTAAGTGGAAAATATCAGGAATTAGGGGTTAAGGACTACATGAAAGAAGAAGTTAGTTTTGAAGAGTTTGTGAAGTTGGATTTGAGAGTGGGGAAAGTGGTGGAAGCAAGTGAGCCGGAGTGGAGTCGTCGTTTGTTGAAGCTAGTGGTGGATTTTGGGGGTTCTTCAACAGATTCGACAAGCTCATTGCCAGTAGGCTCAGGACAAGGATGGGGAAGGAGGACGATTTTTGCGGGAGTGAAGGGAATGTATAAGCCGGAATGGTTTGTGGGGAGGAAGGGAGTGTTTGTGGTGAATTTGGCGTCGAAGAAAATGGGAGGTGAAGAAAGCCAGGGAATGATGTTGATGAGTGTGGAGATGGATGATGAGGGGGTTGAGACGATGGTAGTTCCTTTGGCAGTGGATGAAAAAGTACCGGTGGGGACGGTGGTGAGGTGAGAGAAGGTGAGGGAAACGCGGATACGGGTTGAGAGTGATTATCTAGTCTGGTGTTGGGGTCAGTTATCGGTTAGAATACCCGGAGTTATGAACCAGAAGAGTAAGAAATCCGGGGGGAAAAAATCAACGGGGTCACAAGCGCCAATGAAGCGGATTGAAGTGAAGATGAAGTTTAATCTTAGGCGGATGCTGTTGTGGTTTTTGGTGTTATTGATGTTTGCACCGTTGTTGTATTCATTGCTGGGGGATTTGTCAAAAAAACAGGAAGTGGCGTTAACTCAAGTGGTAGAGGATATTAAGCAGGAACGGGTGGAAAAGATTAAGGTGTCGGGTTCGGATTTGGAGGTAGTGTATCGGGATGAAGAGCAACCGAGAGTGTCGAGGATTGAGGAACGAGGGACGTTGACTGAGGTGTTGCAGCGAGCAGAGGTGGATTTGTCGAAGGTGGAGATTGAGGTGGCGGACCAGTCGATGAGCCGGATGTGGATCGATATTTTGGGAACGGTGTTGCCGTTGGTGTTGATGGGGGTGTTTTTCTTGTTTTTGGTGCGCCAGGCGAGAGGGGCGCAGGATGGGATTTTGGGTTTTGGGAGGAGTAAGGCTAAGTTGTTTAGTAAAGGCAAACAAGATGTGACTTTTAATGATGTGGGGGGAGTGGATGAAGCCAAGAAAGAGTTGGAAGAAGTGGTGGACTTTTTGAAGCATCCGAAGAAATACAAGGCTATGGGAGCGAGAACACCTAAGGGAGTGTTGTTGGTGGGACCTTCGGGGACGGGGAAGACTTTGTTGGCCCGAGCGGTGGCTGGGGAAGCTAATGTGCCGTTTTTCTCGATGGCGGGGAGTGAGTTTATGGAGATGTTGGTGGGAGTAGGGGCTTCAAGAGTGCGGGATTTGTTTGATACAGCCAAGAAGAAATCGCCGTCGATAATATTTATTGATGAAATTGATGCGATTGGGAGAATGCGAGGTTTGGGTTCGGCCGGGGGTCATGACGAGCGGGAACAAACTCTAAACCAGATTTTGGTGGAGATGGATGGGTTTACACAGAATGACAATGTGGTGGTGTTGGCGGCAACGAATCGAGGAGATTTGCTGGATCCGGCGTTGACGCGACCGGGACGATTTGATAGGCGAGTAATGATTGATTTACCGGATATTGAGGAGAGAAAGAGAGTGTTGAAGATTCATTCAAAGGGTAAGCCGATGAAGAAGGGAATTTCGTGGGATAAGATGGCCAAAAGGACGGTGGGTTTTTCGGGGGCGGATTTGGAGAATATGTTGAACGAGGCGGCGATAGCAGCGGCTCGGGATGAGCGAAAAGAGATTTTGTGGGAGGATTTGGAAGAGGCGGCTACAAAAGTGAAATTGGGTCCGTCGAAGAAGAGGTTGCAGAATGATTTGGAAAGAAAAATGACGGCATATCATGAAGCGGGTCATGCGTTGGTGGCGCATTTTTTGCCGAACGCGGATCCGGTGCATCGGATTTCTATAGTGTCGCGTGGGCGAGCTTTGGGATACACCATGACTCCACCGACGCAAGATAAGTATCAGCATACAAAGAGTGAGTTGTTGGAAGATATGGCAGTAATGATGGGAGGGCGCGAGGCTGAGGATATGGTATTTAGAGAACTTACGGCAGGGGCGAGTAGTGATATTGAGCGGGCGACGCGGATTGCGCGAGCGATGGTGGTGGATTTTGGAATGAGTGATTTGGGGCCGGTGTACTTTGGGCCGATGATGGAGAACACTGAATGGGGGAGGGCGATTTTTGAACCGACTAAGGTGAGTGATGCAGTGCAGGCCAAGGTGGATGAACAAGTGCAGAAGTTTTTGACGGATGCACAGAAGTTGGCGCGGAAGGTGTTGGAGAAGTATAAAAAGGAGTTGGATAGAGTGAGTGATGAGCTGGTGGAGAAGGAGACTTTGGATGGGGATCAGTTCGAGAAGGTGGTGGGAAAGCCGAAGGTGAAGATTGTTGTGAAGTACACTAATAAGAAGTAGGATTGGGGTATTGAGTGGTTGAGTGGGGTTTCATATACTGGTTGGTATGAAAAATGTGTGGAGGTTGTTGCATCAACACCGATTTAGAGTATTGGTAGTATTGTTTGTGTTTTTGGCGGTGGATTTGGGGTTGTTGATGGTGCCGATTGAAGGGGGGGATCCTAGAGCGAATATTCGAAGTATTGGAGATGGAGTGTGGTGGGCGGTGACGACGATGACGGGAGTGGGGTTTGGGGATGTTTACCCGGTAACTACTTTAGGGAGAGTAGCGGGGATGGTGTTGGAGATTTTGGGAGTGTTGGTGTTTGGGTTGATTGTGGGACACATTGCGGTGGCATTGTTTCGAGTGCAAGATGACTTTAATTGGCGGCGGATGTTTGAGAGGTTGGATGAGATGGAGAAGAGGTTAGAGAGGATTGAGAAGATGGCGGGATATCAAGTAAAAAATGGCAATAAAGATGAATCTAAGTAGAGGAGAGTGGGGAATTGTTTGTTAGAATGGCGGTATGGGAAGGAAGAATAAGATAGAGAAGGATTCAAGTGAGAAGCGACGCTTGGTGTTAATTGACGGGCATGCTCTATTATTCCGAGCTTATTATGGAATTCCGTATTTGACTTCGCCGGAGGGGAAGGTGGTAAATGCGGTGTATGGATTTACAGCAACTATGTTGGCGGTGATTGATGAGCTGGCGCCGACACACATTGCGGTGGCATTTGATAGTCGAGGGCCGACATTTAGAAAGCAGGGTTTTGAGGATTACAAAGCTAATCGAACGGTTCCACCAGATGAATTGATTGAGCAATTTGATTTGGCGCGAGAGATGGCGGATGCGCTGAATATTCCAAAATTTGAGCTGATTGGATTTGAAGCGGACGATTTGATTGGAACGGTGAGTGAGAAAGCAAAAAATATGAAAGCATTGGAAACGGTGATAGTGACTGGGGATATGGATGCGTTGCAGTTGGTGGAGGATGATAAGGTGTTGGTGTATAAGCCAGGGATGCGAGGGAAGCCAGCGATGGTGTTCGGAGAAGATGAGGTGAGAGAGAAGTTGGGTTTGGAACCGGAACAGGTGATAGAAATGAAGGGATTGGCGGGAGATGCGAGTGATAATATTCCGGGAATAAAAGGGATAGGGCAGAAAACGGCGGCGAAGTTGTTGCAGGTTTTTGGAACGATAGAGGGGATTTATGAAGCGCTGGAGGCGGGAAAGGTAGATGGGGTGGTGGGAAAAGCGATGATTGCGAAGCTAGAAAGTGGGAAGGAGATGGCGCTCAAGAGTAGGGAGTTGGCGACGATTATTCGGGATGTACCGGTGGAGTTTAAGTTGGAGGCGTGTCAGGTGCATGGGTATAATAAACAAGAGACGGTGGCGATGTTTGAGAAATTAGGATTTGCGAGTTTGGTGAAGCGGTTACCAGATGATGAATTCGAGAGATCGGTTCAAGAGGCACTTTTTTGACGTAAATTGATAGAATAGGCCAATGAAGGTTGCGTTGGTCCATGATTTTTTGTTGGAGTATGGGGGGGCGGAGCGGGTGTTGGAGGTGCTGCATGAGATGTACCCTACAGCCCCTTTGTATACGGCGATGGTGGATTTGGGAAAGATGGGAATTTTTGGAGAGAGGTTTGTGGATTGGGATATCCGGACGAGTTTTATGCAGAAGTATTGGTTGACGAGGCGGTTTTACTCGCCGCTGAGATTGTGGGCGCCGTTGGTATGGGAGAGTTTTGATTTTGATCGGTATGATGTGGTGGTTTCGTCGTCATCGTGGTATATCACGCACGGGATAGTGACCAGGCCGGAAACGAAGCATGTGTGTTATTTGCATACAGTGCCGCGGTATTTGTATGGGTACAAGACAAAGATGAATTGGCAGAAATACTGGCCGACGCGGTGGTATGGCAATGTGGTGGGGGTGCAACTGAGGCAATATGATTTTTTGGCGGCACAACGAGTAGATGAGTTTGTGGCCAACAGTAAATTTACACAGCAGAGAATTGAGAAGTTTTACCGGCGAAAGTCGGAGGTGATTTATCCGCCGGTGGAGGTGGAAGGAAAGTATGAGCGGGAAAGGCGTAGGGATGAGGGTTATTTTTTGTTTGTAGGAAGATTGGTGGCGAGCAAGCATGTGGATTTGGTGGTCCGGGCGGCGAATAATTTACGGGTGTCGTTGAAAGTGGTGGGGGTGGGTCCAGAGAGGAAGGAGTTGGAGGAGATTGCTGGAGGGACGGTTGAGTTTTTGGGGCATGTGTCAGATGTGGAGTTGGATAAGTTGTATGCAGAAGCAAAGGCGTTGGTATTTGCGAGTGAGGAGGAAGATTTTGGGATCGTACCGGTGGAGGCGATGGCGCGGGGAGTGCCGGTGGTGGCTTATAAATCGGGAGGGGTTTCGGAGACGGTACAGCAGGACAAGACTGGAGTATTGTTTTCGAATTTGACGGTAACGAGTGTAACTAAAGCGATGCAGTTGGTGATGAGTCGGGAGATTAAGGCTGAGGATTGTGTGAGGCGGGCGAGGAAGTTTCGGAAGGCGAGGTTTGTGGAACAGATGCGAGAGCTAATGGAGAGTTGAAGTAATCCTTCGGCTTTCTGGCCAGTCACATCTGACCAGAGGAGCTCAGGATAACATGATTGTTAAACTCTTCAAAACAATCATGTCAAATTCATCAAGAATGGAGAGGATGTGCCAGAGTTACCGGAAGTGGAAACGATCGTGCGGCAGTTGGATAGAGCGCTTTCGGGGAGAGTGTTTGAGCAAGTGGAGGTGTTGCGAGAAAAGTCGGCCCAAAGTGAGTTGAAGGAATTGATGGGAAAGAAGATCTCGGGGGTAAGGAGGTTTGCCAAGTATATTCATGTGGAACTGGAGGGTGAGGATATGGGATTGTTGATTCATTTGAAGATGACTGGACAGCTCATCTTTGATGAGAATGACCAAGTGACAAATTCCCCCGCAGAGCGCGGCTGGGGCAATTTACAAATAAATTCCAAATTCCAAAATCCGAATACCAAAAAGGGAAGGAAGGGGAGGATTGTAGGGGGACATCCCACGAAAGATTGGGTGGGGGAGTTGCCGAGTAAGCACACTCGAATAATTGCGCGGTTTAAGGGCGGGTCGAGGCTGTTTTTTAATGACCAAAGGGTTTTTGGGTGGTGGAAAGTAGTTACAAGAGACAAGTTAAAGAAAACAAGAAACAAGTTGCCGCCAGATGTGGTGGATTTCGAGTTTACGGTGGAGTATTTGGCTGGGGTGCTAGATCGGTCAAGTCGGGCGGTGAAGCTGGTGATTTTGGATCAGACAAAGATGGGGGGAATGGGAAATATTTACGCTAATGATGCGTTGTGGTTGGCCGAAATAAGACCGGATCGGCTGGCGAAAAAAGTGAAGAAAAAGGAGGTGTTGAAGCTACATGAGGCAATGGTGGAGGTATTGAGTAAGGGAATAGAGTTGGGGGGAGCGAGTTATAGTAATTTTGTGGATACCGAGGGTTTGGGTGGGAGTTATCAGGAGCATTTTGTGACGTATGATAGGGAGGGAGAGAAATGCTTGAGAGATGGATGTGGTGGAGTGATCGAAAAGATGAAGTTGGGTGGGCGAGGAACGTATTTTTGTCGGAAATGTCAGAAGTAATATGATCGGATGTATGAGGTAGGGAAGATTGTCCAGAGGATGATACAATTCGCTTGATGAAACTGACAAGTGTGTCACTGCAGAATTTTCGGAATCATAGGTTTTGGGAACATGAGTTTACGAAATTGTCGACGGTGGTGGTGGGACCAAATACGGCGGGGAAGACGAATATTCTGGAAGCGATCTATCTGTTGGCCATGGGGGAGAGTTTTCGGGAAGGGAAAGTGGAGGAAATGGTGGGGTGGGGAGAGGAACTAGGCAGGGTACAGGGCCTAATTCAGCAAATTCCAAATTCTAAAATCCCCCACTTCGCTGAAGCTTCGCGGGGCAGGCAAATTCCAAATAAATCTCAAATTCAAAATTCCAATGATTCAAACAAAGAGGAGATTGAGCTTGAAGTGGTGGTGACGAGAGGGGTGGTGCAAGGGAAGAGAGTGGCGAAGAGAAGATATTTGGTGAACGGGGTGGGAAGGAGTAAAGCCAAGTTGGTGGGGAATTTGTTGGTGGTTTCGTTTCGGCCGGAGGATTTGAGGATTGTGGAGGGGAGTCCGGGGAGGCGAAGGAGAATGATGGATGAAGTATTGGTGCAGGTGGATCGGGAGTATGCAAGGAGTTTGTCGGTGTATCAGCGAGCCTTGGTGCGGCGAAACAAGTTGTTGTGGATGATTCGAGAGGGGAAAACACAGCGGACGGCGTTGGCTTTCTGGGATCAAACAGTGGTGAAACACGGGGAGTTGATTCAGGAAAAACGGAGAGAGTGGTTTGAGTTTTTGAATCAGAGTGAGAAGTATCGGGAGTTTGGGTTGTCGATGGTATATGAGGTAAAAGTGATAAGTGAGAAGAGAATGAGGGAATATACAGAGCGAGAAGTAATGGCAGGACATACGTTGATTGGGCCGCATAGAGATGATTTTGTAATAAAGCGACAAGCTACAAGTAACAAGCTACAAGAGGGGAGAGATTTGGCGGCGTATGGGTCGAGAGGGGAGCAGAGGTTGGGGGTACTGTGGTTGAAGATGCAGACGATGGAGTTTATGCAGCAAAAGAGAGGACAGCGGCCAGTGTTATTGTTGGACGACATATTTTCTGAGTTGGATCGTGAACATCGGGAGTTGGTGTTTTTGTTGTTTGGAAAGCAGCAGACTATTGTGACCACCGCTGATGAGCACGATATAGGTGGGTTGGATGAGGGAGTGGAGAAGATAGAGATATGAAAGAGCGAGGGCCTGATGGAAGGATCCTACGTTTGCCTTGACGATCACATTCGTCAAAGCGCGCTCAGGATGACAAAGTCGCTCTGAAAAGTTTAGCGACTTTGTCAAATAGTAAAGGAGGAAGAGATAGTGGAAAAGAGAGTGTTTGTGGGATTACCGCTGTCGGATGAGGCGGTGCGGGGGGTGAGGAGGGTGATGAAGAGGTTAGAGAGAAAGCACTGGAAAGTGCGGTGGGAGCCTGAGAGTAAGTGGCAGGTGACGGTGGTGTTTATCGGAGAGGTACGAAATGTACAAGAGGTACGAAAAGTACAACGGGTTGTGAGAAAGGTTTGTGGTGGCATGGACGAATTTGAGTTGGGGTTTAAGGGGTTGGGGGCTTTTCCCGATTTGTTGTTGCCGAGAGTGATTTGGCTGGGGCTAAATGGGGACTTGAAGAGTTTGTACAGATTGGTAGGAGAGATCAGGAATCAGTTGGCGAGTTCGGGATGGGAGTTTGAGAACAAAGCCTTTCGGCCACATGTAACGTTGGGGAAAGTGAGGCGGGATTGTGGGAGAAAGGAGAGGTTGAGTATGGGTGGTGAGGTGGCGAAGATGAGGAGGTTTGATTTGGAGCATAGGTGGGTGGTGGATCGAGTGGTGGTGTATATGAGCGTGTTGAGGCAGGGAGGGTTGGAGTATAAAGTGTTGAATGAGAGCCGGTTGAGGGGAGGTTAAAGAGACAAAGCCAAGAGTATATAATCGGGAAGAAGGTTAGTTGAAAAAGGAGAAATTATGGCAGATTCGAAGATTTCGAGAGTAGAGGCAATGGAGGTGTTGGATTCGAGAGGGAACCCTACGGTGCAGGCGAGTGTGTTTGTAACGGCAGGTCAGCGAGGAGTGGCGATGGTGCCTTCGGGGGCTTCGACGGGGGTGCATGAAGCAATGGAACTTAGAGATGGAGATGAGAAGCGGTATGTGGGAAAGGGTGTAACCAAGGCAGTGGCGAATATCGAAGAGAAAATTTCGTTGGCGGTGGCGGGGATTGATGTGTGTGACCAGCGAGCGGTGGACATGAGAATGAATGAAGTAGATGGAACGGAGAACAAAAGTAATTTGGGAGCAAATGCGATTTTGGCGGTGTCTTTGGCGGCGGCAAGGGCTGGAGCGGCGGTGCAGTTGCAACCACTGTACCGGTATTTGAGAAACCATTTTGGGTCGAGTAGCGATGAGCTGGTGTTACCGGTACCGTTTATGAATGTGATTAATGGCGGGAAGCACGCGGTGGGGGGAGTGGACTTTCAGGAGTTTATGATTGTGCCACATGGATTTTCTAAATACAGCGAGGCCTTGGCGGCGGCGGCTCAGGTGTTCCATACGCTCAAGAAGATTTTGGTGAAGGAGGGATTTACGGTGTTGGTGGGAGATGAGGGAGGATTTGCGCCGGCATTTGAGAAGAATAAGCAGGCATTGGATTATTTAGTGCGGGCGATTGGAGAAGCGGGGTATAAAGCAGGAGAGCAGGTGGCGATTGGAATGGATCCGGCGGTGTCGGAGTTGTGGGATAAAGAAGCGGGAGTGTATAAGTTGGCGAGTGAGAAACGAGAGATGAAGGCATCTGAGTTGGTGGAGTATTGGGAGGAGTTGGTAGGGGAGTACCCGATCGTGTCGATTGAGGATGGGCTGGATCAGGATGCGTGGGATGATTGGGGAATGATGACGGAGAAGCTGGGAGAGAGAGTGCAATTGGTAGGAGATGATTTTTTGGTGACGAATACCAAGAGATTGAAGCAGGCGATAAATAAGAAGAGTTGTAACGCGATATTGGTGAAAGTGAACCAGATAGGGACGCTGACGGAGGCGGTGGAGGCGATCACGATGGCCAAGAAGAATGATTTTGGGGTGATGGTGTCTCACCGATCAGGGGAGACGGAGGACACGTTTATTGCGGATTTGGCGGTGGGATTGGCGACGGGCCAGATTAAAACAGGGTCGTTGTCGCGGTCTGACAGGGTGGCAAAGTATAATCGGTTGTTGGTGATTGAGAAGGAATTGGGAGAAAAGGCTGAGTATATGAAGTATGAATATAAAGGGAAGTAGATTTACTGGTGGGGTTTTAAGTATTTCTCGTAGAGGGTTTTGGTGAGGGAAGGGCCGAATTCGATTTTGGACTCGGTAGTACATTCGGATTCGCCGATGCAGGTGGTGATGGTTTTGTGGTAGGGGGCGGGGAGGAGGGAGAGGATAAGGAAAATGATGATGAGTAGGAGGAGAGACTTCATGGGTATTTAGTATATCGTATATGGTATTTAGTATGTAGCGGGTGAGGTGATAGACTTTGGATATGAAAATGTTCCAACAGGAACAGATAGGTGAACTGTGGCGACCGAGGAAGGACTCTCACAAGGGTCAAAATGGGAGAGTGTTGGTGATTGGAGGGAGTGAGTTGTTTCATACGTCGATTTTTTGGAGTGCGGATGTGGCGAGTCGGGTGGTGGATTTGGTGCATTTTGTGAGTCCGGCAAATGAGAACAATGCAGTAGTACGGACGAGAATAAAAGAAGGATTTTGGAGTGGGATTGTGGTGGATTGGGGGGAGGTGGAGGCGTATATCCGGGAAGATGACGTGGTGTTGATAGGGCCGGGGATGAGCCGAGTCGAAGACTCGGAAATAACAAATGACAAAACCCAAATTACAAAACAAGATCAAAGATCAAATAACCAAATGAAGACACTCTTGGTTAATGCTGGAATGCGGGATGATACGAGAACGATTGTGAACACTTTGCTCAAAAAATACCCAGAGAAGAGGTGGGTGGTGGATGGGGGAGCTTTGCAGGAGGTGGATCCTGGGTTGTTGAATGGGAATATGATTATCACGCCGCATTTGGGGGAGTGGGAGAGGCTGTTGGGGAAAATGCCAAATTCTAAAGCTCAAATATCAAAACAAGGTCAAAGTTCAAATGACAAAATGAGAAATGAGGTATGTAAAGCAGAGAAGTTTTCGAAGTCGTATGGTGGAGTAACAGTGCTTTTGAAGAATGTGGATGGGAAGGATGTGGTGGTGAACAATGAGGAGCGCTGGGAGATTGGTGGGGGAAATGAAGGGTTGACGAAAGGGGGAACCGGGGATGTGTTGGCGGGGTTGGTGGGAGCTTTTTATTGTAAGAATCCTGGATGGCTAGCGGCTGGAGCGGCGAGTTTTGTGGTGAAGAAAGCAGCGGATGAGCTGTATCGCGAGCGGGGGGTGTACTACAACACGAGTGACTTGGTGAATGGGGTGGGGAGGGTGATGGGTGAGATGATGAGGAATGAGGATTAGTTTTTTTTCTTTTTGGGAGAAATTTTTTCGTTTATGGCGGTGAGGCGTTGTTCGATGCGAGTGAGTTGGAGAGTGACAAGGACGGCTAGGGTGGTGACGATGAGGGCGTAGATAAGCAGGGAGACGACGTTGGAGCCTTCGGGAAGGTGGGGTTTGATGAATGTTTCGACGGACTCTTTGATGACGTTGTTCCAGGCCAGGGCGGCGACAAGGCCAAAGCCACTGGTGGCGAGGGTAAGCATTTGCTTGATGATTGCGAGAGGGAGTTCTTTGGATGATTTGGGAACGGTGATTTTTTTAGCCATTGAATAAAGCGAATGAACTTGAATAAATGGTATGAAGCTATTCGAAAATAATTGAATGGATGAGAATAGTTGAAGAAGTGGATTATGACTGTGGGTATTGTAGCAAAAGGGTGAAGTGGGTGTTGAGGATTTCAGTAGGAAATGCGAGAATTGTGATGCCGATAAACCAATGAGGAGACTTGTGTTTGAACCAAGATATGTGATTACTCACCAGATGTTAAAGAATATTGGGTCGATTGATGGCTCGCGAGAGGTGATTGAGCATGCGGCGCTGGTACCGGCGTGGGAAGCGAAGTTTAGGCAGGAGGCGATGGTGCGGGCGGTGCATCATGGAACGGCGATAGAGGGAAATGAGTTGTCGATGGATCAAGCGGAGAAAGTGATGGTGGTGGAAGGAAAACAAGCGGAGATGGTGGCAGAGAGAGCGGGAGTAACGGCGCGGGATCGGGATATCCAGGAAGTGATTAATTATCGGGAAGTGTTGGAATGGATTGATAAGTGGGGACAGAAACTAGAGAAACCGGTGAACTTTACGGAAGAGATTTTGCGAAGTTTACATAATATGACAGTGGCGAGGATTCTGGGTGAGGATGAGTCGGGGGAATACAGGAAGGTGCAGGTAGCGATTCGTAACAGCAAGACAGGAGAGTTGACGTTTATGCCGCCACCAGCTACAGAAGTACCGTATGCGGTGCGGGAGTTTTTCTTTTGGTTGAATGGTGGTTCGGGGCGGATGCACCACTCGGTGTTGCGGGCGGGGATCACGCACTATGAGTTGGTGAGGATTCATCCGTTTACGGACGGCAATGGAAGAACGGCGCGGGCGATGGCGACATTGGTGTTGTATGCCGAAGGGTATGATGTGAAGAGCTTTTTCTCTTTGGAAGAGTATTTTGATCGGGATGCGATGCGTTATTACAAGGCTTTGGCTACGGTGGGTGAGGGCGAGACAATGGACCTGACGGAGTGGCTGGAGTATTTTACTTTGGGATTGGCGGCAGAGTTGGATCGAGTGAAGCAGCAGGTGCTGAAGTTGTCGCGAGACATGACGCTAAAGGGTAAGTTGGGGCAGCAAGTGGCTTTGAGTGAGCGACAGATTCGGCTGATAGAAGTGCTGAACAAGCAGGGACAGCTGACGACACCGGAAGCGAATGAAGTGTTGCCGGATGTATCGCCAGATACGGTGTTGCGGGACTTTAAGGATTTGATCGATAAGGGGGTGGTGGTGAAGCGAGGGAAGACGAAGGGCGCGTATTACGAGTTGAAGGAATGAAATAATCGAATTTCTCGAATCAGTCCTAATGAGTTCGAATGCCGATTTGGTGTGGATGGTGGGGTAAGAAGAGGTTGGCAGGAGAGTGTTAGAATGAGCATATGAAATTTTCGGAATTGGCTGAGTATTTTGAACGGTTGGAGCGGACTCCTTCGAGGTTGGTGATGACGGAGATTTTGGCGGAGTTATTCAAGATAATAGATGAGGACGAGATTGGCATGGTGGTACATTTGAGCTTGGGACAGTTGAGGGCCAAGTTTCGTCGATTGGAGTTTAATTTGGCGGAGAAAATGGTGATGAGGGTGGTGGCGCAAGCATTTAAAGTGGAAATAGGAGAAGTTAAGAGGAAGTATAAACAACTAGGTGATCTCGGAGAAGTGGTTGAGGAGCTTCATCCTGGGGGAAAGAAGTCTGACTGGGGAGTGGGTGCAGTTTATTCTAGGTTGATTGAGATAGCGGAGGAGGAGGGTCAGGGGAGTCAGGAGAGGAAAGTGAATGGACTGGCCGAATTGTTGTGGGAATTGAGTGCTAATTCGGGAAAGTACGTAGCGCGGATGGTGGTGGGGAAATTGCGGTTAGGGTTTTCCGACATGACGGTACTCGACGCGTTGAGCTGGATGGAGGTGGGGGACAAAAGCAAACGGAAAGTGCTCGAAAGCGCCTATCAGTATTATCCCGATGTGGGCGAGATTGCAGCTATAGCAAAAAACGAAGGCATTGATAGAGTTGAGGAGAATGTAGACGTGGAACTGGGAGTACCGGTGGTACCGGCGCTAGCACAGAGACTAAAAACGGCTGATGAGATGATCAAGAAAATGGGAGAGGTGGGGGTAGAACCAAAATTTGATGGAACTAGGGTGCAGATTCATTTTGATCGAAAAGGGCGAGTGTTTAAAAGAAAAAGGGAAGGAGACCTGTCGTTGTTTGGAGATACAAAAGTGATTCAAGTGAGAACATTTACCAGGAATCTGGATGAGACGACGGATATGTTTCCGGAGATTCAAGATTTGGGTAAGTTTGTAGTTGCAGATGAGTTGATTTTGGATTCTGAGGCGGTGGGACGAGATCCAAAAACGGGAAAGATGCTGTCGTTTCAGGAAACGATCAAGCGAAAGAGAAAACATGGAGTGGGGCAAGCAGTTAAGGATATTCCGCTGACTTTTTGGGTGTTTGATGTCTTATATAAAGACGGAAAAAGTTTGGTGCGAGAGCCGTTTTATAAACGGAGAAAGTTGTTAGAAAAGATTGTGAAACCAACTGAGCTTGTGGAAGTGGATGAGCTAATAAGGACGAAGGATGCAAAAGTGTTACGTGAGTTTCACACGAAACAATTAAGCCAAGGGTTGGAGGGGGCGGTGGTGAAGAAATGGGATGGAGTGTATGAGCCAGGAAGAAGGGGGTGGAGCTGGGTGAAATTTAAAGAAGCTGAGGAGAGTAAAGCCAAGCTCTCGGATACGGTGGATGCGGTGGTGATGGGAGTGTATGGAGGAAAGGGGAAGAGGACGGCGTTTGGAGTGGGAGCTTTTCTGGTTGGAATCAGAAGTACGAATAGTACAAAAGGGTTTGAAGAAGGGAGATTTTATACGGTTTCGAAAGTGGGAACGGGACTTTCGGATGAGCAATGGAGAGAGTTGAAGAAGAGGAGTGAGAAATTGGTGGTTAAAACACAACCCAAAGAATATGAGGTGGATAAGAATATGGAACCGGATAGTTGGTTATCACCCAATTTGGTGGTGGAGATAGCGGCGGATGAGGTGACGAATTCGCCGATTCACACGGCGAAAATAGCTTTGCGGTTTCCTAGGCTAGTGAGGTTCCGGGATGATAAGGATGCAGATCAAGTGACTAGTGTAGATGAGGTGAAGCGAATGGCTTGATCTGATACGATGAGAGGGTGGAAAAGTTTACGGTAGAGGATATTAGTAAGGGATTGTCGCATGAAGAAGCCAAGAAGCGTTTGGCGGTCGTAGGCCCGAATGAGTTTGAGAAGAAGAGAGAATTTTCGGTGGTGAAGTTATTGGTGGCTCAGTTTACGTCGCCCCTGATTTATATTTTGTTGTTTGCGGGAGCGATGAAAATTTTCTTGAGAGATTGGTTGGATGCCTCGATAATATTGTTGGTGGTGATGGTGAACACGGTGTTGGGGTTTTGGCAAGAATTTAAGGCGGCGAGATCTTTGGAGGCGCTGAAGAGCTATTTGAAGCCGAAGGTGACGGTGTTGAGAGGAGGAGGCAGGCAGGAGGTGTTGATGCAAGAGTTGGTACCAGGGGATGTGGTGTTTTTGGATGCGGGTGGGGGAGTGCCGGCGGATGGGGTGTTGGTGGCAGGAACGGAGTTGTTGGTGAATGAAGCGCTGTTGACCGGGGAGAGTCGGCCGGTGATGAAATTGGCAATGAGTGAGGTGGAAGGGAAGAAGGTAGATGAGGTGCTACCGCCAGGTCCGCAAAAAAACACAGCAGAGCGGTTTGTGTACATGGGGACGACGGTGAGTCGAGGTCTAGGTACGATGGTGGTTACTAGAACTGGGAATGAAACGGAGATGGGGAAGATTGCCTTGCAGTTAACGACGACTGAAGAGGAGGCGACACCGTTGCAGCAGAAATTGGCAGGGTTGGCGCGAGTGTTGATGATAGTAGTAGTAGTAGCGACAGTGGTGATTGTGGGTATTGGGGTGGCAAAGGATCATGAATTGGGGGAGATGTTTGAGACAGCGGTGGCGATGGCAGTGGCGGCGATACCGGAGGGATTGGCGGTGTCGATGACGGTGATTTTGGCTTTGGGAATGCAGAGAATATTAAAACAGAAGGCATTAGTACGAAAGTTGATGGCGGCGGAAACTCTGGGGAGTGTGAGTGTGATTTGTTGTGATAAAACTGGAACTTTGACGGAAGGGAAGATGAAAGTGGTGGACTCGGTGGGTGATCGGGATGAACTAGTAAGAGGGGCGATTCTGGCGAATGATGAGAGAGATGAAGAGGGTTTGGCGATGGCAGAATGGGCGAGGAAAGAGTTGACGATGCGGAGTTTGAATTGGACGGGTTTACGGAATGTAACCAAGATTCGGGAGCAGTACAAGCGAGTGGGAGAGATACCTTTTTCTTCGGAGCGGAAGTTTGTGGCGAGTTTGAATGAGGCTCGGGGAAAACGAGTGGTGGTGATGGTGGGGGCGCCTGAAGTGGTGCTGTCGCGCTGCTACATGGCAGGACCAAGGAAGAAGCAAGAGCAAGAGAAGATAACAGAAATGGCAAGGAAAGGGTATCGGTTGATTGGAGTAGCGTGTAAGCAAGTAACAGGTAAACAGCTGACGGAGAAGATGTTAGCGCGGATGGGGTGGCACGGGTTTCTGGCGTTTGAGGATCCAGTGCGGGACCATGTGAAGGAGTCGTTGGTAGCGGCGAAACAAGCT
>CAYNFZ010000018.1:0-16425 GCA_964396725.1 uncultured Pseudomonadales bacterium
ACCCCCAGCTTCTCCATCGCTTGTTCAATCGTCACCACCGACAACGCCGTCCCAATTCCATCTCCTCGGTACTTACTCCGTAGACTTACCCCAAACGTCCCCACATGTGACGCCCTGAACTTATCTACTTCCACTTGCGCCGCCCCGGCAATCGTCTCTCCATCTTCTACCACGATATACACCATCGTCCCTTTGGCCACTTTAGCCAGCACCTCAGCCACATACTCCTGCTCCTTTCCCAACTCCACTTTCCGATCCTTTAATATCGGCACCTCTTCTTCCACCAACTCATTCACATAATCCATCAACTCTTTCGCATCTCCCGGCTCCACCGACCTAATCACCATCTCTTTTCCCGATTTTGTCTTAATTTTGTTCCCCACATTCCTCCTCAGGCCTTAATTTAATTAGAGTAATTCCGTAACATATTTTAATTTATTCGATCCGACCTCACATTCATCAAAGAGTTTATTCCTTCAACAATTTCTTCTGCCTCGCTTCCAACTCCGCCCCTCGCTGATCCTCTTCAATCCGCCTAATTCTCAAATCCATCCGCTTGTATCTCGTCGTTCGAATCTTGTCGTATTGACTCCGCAACTTCCCAATCACTTCATCAAACTTATCAAACTCATTGCTAAACCGTCCCCACTCTTCCACAAATTGATTAATATGCTTCACGATCTTCCGCAAATTATTCTCGATCATAAAGTTGCGATAAGACTCAAATACCGTTCGCGCCACGATCAAAAAAGTAAACGGCGACACCATCATGATTTTGCGATTCATTGCCTCATCCACCACTTGCGGGAACTGCTGGTTAATAAACGAAAACAGCATTTCATTGGGCACAAACATAATCGCGTAATCGAGAGTTCCCTGTTCCGCATCAATATATTTCTCAATCTGTTTTAGCTTGCCCTTAACATCCTGCTCAAACGCTTTCATGTGCACCGCCTTCGCCGCCTTGCTCTCCGCTATCGCCATTTTCTGCACTTCCGCATACGGAAACTTCACATCCACACACACCTTTCGCTTATTGGGCAACACCAACGTAATATCTGGCTTTACTCCACTACTTCCCAGCACTTCTTGCTTCAAATAATGCACCTTCTCAATCAACCCCGCGCTCTGCAAAATATCCTCGATTATCCGCTCCCCCCACTGCCCTCTCGTTTGATTATTTGAAAGCACTTTACTCAAAGATTCCGTCGACGTCTTCAACTCCTCCGTAATCTTTCTGTGTTCCTCAATCGCCGTCGTGATCTCCCCAAACTTTTTATTCCGATCCTTCTCCAATCCTCGAATTTCTTCCTGCCGCTCATCAATCTCTTTTTTCAATCCTTCCACCATCTTCTCGATCACTTGCCGCTTGTTTTGGTTGTCGCGAAAAATCGCTTCCTTATCCGCCGCCAACACCTGTTTTGTTTGTGCAATTACTTTATTAGTTATCTCCCCAAATACCTGATTCACCAAATTCCGCGCCTTCTCCTCATCCACCTGCTCTTTCTCAGCCACTAGCCGATTCACCTTCTGATAAATCAACCATAACAACACCGCCAATCCCCCCCCCGCCACCAACAAAACAAAACCCAAATAATTCATGAAATCCATTCTAACAGCCAATCAGTTACAATCAAAGACACCAACCGATATTAATTATTAGATTAATTACCGCATCCCTCCGAAGCTTGATGCGAAAAGGGAGATCAATTAGAAATTAGGTCGATTTTCCGTGCTCGATCCTCGCACCCGAAAACGCTCTCGCCGCCGCCGCCAACGTCTGAACCAACAACAAAAAACTCGCACTCTTCCTTGGTTCTTAGCTCTACTTACTCTCTTTTCTTGGATTATTTTCTTCTTCATTTTCTTCTTCGTCGACCCACACTTACTCCAAGATTTCCTCCTCCCCAACATCTACATTCCATTCTTTCTTACCCTGGCCGCCGCCATCTTCTTTACTACCCTTCTTCTCACCCACAAAGTTCGCCGTAGCCTTCTCTCTTCCCTAGCCCTTGTCTTCGTTCTCTTTTTACAACAACAGCGCCTTGCCAACCCCTTCAATCTCCTCCTCATCGCCGCCCTCATCATCACTCTCGAATACTATTTCTCTCCTCACTCGTCATCTCCCCCCCCACCTCAAGACTAATATGCTACAATACCACCACCATGACCACTCCGACTCCTTTCCCCATGGCCCTGTCCATGACACCCCTTGCTTAAACGGGAAGGAGAACGGCTGCTTTACCCACGGCTCCTTCTCGGAGCCAAAATTGTTTTCAGCAATAATTATCAAAAATCCTAAATCATGAATCCTAAATCAAAACAAAAATTCTTCATCACCGCTGCTATTCCTTACGTCAACGCCAAGCCCCACATCGGTCACGCTCTCGAATTCATCCAAACCGATACCATCGCCCGTTACCACCGCCTTTTGGGTCAGGATGTTTTATCTCTTTCCGGCGGTGACGAAAACGCCCTCAAAAACGTCCAAGCCGCCGAAGCCGCCCACCAACCCATCCAACCCTTTGTCGATCAAAATACCGAGTCTTTCCGCCAACTCGCCCTCAAACTAAACGCCGAATTCTCTGTTTGGCAAAAAGGCTCCAATTCCCGCCACCATCAATCTTCCCAAAAACTCTGGCAACTATGCCACGAGCAAGGCGATATCTACAAAAAATCCTACACCGGCCTCTACTGTCTCGGTTGCGAAGCATTCTATTCCCCCGACGAGCTCAATCAAGATGGCCAGTGCCCCGAACATCCGGGAAAAAAACTCGAAGCCGTCAAGGAAGAAAATTACTTTTTCCGTTTGAGTAAATACCAAGCTCAACTCATCGACATAATTCAATCTGATAAATTACATATCGTCCCCGAAACCAGAAAAAACGAAGTCCTTTCCTTCCTCAAATCCGGCCTTCACGACCTCTCCATCTCCCGCAGCAACCACAGGACCAAAAACTGGGGCGTTCCCGTTCCCGGTGACAACACCCAACGCATCTACGTTTGGTTCGACGCTCTAAACATCTACCAATCTGGCATCGGTTTCGGCTGGGACCAAGATCACTACCACAAATGGTGGCCCGCCGACCTCCACGTTATCGGCAAGGGTATCATTCGCTTTCACGCCGTTTACTGGCCCGCCTTTCTTCTCTCCGCCGGCCTCCAGCTTCCTCACAAAATCTTTGTCCACGAATACTTCACCGTCGACGGCCAAAAGATGAGTAAAACCGTCGGTAACGTCTACGACCCTTTCACTCTCATCGATCATCTTGGAGCCGACCCGCTTCGCTACTATTGTCTCGCCAAAATCAATCCGTTTACCGACGGCGATTTTTCCGAAGGAAAAGTTCTCGCCACCTATACTTCCGATCTCGCCAATGGCCTAGGTAACTTAGTCTCCCGCGTCGCCGCCCTAGTCGATCAATCTGGAAAAGAAGTTCTGGAAGATGAACACACCATTATCAGACAAGAACTTCGTCACCACCTCGACAATTTCCGCTTCGATCTAGCCTTGGCCGACATCTGGCAACGCCTTCGTGCCACCGACCAATTCATCGAGCAAAAACGACCCTGGGAACTAGAAGGTGACGAACTCCAAGCCATCCTTCAAACTCTCGTTGCCCACATTCGCCAAGCCGCCTTCGAACTCCAAATCTTTCTTCCCCAAACTGCCGCCCAAATCAACGCCCACTTTAAAGGCCCCAACATCACCAAAATCGACCCCCTATTTCCCCGCCTCGACCAATAACCACTAGCCACCACCAACCTACTGACATGGCTCCACCATTTTGATATTTGATTTTTGAATTTTGATCTTTCTTATGATCGACACTCACTCCCACTTAAACCTCGACCCTCTCTATAAAAACTGGCGCCAGCACCTTGCCGACGCCAAAAATAGGGGAGTCAACCACATTATCGTTCTCGGTACCGACCACTCCTCCAACCAGGCCGCCCTTGAACTCGCCGCAGCTTCCCCTCACATATTTGCAGCCATCGGTCTCCACCCCTCTCTCGCCACCCAAATTGTCCACCAAAACTTGGATATCAAAAAAATTATCGACCAGTTTCACACTCTAACTCGTACTAAACTCTCTCATCTGGTAGCCATCGGCGAATGTGGCCTCGACTACCACTGGATCAAAGACCACCCCAAACACAATCAAATCATCGCTCTCCAACACCAACTCTTCACTAACCAAATCCAACTCGCCCAGAAACTCGATCTTCCCCTCTCTATCCACATCCGCGATGCCCACCAAGACACTCTCGAACTCCTTTCTCAGTTTAAGCCTCGAGCCGTCCTCCACTGCTTCTCTGGCGATCAAGCCATTCTCACTCAAGCCCTCAGTCTTGGACTTTACATCAGCTTTGCCGGCAATCTCACCTATAAAAACAGTGGCCATCTTCAATCCCTCCTCCAAAAAGTTCCCCTCAATCGCCTCCTCCTCGAAACCGATGCTCCTTATTTAAACCCCGACCGCGGTCGCTTCCCCAACGCTCCCGCTCAAATAAAAAAAACCTACCTCTATACTGCCAATTTGTTAAACATAGGTTTTGACAAACTCACCCAGCAAATTTCCCAAAACGCCCACCAATTGTTTAAAATTTAGATACTTGATATTAACTATTGTTTTGTCATTTAGTCTTTATAATTTGAACTTGAGTTTACATGGTTAGAAACTACGTCCGCCGCCATCCCGTTCGCACCCAACGTGCCCTCGAAATCCTTCCCGGTTTCATTTCCTGGTTCCTCATCCTCTTTCCCATTTGGGGGTCTTTCGTCGTTCCCGAACTCGTCGCCTACTACATTATTACCTTTTCCGTTTACTGGCTCTACCGCTCCCTTTCTGTTGCCATTCTCGCCTTTTTCGCCCACTTCAAAATCAAAGCCTCCCAAAAATACGACTGGCTCGCCGACGTCAAAAAACTACCCCACTGGCGCCAAGTCCATCACATCGTCATCATTCCTACCTACAAAGAACCCCTCTCCACCCTAGAACGCACTTTATCCGCTCTCTCCCAACAAACTTTTCCCACCACCAGCCTCTCCATCATGCTCTCATTCGAAGAACGAGAAGGCCTTGCCGCCCACAAAAAAGCCGCCACCCTCACCCGCCGTTTCAAATCCAAATTCGGCCATCTTTGGATCACTTATCACCCCGACATCGAAGGTGAGGTCAAAGGCAAGTCTTCCAATACCGCCTGGGGAGCTAAACTCGCCAAACAAAAACTCATCGACCAACTCGGATTCGACATCGACTACGTCACCATTACCAGCCAAGACGCCGACGCCGTTCTCGACCGCAACTATTTTGCCGCTTTTACCTACGAATTCTTGAGCCACGACCACCGCTACCACCGTATTTGGCAAGCCGCCATTACTTTTTATAACAACATCTGGCGCGTTCCTGCCCCCATCCGCGTCCTCGCCTCCATCTTTTCCGTTACCCAAATGTTTGTTCTCATGCGTCGCGATCGCTTGATCAACTTCTCCACCTACTCCACCAGCTTAAAAATGATCGACGACATCGGTTACTGGGACACCGACGTTATCCCCGAAGACTATCGTCTCTTTTTCAAATCCTACTTTCACTACAAAGGCCAAGTCGAAGTCGAGCCTCTCTTCCTCCCTGTCTTTGCCGACGCCGCCGAATCCACCGGGTTCTGGTCCACCATGACCAATCAATACGAACAAATCAAGCGCTGGGCCTGGGGAGTTTCCGACGACGCCTATATCATCAAACAATACCTCACCGTCACAGGCGTTCCTTTCTGGGACAAAACCATTAGGGTCGCCAAGGTTATCGAAGATCACTTTCTTTGGCCGGTGAACTGGTTCGCCATCACCACCAGCGCCCTTATGCCTCCCCTCTTAAACCCTATTTTTGCCCGTACCGTTCTCGGCAAAACCCTCCCTCAGGTCGCCTCCACCATTCTCACTATATCTTTGATCTCCATGTTTTCTATCCTCATCATCGATGCCCGAAACCGCCCTCCTCGTCCCAAGAGCGTCTCTCTCTTCCGCCGCCTTCTCCAACCCTTCGAATTTCTTCTCCTCCCCGTCGTCGGTTTCTTCTTCTCCGCCCTTCCCGGCATCGACGCCCACACTCGCCTCATGCTTGGCCGCTACATCGAATACCGTGTCACCGAAAAAGTTTCTCCCCAAAAAGATTCTCGATCACAAACGTAAACACTCACCCTTATTCCTCTTCCCCTCTCCTCCTACTCTCACCAATCCCCCATAGCCAAAATTGACACCAGCATTTTTCTCAGTCAACATTAAATCATGAACCTTCTCATCCACAACTACCTCACCCGTGGGTTTTGGGGCGATGAATCCTGGACAGCTCTTATCTCCAAACTGCCCATTTCCGAGATTATTCGTGTTACCGGCGAAGATTTTCACCCTCCACTTTATTACTTCATCGTTCATTTTTGGGGCGGTCTTTTTGGTTTCGGCGAAGTCACCCTCCGCCTGATTTCTATCTTTTTCTTTCTCCTCACCAGCCTTATCGTTTTTTTCCTCACCCAATCATTTTTTTCCTCTCTTCGCACCAGCTTTCTCTCCACCCTACTGGTTCTCCTCTCTCCCATCCTCTTCACCTACGCCTTTGAAACCCGTTCTTACGCTCTTCTTGCCTTTCTTACCACCCTCTCCGCTCTTTGTTTTTGGCAAGCGCGTACTGCCCAAGGCCACTTCTGGCGCATTTCCTATGCCCTAGTCGGCGCCATCTCCGTCTACACCCACTACTACTCCTGGTTTATTCTCGCCTCCCACGGCATCTTCATCCTCATTTTCGAGCGCCATCAGCTCAAAAAACTCTTCCCCGCCGCTCTTTCCATTCTTCTTGTCCAACTCCCCTGGCTTCCCACCCTCTTCTCCCAAATCGGCCAAGTCAACCGCGATTACTGGATCGCCCCCATGACTCATCATACTCACTGGGAATTTTTCCTCCGCGTCGCCGGTGGCGACCACCCCACCGACCTCCAGCACGCCGCCGCCTTCCTCATCCTCTTCTTCGTCCTTGCCGGTATCTACCACGGCCTTCGCTTCAAAACTCCCCGCCTTCCCACTCTATTTCTCCTCACCTGGATCATCATTCCCATCCTCCTTCCTTCCATCATCTCTCTCCGCATGCCCATCTTTTTCTACCGCTATCTCATCTTCTCCGCCATCCCCCTTCTCCTTCTTACCGTTCAAGGTCTTCTCTCACTTCCCCAAAAAACTTGGATTTTCGGTCTCTCCCTCCTCGTCATCCAATATCTCTTCATCAATTTCCATAGCTTCCGTCGCTACGACCCCAGCTTCCGTGAACAAATCCAATCCGTCTACCAAACCAAAACTCCCGGCGATTCACCTATTTACACCGTTCTGCCTTCCTTTGCCGAGGTCACGTATTACTTTGGCCCCACCGACGAAATCATCGTTCTTGATGAAGGTCTAGTTCAATTTTCCGGCAAAAGCCTCCTCGATTCCTACGAACGCCAAGGTCTCACCCACATCTCCCCACCTCCCGACACGCCATACTGGTTCCTTGAACCCGGCCCTCAAGCCAATTTCATTCATCCTCTAACTCCCCACCCATGATCAAAAAACTTGCTCACTTAAACCGCACCCTTTCTCGTCACGAACCTCTCTTGCTCCTTCTTCTCCTCACCATCATTCTTCGTCTCCCTTCTCTTTTTGAGCCGTTCTGGTATGGCGACGAAAACATCTATCTCGCCATCGGCCAAGCCATGCGCCACGGCCGCATTCTTTACCACACCATCACCGATTACCCCAACAAACCTCCCCTAATCTATCTCTTTGCTGCTTTGGTCAGATATGTTTCCACTTTTCGTCTTCTGCTTCTTTTCTGGAACTTGATTAACGTTTTTATCATCCACAACCTCGCCGCCCGCTTTTCTCACTCCAAATGGATCGCGGCCCTCACCACTCTCCTTTTTATTTTCTTGACATCCACTCCTTACCTCGAAGGCAACGTCGCCAATGCCGAAATCTTCTTCATCATGCCTACCACTTTCGCCCTTCTCCTTTTAACGTCCAAACCGCGCCACCCCAAAACTCTCAAATCCAAACTCCTTCTCCACCACTTTCTCGCCGGCATTTGTCTCGGTTTTGCCTTTCTTTTTAAAATTCACGTCGCTCTTGATATTACGGCCCTAGGATTATTCTTCTATCTCTTCGACAAAAAACTCTCCCTTCAACTTCCCTTACAGCTCCTCAAAGCTCGATATATCTGGATCGCTCTCCTTGGGCTTTCACTTCCCATTCTTATCACCATGCTCCTTTGGGCAGTTCAAGGCGTTTCTCCCGCCTCTCTTTTCTTCAACGCCACTGGTAGCACCGGTTATGTCAGCGTCTGGAACAACTCGAACTTTCTTCTCCAAACCATCGGCTTTGATAGTCTCCAGTCCCGCGCCCTTCTCCTACTGGTCCTCACTTTAATCCTGTGGTTCATCCGTCGCCACCTCCACCCTCAAGTTACCTTCATCATTCTCTGGACCACCTTCACCCTTTTTGCTGCCCTTCTCTCCGGCCGCCCCTATCCTCATTACCTTATCCAGCTCACTCCTCCTCTCGTCCTCGGACTTGCCGTTATCTACCGTAAATCCAAACCCAATCTTTTCGCCGCTGTCGCTACCACAATTCTTGTCGCCGCCGCCATTATCCGCTTTGATTTTAGCCATTACCCCATCTTCTCCTATTACCGCAACTTCATCTCCTACGCCACCGGCCAGATTACTCAAAATCAATACTACCGTCAACTCGACCACCGCATGCCTCGTAACTACGCCCTCGCTACCTACATTCGCCGCATCACTCTTCCCGGTGACTCCATCTACATTTGGGGTACCGAACCTGGAGTCTATGTTCTTGCCAATCGCTCTCCCGTCGAAAAACTCGTTACCTCATTCCACGTCGCCGATCTCAATTATTACCACCCCACCCTCCAAGCACTAACCAACACCCTGCCTCCAGTTATCGTCGTCATCGAATCCGAATGGCGCCATTTCCCCGGCCTCCACACTTTTCTTGCCGATCACTACAACCTCATCCAACGCATCTCCGACCCCGACCTTCCCGCTACCGCCACCTCCGGCCAAAGCGCTCTTGTTTACAAACTCCGCCTCCGCTAGCCTCCTTTTCTCCCTCCAGCTTCAACTTGATATAATCACCTCGTGAGACGTCCATTTATTCCCCTACGATCTTTCTTCCGCGATTCAGTCATCAGAAATTCCATTTTCTGGTCAGGTATCCTAGCTGTTTCCAGCCTTCTCCTCCTCCTCGTGTTCTATCACCGCCTCCCCCCCATCGCCCCGCTTTTCTACAGCCTCGCCCGCGGCGAAAAACAACTCGCCAAAAAACAATTTCTCATCATCCTCCCTTTTGCCAGCCTCACCTTTTTCATCGTCCACACCTGGCTCGCCAAGTTCAATTTCTCCTCTGACCGCATGCTCGCTCGCATCCTCGCTACCACCTCCGCTCTCATTTCCTTCCTTTTCCTAGTTTCTCTCGCCCACATCATCATTATTATCACTTAACTCCTCATGCCCACTTTTTCTTCCCTCTTCTTCCTCCCCGCCTTCTTTGCCTTCATTCTCAGCGCTTCTATTACTCCTCTGGTTATCCTTCTCTACCGCCACTTTCGTCTTGTCGATGATCCCCGCCAAAACCGTCACGCCAAAGTCACCCACACCCGCCCCGTTCCTCGAGGTGGAGGCATCCCTATTTTTCTCACCCTCGCCCTTCTCGGCCTCATTTTCATCGGCCCCGACAAACACTTTCTCGGCATTCTCTCTGGAGCCGCCATCCTCGCCTGCGTTGGTGTACTAGACGACATCTTCAACCTCAGTCCATACCTTCGTGTTGCCACCGGCATTCTGGCAGCTTTGGCCGTAGTCGCCGCCGGTATCGGCATCGCCTTCATCACCAACCCCTTCGGCCCTCCTGGATCCGTCATTCACTTAAACCGCCCTCAGATCGCTTTCACCTTCGCCGGCACCACCCATACCATCTGGGTCCTCGCCGATCTCTTTGCTTTTATCTGGATTCTCTGGACCTCAAACATCGTCAACTGGTCCAAAGGCCTCGATGGCCAAATGCCTGGATTTGTCGCCATCGCCGCCCTCTTTCTCGGGCTGCTCTCCTTTAGCTTCGCCGGCGATTTCACCCAATGGCCCGTCATCACTCTCGCCGCCATCACCTCCGGCTCTTTCTTGGGCCTTCTTTTCTTTAATTTCTATCCCCAAAAAATCATGCCCGGCTACGGCGGCGGTAGCTTAGCCGGCTTTCTCCTCGCCGTTCTAGCCATCCTCTCCGGAGCCAAGGTCGCCGCTCTTATCCTTATTCTCGGCATTCCCATGGCCGACGCCACCTTCACCATTATTCGTCGCCTCCTCCACGGCAAATCCCCAGTCTGGGGAGATCGTGGTCACCTGCACCATCGTCTCTTCGACGCCGGTTGGTCCAAGCCAAAGATTGCCTATTTTTACTGGGGTGCCACTGCCTTTTTGGGCCTTCTCACTCTCCAATTGAACAGCACCCAGAAAGTCTTTACAATTGCCACAATCTCGCTCATCACTGCAGGTTTAATCCTCTGGCTCAAGCTTATCAGCCACTCTATTAAACACCCATCATGACTCATTCATCCCCCAAGCTCCAAATCACCATCGGCCTCCTTCGTACCGCTAGACCCAGGCAATGGCTCAAAAACGGCAGCCTCTTCGCCGCCCTCTTCTTCTCCGGCTTCATGTTCGAAAACCATTACTTTCTCCGTGTCACTCTAGCTTTTATCGTCTTTACCATCATCACCTCCAGCGTCTACACCCTAAACGACATCGTCGACGCTCCTGTCGACCGCCGCCATCCCTTCAAAAAAAAGCGCCCCATCCCTTCTGGCATTCTCCCCATCCCCATCGCCGTTTTCGCCACCATCACAGGACTTCTAGTTGGCTCATTTTTAGCCTGGACTCTTAGCCCCTTCTTTTTTGCTCTCGTCCTTGCCTACATTATTCTCCACTTCTTCTACTCCCTCAAATTAAAACACGTCCCCATCTTAGACGTTCTCTCCATAGCCACCGGCTTTATCATTCGCGTCTATGCCGGGGCTATAGTCGTCAATCTCCACATGAGTGTCTGGTTTCTCTTGACCGTCGTCTCGCTGGCTCTTTTCATGGCCGTCGGCAAGCGTCAATCCGAACGCACTCTCCTCAAGGGCCTCGAGGGTAGCCTCCAGGGCCACCGCGTTACTCTCTCTCGTTACACCCCCAGACTTCTAGATATCTACACTGGCATGTTCGCCAACGCCACCTGGCTTTCCTACGCCATCTTTTCCTTCAACTACTACCCCGTCAAACCTTCCGGCATTCTCCTTTCCCTCTACACCATTTTTCCCCGCACTCTCAATTCCGAAAAACTCATGATGGCCACCGTCCCCATCGTCATCTACGGCATCATGCGCTACCTTCAGCTCGTCTACGAACAAAACCGCGGCGAATCCCCCGAGCGTGTTCTCCTCGAGGACGAGCCGCTTATAGCCGCCGTCATCATCTGGGCCACCCTCGCCTTCACCATCATCTATTGGCTCAGTTAGGTCAATTCTTCTTGCATCCTTGGCTATAATGCATCGCATGAACATCGAAACGGAACTTACTCCAGTTGGTTATGGTCTGGAAGACTTAGAATTGGGAGCTAGAATCTCCATGGCTTGCCAGGAAGTGGATAAAGCGATCAAGCTAAACGGAACACAGCCCGTATCTCCTGCTTTTCTCCATAGCATCTTTGCTCGATATAATCTCACCCCTGAAAACGATGGTATTTCTGCATATTTTGAATACAACCAACAAGAGTTGGACCGATGTAACGCCAAAATTGCTGAACTCGATGAGTCAATTGCACAAACCGAAAAACTCGATCGCTGGTTCAAATCTCCAATCGGCTTTCTCCACTTTCTCGCCCATCTTCTTCGGCATCACGACGACGACCAAGACTAGCTTACTCCTCCACCACCTGCACATACTTCCCACTCGCCCAACCTTCTTTCCCCGTCTGGTACTCCAACTTCACCCATTCATCGTTGCCGCTATATTCCACAAACGGAAAATACGTTCCTACCTTAATCTTAGCTACTTCATTATCAGCAAATCCTGAAGGCTCCGACCGTACCCGCAGCCATCCCAAACCAGTATCCAACACTTTCACATACGGTGGTTCTACTTGAGACAAACTCACTTCTCCACTGATAATCCCACTCGATACGCCCCCAAATCCAGACGCCGGCTCCGGGGTCGGAGTAGGGGACGCTCCAGGAGTTGGACTCGGAGTTACCTCAGCTTCTTCCTTCTGTCCTTCACTCTGACTCGTCTGCCCACTCTGCGTCGCCACTCCCCCTGGCGTCGGTTCCTCCAAAGTCAGTCTTGGATCTCGCGCCAGATTCGCCGTTACTCGCAATCGATACCCTGCATTAGTCTTTAAATTAATCGTTTTCGATTTATACCCGGGCGCTTCCAGCGCCAACACATGATCTCCAGCACTAATATCATCAAACGCTACCGGAGAAAACCCTTGTAGTTCTCCATCCAGTTTTACCACCACATTATCCGGTAAAGTCGACAACGACAACTCCACCGCCTCCTTATTTCCCAGCGGTTCCAACTCCAACACATCGCTCGTCGAACTCTCCCGATCTCCTCCCCATTCATAATGCACTACCGTCAACGCCCTCGGCGCAATCCTTGTCTGCACTTGCCAGATACCTTCAGTCTCCTCACTCGATGGCACCAATCGCAATGTATACTCCCCGGCTGCAATCTTTTCATCAAAAAACGGCGTCTGCCCCAAAAAAGTCTCATCCAAATACACCCCAAACGCCCCGTTGCTCGTTACCTGCAGCGCCCCTTGTTTATTTTTCGCTGCCGGCAACCGGCTACAACCTCCCAGAGCCAATCCAATCAATATCCCTACTATCCATCTCTTTCTCATAAAACACACCTTCAGGATAACTTATCTTGAGGGAATTGTATCAAACTGTCTCACGCTCCACAAACCCCATCGACTCCAACTTATTTCCTCTGGTTTTTTTGCTGATGCTTCATGTCAGCTGATATAATATCCTAGAAATCAAATTGACCGGATGGCGAAGTGGAAACGCTGGGGTCTGCAAAACCTCGATGCGCGGGTTCGATTCCCGCTCCGGTCTCAGAAAGGTTGCGCTAGTTACTCTTAAAAATCGAGCAAGCTCATATTCCCTGTCTGCCGACAGACAGGCCGCCCAGGCCTCAACCCTTCTTCTCCAAATAACGCTTCCCCATAAAAATAGCCACCGCTGTCACTGGATCGTCAATCTCTCCCTTTTCTACCATCTCGATCGCCGCCTCAATCGTCACCACCCGGCATTCCACAATCGCTTCATTTTCATCCTCAGGTTCTTTAACCTCAATGTCATCGACTCTTGCCAGAAAAACATACTCTTTCTCAGTCGACTGACTCGACAACGGATAAAACTTCCCAATTGCAACCAACTCACCTAGTTCTTGCCCTGTTTCTTCCTTTACTTCTCTCCTCAAGGAATCTTCTACCTCTTCACTTTCATCAATGCCACCGCCTGGTAGTTCCCAGGAAAAATGCCCTGTAGGATAACGAAATTGTTTCACCAACAATAACTCATGGTATTGATTTATTATCAACACCATCGCTCCATCAAGCCGATTTACAACTGCATAAGTTCCTTCATGACCATCTGGAAACAAGACCTTATCTTGCTTTAAAACCATCCACTGGTCACGATAGACAAGCTTGGAACCGATTTTCTTGATCACTTACTCCCCACCGCTATCGTCTGTTCCAGAAGCCGGTTACAGTAGCCCCACTCGTTGTCGTACCAGGCAAACACCTTAACTAAATCCCCATCAATCACCTGAGTTAATTCTAGGTCCACAATCGAGGATTCATTCCTGCCCACAATGTCGCTCGACACCAGAGGATCACGGGTTACCGCCAAAATCCCTTTCCACCTGGCACTTCCCGCCGCCGCCTCAAACAACTTGTTTACCTCTTCTACACTAGTCTTCTTACCTACCAGGCAGGTAATATCTGAAATCGATCCCACCGGTACTGGCACCCTGACGGCGATCCCATCAAACTTGCCCTTGAGATCTGGTATCGTCTTGGTCGTCGCGATCGCCGCCCCGGTCGAAGTCGGCACCGAATTCATCGCCGCCGCTCTCGCCCTCCGCAGATCTTTATGTGACCCATCCTGCAAATTCTGATCATCTGTATAACCATGAATCGTCGTTAAACCGGCTTTTTTCACCTTGAGCGCCTCGTGGAGTATCGCCATCACTGGGGCCGTACAATTAGTCGTACACGAAGCATTGTCTGCAATCGGCGATTTGCCATCGTACTCATTTACCCCGAGTACATGAGTCCCGATTCCTTCTCCTTTACTTGGAGCCGAAATCAACACTTTTCTAGCACCCGCCTTGATATGCAACCCTGCCCCTTTCTCATCCCGAAACACCCCTGTCGCCTCAATCACCACATCCACCCCAAAATCTTTCCAAGGAATCTTCTCTGGATCTCGTTGTGCCAACACCGGAATCTTCCAGAAATCATCGACCTTCAAATACCCAATTAAAGACTCCTTCTCCGTTGCTTCCTTGGCTTTTCTCACCTCTTCCACCTCAAGCTTATTACTCAACATCCCATAATTACTGTCGTACTTTAAAATATGCGCCCACCCCTCCACATCCATCGATCCCGAGGTATTTATCGCCACTATATCCAAATCTTTACGCAAATCTTCTCGAGCCAACCACACTCGGAATCCACTTCTTCCGATCCTCCCGAATCCATTTATTACAGCTCTCACCATATTACCCCCTCAGAACACATTAATGACTTCTTTCCAGTATAGCGTCTCCCGAGGCCTCTTTAAACCCCTCCTCCCTCCTCGAGTCAAATACGCTATAGGACTTGACATTTCGGGCATTTTCTGGTAAATTACTTCGTACCTTGCAAAACCGCAAGGTTTTTTTATGGCTACCTGTAGCCTTCTCCTGCCCTCCGATACTTGATTGAAAGAGCCCTCACTCTACATGATCTCAGATTAACCCAAGGAGACTAATCTAAACTCATGTACCACTCTCAAGTATCACCAGGTTTAGCGGCCTAACTAAGCCGCCTTATGATCGGTTTTTTCAAAACCCTTCTCTTCTATTTCTTCCTCCATATCGAAATCAATACCATCAATCTCAAGTACACCAGGCGTTTGCCTCGTCCTTACCAAGCGAGCAAAATCAGCGCCTTCTTAAGAAAGTTTCTCGAGCATAAGTTACTCCCTCAACTCGTCGGTCTTAATCTGGCAGCTGCCATGATGTTTATGCCTTTCTTGGGTTCTTCTCAAGAAGAGGTCATTTACGAACCCCCAATTCTTTTACAGAGGTCCGATCTTATAATTGCCACCTCTTCCACCCCTGAAATTCACACCCAAACACGTGAATACGTCGTTCCCGTCGAGAACCTTCGCTATGTCGGCCAGTACTATCACCCAGGCCACTACGCCTATGATTTAAACTCTCACGTTGGCGATGCCGTTCTGGCTTTTACCTCTGGTCGAGTCCACAAAACCGAAACCGGTATCTTTGGCCTAGGCCGATACATTATTCTTGACCATGGCCACGGCCTTACCTCTGTTTATGCCCACCTCAAAAACTTTACCGTTTCCGAAGGCCAAGCTGTCGGTACCGGTCAAAAAATCGGTGAAGTCGGCATGACTGGTAACACTACCGGTCCCCACCTCCACTTCGAAATCCACGACAACGGTCATCCCCAAAATCCAGGCGAATACCTCGACTTGTAACCCCCCCTCTAGCCAGTCTCTTTCCAATCCGCTACACTAATATTGCCATGCCCAAATCCCCCAAAAGAACCAAAAAACGCACCTCCCACCGTTCCTCATCCCTCAAAATATCTCTATCCTCCCATCGCCATCTCTACCTTCTCTTGGTTATTTTTATCATTATCTTGTCTCTAGGCTTAATTTATTTCCTTCATCTCAACACTCTGGCTACCCGGGACATCCTCAACCTTTCCTAGATATCCTCCTTGTTACCCAATAGTTAAACTCTTCCCATGACCTCCACCCCTCCACCTCTCCCCAAATCTTCGCCCGAAATCCAAGCCGTTCTCGAAGGTCGACCTATCTCTACTTCCCAACCGCCCCCTAATCCCTCGCCCCAACCCCAACCTCCTTCCACCCCCACTCCCTCTCGAAATTACCTTAAGCTCCTTCTCCTCATGCTGGCTTTTCTAGCTCTAATCACCACCATTTCCATATTCGTTTTCACCCAACTCTCCCTCCCTCCTTCTTCTCCATCCTCACCCTCTCCCACCCCAACCCCCACCCCCCCCCCCACACC
>CAYNFZ010000019.1:0-15972 GCA_964396725.1 uncultured Pseudomonadales bacterium
AATCAAGGAATGAAACGGAAGAAAAACAAGTGGTGGTTGGTGGCGATATTGAGTTTTGCTTTGGTGACACGGTTGTGGCGAGTGGGGGAGCCGGCGGAGTATTACTTCGATGAAGTGTACCACGCGTTTACGGCGCGGTATTATGCGGCCAATGATCCGCGGGGTTATGAGTGGTGGCATAAATCACCCCAGGAGGGAACGGCGTTTGAGTGGTTGCATCCGCCGGTGGCGAAGTTGTTGCAGGGTTTTTCGATTTATATGTTGGGAGATACAAGTTGGGCGTGGAGATTGCCGAGTGTGGTGTTTGGAGTACTGACGGTGGCGGGGGTGTATTGGTTGGGAAAGGAACTGAGTAAAAAAGAAGAGGTGGGGTTGGTAGCGGCGGCGGCGGCGAGTTTGGATGGATTGTTGCTAACTCAGTCACGGATTGCGATGAATGATATGGTGGTGGTGTTTTTTACAGTGATGGCTTTAGGGAGTTACTGGAAATTTTACGAAGAGAAAGGGAAGAAGGCGGTCAAGTGGTTAGCGGTGGCGGCGCTGATGACAGGGCTTGCGGTATCGAGCAAGTGGTCGGGAGTGTTTGTAGTGGGAGTGGTAGGAGTGTGGGAAGGGTGGCGATGGGTGAAGTCGGGGTTTTCGGGGCAATGGGGGCGATGGGTGAAATTGGTGATAGCGTTTGGGGTGATGCCGGCGGTGATTTATGTGTTGAGTTTTGGCCAATGGTGGTTACAGGGACACACGTTGGAACAGTTTAAGGAGCTACATAAGCAGATTTGGTGGTATCAGACGAATTTGGAGGCGACGCATCCTTATCAGAGTCGACCGTGGGAGTGGGTGCTGAATATTAAACCGGTGTGGTACCACGTGGATTATAGTGAGGGGAAGGTAGCCAATATTTACAATACGGCTAATCCGGTGATTACGGTGAGTGGAGTGGTAGCGTTGGTTTGGGTGTTAGTGAGGCGAGGAAAGAAAGAGTTGGTGTGGTGGTTTGTAGGACTCTCGTATTTGCTGATGTGGGTGGAGTGGACTTTATCGCCGAGAATTATGTTTTTTTATCATTATGCGCCGGCGATACCGTGGTTGTGTGTGGTTTGGGGTCGGGTGTGGATGGATTGGTGGAAAGACAAAAATCGAGAAATGAGAATGGTAGCGGTGGCAGTGGCGGTAATGGCGGTAGGGTTTTTTGGGTATTATTTTCCTTACTGGACGGGGATGAAATTGCCGCAGGATTGGGGGAAATACTATGAGTGGAGTTTGGGGTGGCGAGAGTGAGAGGTTAGAAGATTAGGAGGCCGAGGGCTCCCAAGAGGACGATGAAGACTCCTGAAGTTAGGAGGGTGTAGGTGGGGAAACTAACTCCAGCTTCAGGGAGAGTGGTTTCGGTGGTGACGGTGGTGCCAGGGCTGGCTGTGGGAGTGGCGCTGGTGATGGATGTGGGAGTGGGCGTGGGAGTAGAGCCTGGGGGAGGGGTGGGGGTAGGAGTTGATCCGGGAGGAGGGGTAGGGGTGGGTGTGGGAGAAGCAGAAGGTTTGGGTGTGGGACTGGGAGTTGGGGTTGGAGTTGCGGTTGTGGGAGTACAGGTGTCGCTGTTTGGAGTGTCTTTGTGGCGGCAGGCAGAGGTGTTATCGCTAAGATCGTAGCAGATGTAGTTGTTGTTGACGGTTTGGCATTGGTCGTCAGTGATACAAGGCGAGTCGCAAGCGTAGTCGCAAGTGGTAGAGCCAGGATTGCCTTGGAGGCGACAGGTGTCGGTGACGTCGTAGCAAGTGTAGTCGGAGTTGGCGGTTTGGCACTGGGCGTCGGTGGTACAGTTGGAGTTGCACTGGTAGGTGACGGGCTCGGGAGGTTGGCAGGTTTCTTCGGTGGGATAATCCTGGAGACGGCATGTGCCGGAAGTGGAGTAGCAGAAGTAGTCAGAGTCTGCGGTTTGGCATTGAGCATCGGTAGTGCAATCGGAGTCACAGGTGTAGGTGGGCGGCGTGCAGGAAGATTGATCGGGGTAGTCTTGGTGGCGGCAAGTGGAGGTGGTAGCGTCGGTGTCGTGGCAGATGTAGCTGGCGTTGGCAGTTTGGCATTGGGCGTCGGTGGTGCAGTCGGTGTCGCAGTCGTATTCGCAGACGCAGTCGGTGTCGGTACGGCAATCGGGGTTGACGCAGAGATCTAAGTCTTGGTCGCAGATTTGGCCGGTACCGCATTGGTCGTCTTGGGTGCAAGTGCCTTGATAACAACTGATTGGCTCGGCTGCGACGGTGAAAGTGAGATCGCAAGCGGCGGGGACTTGGGCGGAGGGCTTGGATTCGGGAGCGGTGGGGGCGACGGGGGCGGTGCCGCGAAGTTGGAAGTAAGCGACGGTGGCCAGGAGAATGATAGTGACGAGGCCGACAACAGAGAGGCCGATGATGGCGAAGAGTTTTTTCTTTTTGGCTTGTTGGTTTTGAGCGTCGGTAGGCATGGTTTAAGTACTTTTTATAAAGTATCCCAGGGAGTGCATTTGTCGGTACTGCAGGCGCGACATTGGACTCGGTAGGATCCGGGTTCGGTAATGACTAGACTGAGAGATTGGTTAATGTTGGCAGTGGAGACGCCGATTTGTTGCCAGGCACCGCTGTCGATGCGGTACTGGAAGTCGTAGCGGTTGACTTGGCTAACTCCGGTGCCGGCGGCGGCGCAGGTGAAGTTGACGGTTTGGCCGAGGTCAGGAGTGGGAATGCTGGGAGTAAGTGAGGAGCAGATGAATTCTTCGGCAACGGGTGGAATGGTGGGGGGTGGGGTGGAGGGGGGAGTGGTTTGAGGAGGTTGACAGTCGGCTTCATCGGGATAAGAAGAGTGACGACAAGTGCCGGAAGAGTAACAGGTGTACTCAGTATTGGCAGTTTGGCAGTCGGGGGTGGAAGTACAAGGTGAGTTGCATGAATAGGTCTGGTCTATAGTGGTGGGAGTAACAGGAATGCCGTAACAAGAAGCGTCGGCGTTGATGGCGGTACGGAAGACCAAACCAGATCCTGAGGTCATGACACAGTCGGCTTGTTGCATTTGGCAAACAGCAGGGCTAAGAGACGGGCTTTGTGTGCCGTCTGCAGTAGTAACTGAGACGGGGCTTTCACCTGGGGCTGGACAACCACCAGTGGCGTCGATTTTGTTGCAAGTATAGATTTTCCACTCTGGCCCATTGGGATTATCTGGACAAGTTCCCGTATCTGCTCCCAGCAATGCTGGTGTAATATCTTTGGGTTTGCATGTACAAGTGTTGATGGAGTCTGGGAAACAATAACCTGAAGCATTCCCGGAGGCAATACAATCAGACCCTACGTTTTTTCCTGGACAGTTGCTTGATGAAGAGGAGTTGCATGTTGCGCCACTTGTTTGGTTGATAATGTCAACGTCAACATCGGGAATAACACCAACATTGCCGACAACATAACCACCGCAGTCTGCGGCGACTTCTGCTCCGGAAGTAAAACCGGAACAGTGGTTTTGACCTGCGTAGAGAGTGCCACCGGGGCAAACGATACACGATAGCGGTCCTGAACCATCACAGCCGCCGTATTGAGGAAGGCCACTTTGAGCAGTGGGGTCACAAGTATCACCGGCTGATTTGTTTTGAGTCGAGGTGGTAGGAGTAGTGGTACCGCCAGTACTTCCACCACCTGAGGGGGTTGAGCCTCCAGGAGTGGGGTTGGTTACAATACTACCGCCGCAGAGTTCCGTGCATTTGCTAGAGGCTTGGCTACGCCAGATAGAGGAGTAGTTCTGGTTGGGGTATGTACCAGCAAATATAGATTGGGCTTCCGCGTCAGCACAGTGCTGTAATGATGATCCAGAACAGTTGCAAGTGATACACCAATTGCCATCAGCTGAAACTGAGGGTGTGGTTGTACCACCAGAAGAGCCGCCGGAATCGCCTCCGGAAGATCCTCCACCTCCAGAAGTATCAGCGCAAGCGCCACCGCATTCGTGGTTTTTGCAGGCGGCCCAGCCTTGATTCCACATGTCCTGGCTGTTACCACAATCCCAACCTTCCCAACAGCAGTTGGGGTCGTCGCTGGCAGCGGAACGGTTTTCTGCGGATTGTTGGCTGAGGAAGATACCGACGCCGGTGCCGATAGCCAAAACGAACATGAGGGCGCCGCCGGCGATGATTTTGGCGTTTTTACCTAGAGATTTTTTCTGGGGGGGTGGGGCAGAGTCGGAAGTGGTGATGGTGGATTTGGGTTGGCCGTCAGGTTGGGGTTGGGAATCTGGAATGGGTTGGGCAGGAGAATCGCCTAGAGAAGGGGTCGGGCCGGTGGCCGGATCTGCGGGTGGGGTAAGTGAGGGGGTTTCGGCGATAGGGTTGAGAGTGTCTGGAGATTTGATTTTGGCGGCCCCGATGGCAGCGGTGTCTTGGACGGCGTTGTCGATTTCTTTTTTGAGAATGTCGTCGTCGACTTTGGATTGGACGGTGGGTTTGCCCGGAGGAGAGATGGGGGAAGAGCTGGTTGGTGAGGAGAAAGTAGGTGGGTTGGTGTCGGGAGGATTGGGTTGATCCATAGGTTTAGATAGATTTAGTGTAGCGAAGGAGGAGACCGGAGATAATGAGGGCTAGTCCCATAAGAGTGAGGAGGGAGGTGGGGCCGGCGACGCCGGCGACGGGGATGCTGGAGGTGGTTGAGGTTGATGGAGTGGAAATGGGGTTAGGAGTGACTGTAGGTCGAAGGGTGGGGCTGGGAGTTGGAGTGGGTGAAGTTGAGGGCGCAGTGGAGGGTTTGGGAGTAGGTGAAGGGGTGGGGGTGGAACCAGAAGGAGTGGCGGTAAGGGAGGGTAGGTTACTGGATCCCTGGGCGAGGACGACAAAAGTGCGGGTTAAGGTCTGTTGCTGCCCAAGGTCGTCGACGTAGGCGATGGTGACGGTGTGTTCACCAGAGTCGAGATCGGCGGGAGGAGTCCAGGCGAAGTTGCCGAGGCTGTCGACGGCGATTTGTTCTTGGTAGGTAACGGGAGATTCGACGGTGATGGTGAGGGTAGTGAGGGCAGGGGCTTTGCCTTGGATTTCGGGTCGGGTGGTGTTGATTTGTTCGCCGTCGCGGCTGGGGTTAGTGAGAATAACGGCTGAAGATGTAGCGGGGGTAATGGGGTCGGGATCAAAGGAGGAGACGAGTTTGGGAGTGGGCGAGGGGGTAGGAGCGGGGGTTTGGGTAGAAGTGAAGTCGAAATTTTGGCCGAGGATGATGGGAGGGGTGGGTTGGTCGTTGGAGGTGTTGGTAGTACCGATGGTCTTGGAACCTTGGGAGTCGACGACTTCGATGTTGATGGTTTGAGTAGACGGATCGTAGGTGAAGTAGTTGGTGAGATCTTGAGTGCGAATGGAAGATAGGGGTACGGCCCAAGTACCTGAGGTCTTTACCAAGGTGGAGAGAGGGGCGGCTCCGGGGAGTTTGAGGTAAATAATGGCGCCTTCGGCGGGGGTTTGGGCGGGGGTAGTGACGGTACCGTAGGCGGTGTCGGAGTTCTGGTTGGCGGAGAGTTGAGGTCCGGTGGTAATGGTGTAGGGTTGGCCGTTGTTGTCGTATAAGGCCTGGTTAGGGCCCGAGCCGAGTTTAAAGTAGTAGGTGGAACTGGGAGTCAGGGCTTTGACGGTGGTGTGGTGGGTGGTGAAGTTGCCGGATTGGCCGGAGACTTGGTCGCGGTCGTCGATTTCGGTAGTGTTTAAGCTGGAAGCGGATTGGCCGTAACGAACGAAGCCAGATGTGGGAGCGTCGGTGATCCAGGAGACGGTAAAAGATTTGTCGGTGAGGTTGGTGATTTGGATTTGTTTGGGGGTGTGTTCTGGTCCGGCTCGAGGGAGGAAGTTGGTATCGCGACCAACGAGAAGGACTCCGGCGGCGGCGCCGATGAAAAGAACGACGAGAGCGATTAGGGTGGGAATTTTTCTTTTGAGGAGGTTTTTTTTCATAAAGATGAGGTAGAAAGATGTTTTTTGTAACACAAAAACTAGGACACAAAAGGTGGCCTAATTTATGGTAACGTCAGAAGTTACCTAACTCAATATGTCAAAATGTATCAAATATGCTCGAGTAATTGTTATAGGTTGGGTGAGGCCGAAGGTGAGGCGGGTGAAGCGGGTGAAGCGGAAGGGGAAGCAGAGGGAAATAAGGAAGGGGTGTTTCGAATACGGGTGGTAGAGGAAGAAGACTTGGCGGTGGCAGCGGCGGCTTGAAGGACGGTGGCGTGGTCTTGAATGGTGGGTTTGAAGGATTCAAGTTCTTGGTCGGTAATGGTGCGGCGAGAGGAGAGAGTGGTGGCCAGATTAAGGTGTAGGTCGGGAGAAAGGGGTTGGAGCTGGCGGGAAACATTAATTGTTTCTGAGCGGCTGGCGTAGGAGAAGTAGATAGAAAAAGCAATCCAGATAACCACGACGATAAGGCTAATGAGAGAGATAAAGTAGATGCTGTTTTTGAATTTGAAGGAAGTGTGGTTTGGAATAGGCATGATGATTAGTTGGTGGTTGATGAAGTTGTTGATGGGGTGGAGGAGGAAGTGTTGTCGTTCCAAAAGACGTGCATGGTAATAGACGTGGTAATCAAGTCAGGGGTGTCTTCGTCTTCGGAGCGATTGAAGTTGGTGGTTTCGATGTAGATAGTGCGGGAGAGGTCATCGAGTTGGTGGAGGAAGGGTTGAAGTTGATCCATAGTGGATTGAATGGAGAGTTGAATTTTAAGCTGGGGAAAAGAGGAGTTAAAGTCGGAGCGACTGAGAGCTTGAGATTTGGCGTCGGGAGTACCGTAGGTGGTGAGAGGATTAAGGCGAAGGGATTCGATGTCGAGGCCGGAGGAGTAGGCGAGGTATTCGATGGTTAAGAGAAGGCGGTGGAGCTGGTGGTCTTCGGGGATGGCTTGGGTAAAAATGGCCAGAGTGTCTTGATTTAGCATGTACTCTTCCTGGAGAGAAGAGAGGACGGTGAGTTTTTGGGTGAGTTTTTGTTCAATCTCTTTTTTTTCTTCGAGTTCGGCGATGAGTTGCGACACGGTGGAGAGGGTGGGACGGATGGCGGCAAAGCCAAAAAAAGCGATGGTTCCTAAAGTAAGAATCAGGGCGGTGGAGGTTTGGGCAACGGGTTTTTGGTAGAGTAGGCGGATTTGTCTGGTTTTGTTGCGATAATTGAGTTGGTTTTGGGAGTTGGAGAGTTGGTACATAAGGGTTGTGGTTAGAATTGTTCGTCTTCTTCTATTTGAGTAGAGGAAGAACGTTGAGGACGAGGGGTGGGGATAGAGCGCGATTTGGTGCGAATAATGAAGTTGATAGCAAGGTCGTCTTCTGAAGTGCGAAGTTGGTCGATGCTGACTTCTTGGAAGTTGGGGTTGGATTTGAGGAAGTTAACAAACTGAGAAAGAGATTGTTGAGAGAAGGCGCGACCAACGACGACAAAGTTGTCTTGGTTGATATCGATGCTGTCGAAGAGAATATCTTGAGGAAAGTTGGCGAGGAGGTAGTCTAGGGTGTTGGGAATATCGGTGGCGGCTTTGATGGTGGAAATAAATTGGGCCTTGTTTTGGATGCCACGGACGGTGGTCTCTAGAGAAGAATAGGACTCGAGGAGGGATTGTTTTTTGAGAATGGATTCGTTTAAGTCGGTGAGTTGGCGGTCGAGAGTGAAGCGTGAAAGAAAGGTTAATATAACAATGACTTCGGTGAAAACAACGATGTAGCGACCGACGGAGAGGGTCCAGTTTAGGAGTTTACCGAAGATAGAATCGGAGAAAGGATCTTTGGGGAGGAGGTTGACGTTGATGGCAGTGTGGGGTTTGAGAGTGAATAAGTTGAGCATGGGCAGAAACGTGTATTGTTTCGATTTGCAAGAGTAATCACTAAAGCTGCGGTGGTGAAAACCGCCTATTGATTGGCTAGATTTACGATAGCAGGTTTCTGAGATCGAGACAATGAGGGGTGGAACAGATTATTTCTTGGAGGATGTTTTGGGTGTGGAAGTGGATTTCTTGGTGAGTTTCTTCTTGGGAGGGGCTTTTTTAGGTTTGGTTTTGGGGGTTGAAGTAGCAGTCTTGGAAGTTGTCGAGAGTTGGTTTTTGAGCCGAGCGGCTTTGTTTTTTTTGATAATCCCCTTTTTGGCGGCCCGATCGATAGCGCTGTAGGCAGAGGAGAGGGTGTCTGGGTTGGATTTGATGACGGCTGATTTGATGGCTTTCTTGAGACGTTTGCGAGTACTGGTGTTTACTTGAGTACGACGCTGGTCGCGGCGGAGGGCTTTGTGGGCGGAGGAGGTGATTGGCATAGAGATAATGACTAAATTCTAAATTCGAAGTTCCAAATGAATGAAAAGTGGAAACCAGGGTTGGATTATAACACTTGAGGAAGGAAATTTCATTAGAAATGGGCTGGAGGGGGTGAGGCACGAAAAGGCCGGCGGTGAAGCCGGCCTTTGGTTGGTTGATTGAATTGCGTTTTGGGTTACTCCCCGCTGAGCGTGGTGCGTCAGGTCTGACGACTTGACTACATGCCCATACCCATGCCGCCGCCCATGCCACCTGCGGGCATGGGGTTGTCTTCCTTTTTCTCGGGAAGATCGGTGACCAGAGCTTCTGTGGTTAAGATCATGCTGGCAGTGCTGGCTGCGTTTTGGACTGCTGAACGGGTGACCTTGACAGGATCGAGAACGCCGGCTTTGATCATGTCTTCGAATTTTAAGGTCAAGGAGTTAAAGCCGTAGGTGGAACTTTTGTTTTCGAGTACCTTTTTAACGATCCAACCATCGTCTTGGCCAGAGTTTTTAGCCAGCCAGCGCAGAGGCTGGTTGAGGGAATCACGAACGATGTTGATGCCGACTTGTTCGTCAGTGTTGGCGCCTTTGAGATCGTCGAGAGCTTGACTAGCACGAAGAAGGGCAACTCCGCCTCCAGCAACGATGCCTTCTTCTATCGCGGCTTTGGTGGCACCGACGGCGTCTTTGACGCGTTCTTGAAGTTCTTTGAGTTCAATTTCGGTGGCAGCACCAACGTTGATGACGGCGACACCGCCGGCTAATTTGGCGACTCGTTCTTGGATCTTTTCGCGGTCGAAGTCAGAATCGCTGGCGTCGATTTCTCGCTTTAATTGAGAAACTCTAGCACTGATTTCGGCTTTGGCGCCTTTACCGCCGACGATGCGAGTATTGTCTTTGTCGGAGCGGACTGAGTCGGCTTGACCGCAATCGTCGATAGTGACGGAATCGAGTTTTCGGCCAGTGTCTTCGGAGATGATTGAGCCGCCGGTTAAGATGGCGAGATCTTGAAGCATGGCTTTTCTACGATCACCAAATCCAGGGGCTTTGACGGCCAAGATGTTAAAGGCACCTCTTAACTTGTTGACCACGAGAGTGGCGAGGGCTTCGCCTTCGATGTCTTCGGCGATGATGACAAGGTTTTTGGTGACCTTGACAATGTTTTCGAGGAAAGGAAGGAGGTCGGAAACGGCGGAGATTTTTTGATCGGTGATCAAAATGTAGGGGTTTTCGATGACGGCTTCCATGGAGTCGGTGTCGGTAACAAAGTAGGGGGAAGTGTAGCCTTTGTCGAATTCCATGCCTTCTTTGTGTTCGATCTCGAGTTCGAGGCCTTTGGACTCCTCGACTTCGACGACACCGTTTTTGCCGACCATTCTGAGGGCGTCGGCGATTTTGGAACCGACCTCAGAATTTTGGGCGGAAATGGTAGCAACCGATTCCCATTCGGTTTCGGTGATTTTTTTGCTGGTTTTTTGGAGTCGAGAGACTATGGTGTCGACGGCTCGATCGATGCCTCGTTTCATAAGCATGGGGTTTGCACCCGCGGTAATGTTTTTCATGCCGAGGTTGATCATGCTTTGGGCCAAGAGAGTGGCAGTGGTGGTGCCGTCTCCAGCGGCGTCGTTGGTTTTGGAAGCGGCCTCTTTGACGAGTTGAGCGCCCATGTTCTCGAAAGGATCTTCGAGTTCTATTTCTTTGGCGACGGTAACGCCGTCGTGGACGATGTTGGGAGCGCCCCATTTTTTATCGAGAGCGACGTTTCTACCTCTAGGTCCTAGAGTAGTAACAACGGCGCGGGCAAGTTGGTTGACGCCAGAAGTGAGTTTGGTGCGGGCGTCATCTGAGAAAAGTAGTTGTTTTGGCATATTCATTTAGGAAGTAATGAGAAAGAAATAATGAGTAATGTTATTTCTTGACTCTGAACTGTCCTGTCTCCTTGATAATTACTGAGTTAATAATGCTTATTTAACTATGGCTAAGATGTCCTCAAACTTGAGGAATTGGTATTCGATTGAGCCGATTTTGACTTCGTTACCGCCCCATTTTTTGTAGACGACTCGGTTGCCTTTTTTACAGGGAGCGGTGATTTTGGCGCCCTGATCGGTAGTCCAGGTATCACCAACGGCAAGGACGGTGCCGACTTGGGGTTTTTCGTCGTGGGAATCGGGTAGGTAGATCCCGGATTCGGTTTTGGTTTCGGCTTCGGCGGGTTCAACGAGAACGTAACCAGCGTTGGGTTGTAGGTTTTTGGGGGATAGTTTGGGGGATGTTTTGGGCATAGGTACTCCTTTTTATGTGCATTAAATATTAACTTGTAATACCCAAGTTTAGACAGAAAACAATCAAGTGAAGCTAACAGGGATATGTTAATAGGAGAGGGGGCTGGTGTCAAGTGGGGAAAGAGAGTGCTAGCAGGCGATTACTTAGTCTGATGGGGAGGGGAAGTGCGGCGGTGAGAAACGGGACGAATTTCGGAGAGGAGGACGTTTTCGCAGATTAGCCCTTTGTCGTTGAACTGGGAGTTTAGTTCGTTTTTGATCATGTTTTCGACTTGCTGGCGGTTTTGACGGATTTCTTCGAGAGAAAGGCTCAAGAAAGCGTTGCTGATTTTGGAACGGCTAACGGGACGGACGATTTTGCTAACGAATTTTTCGCCGACGTTTTCCCAGAGCTCGGGGGCTTGGTTTTTGTTGATGCGAAAGTGAATGGAGCCTTCGATGTCGATGTCCTGGCCGTCGCGAGTGGTGGTGTGGATGGGCTTGTCGCCAACGGATTCAGGGTTGCTGATGTCAAAGTCGTTGTTAATAGTGTATTCGAGAATTTGGGCGTTGAAGAGTTTGGCGATTTGCCAAAAGGGGATTTTGAGATGAAGTCCTGGCCCCCAGGTGTAGGGCAAGACTCCGCGGCCACGGTCGTAAACACAGGCAATATGACCTGGAGGAACGGAGATGAAGAAACCACCGACGACTTCGTCCACTAAGAAACCAACGACTAAACGATCGAATTCCATATGTATTAGGTTACTAGCAGAGAAGTGCTAGGGTAAGTGATAGAAATATTGATAGGAAGGAACTGCTGATGGTATTTTACTCGTCTTTGGTTATTTTTGCATTAAGGGTCTGGAGTCGGCGGGAAAGGTGATCAATGTCCTGGGTGATTTGGGAAATTAGTTGATTGGGGGAAGAAAAACGGAGACAAGATCGCAGACGAAAAAGGAAGCGGAAAGAAAGACGGGAAGGGGGATGGGTAAGGTGATATTCAATAAGGTGAGCTTTGAGAGCAGGGGAGGGGGAAGAAAAAGTGGGAATGGGGCCGTAGTGGAAAGCGGTGGGAAGCCAGTGATGGTTGATTTGAGACAGACCGGCATAGACGCCGTGACGGTAGGGGAAGTGTTTGGGGATAACTAGATTGAGGGTAGGGAAGCCGAGGTGAAGGCTGCGGCTAGCGGCAGGCGTAGTGGTGGAACTGAAGACGGGATGAAGGGAGAGGGGTGAGGCGAGTTGGGGTTGTGAAAGCAGGCGAGTGGTGGAGAGGGCGGGGTGGTGGGGGTAAACTACGCGTACTTGTCCGTTGATTTCTTGGATAAGACGGCGTTTTTGATCTAAGTGGGGAGAGTGGGAAGAAACGGCGAGGAGATGGGGTTTGATAAGAGACAGGAGGTGGTGGTGTTGTTTGGGCCGAGAAAACTGGGAAGGAAGAACGAAGGCGGCATCGACGAGGCCAGTGTCTTTGAGATGGCGGAGGCGAGTGGAAGCGGCGTGGATGGGGCGATGAGGGCCTTTGAGTTGGTGAACGCGAGAATCGGATTCGATGCCGACGAAGAGAAGGTCGCCGGTTTGGCGGGCTTGGATGAGGAAGTTGATGTGTTCGGAGTGGAGAAGGTCGAAGACGCCTGTGACCAAGACGCGAGTGGTGGAAGATGATTGGGAGTGACGGATGAGTTTAGTAATGGAGGGCGGAAGGGTAAAAGCCATGATTGGGAAAAGTTATAACATGTGGAAAACTTGGGAAAAAGGGGGGGCTAAGGGGAGAATTGGTTAAGGACTTGTTGGGCGGTGTTTCGAGGATGAAAGAAGGCTCTTTGGGGTTCGATTACTTCGCTGGTGTGCTTGTTTTTCATGTATTTTAGCTGGACCCAAAATGCTAGGTTTTCGAGAGGTTTGATGAGGGAATTGATGAATGAGAAAGTTGTTTGTGGAAAAAGTGGGTGGGGTTTTTGGTAGGGGAGAGGAGAGTGGGGGAGAAAGGAGGACAACCAACGGTTGATCCAGAGAAAGTGGGTGTGGATTTGGCGGCGTTGCCATAGGGGTTTAGCCTGGATGATTTCGTGGGCAATGTAGAGGTTTTGTTGGGATGATTTGAGTTTTATGGCGGTTTCGTCGAGATACAAGTTTGCGCAGATTTTATTGGTATAGGTGGCGGAGGTTTGATGTTCGGGTTTTCTTCTAATATGTAGGAGTTCGAGGAGAGTGGTGACACAGATTCGAGTTAGCCAAAGGGTATGGGCACGGGTGATGATCATGAGGTCGATATCATCGTTGTGGTTGGTGTTGTTCATGGACAAAGCTCCGGTGAGATAGACGGCTTGGATGGAGGGAATAAATTTGAGCCACTTCCCTACTCTTCGGGTTATTTTCATTTTTTCATGAGAATATTTTTCACGAGTGGTTCGGGTTTTGAACAGGTGGGAAGAGCTAGGGAGGGCGAAAAAAATGGGTGACTCCCCTACTCTACCGGCGGAGCTGGTGATGATTTTCCCTTGAGTAACGAGTTGGTGAAGTGAGGTGGCAAATTGGTGAAAAGATAGAGGTTTGGGAGTGATGGTGTAGCGGTAGATCTCCCCTTGGGTTAAGGGGTAGGAAAAAATTTGGGCGTAACGGAGAGTAGCGAGAATGGCGGTTTGGGGGTGGTGAGGAATGAGAAGTTGGTAGGACATAGTCTAGCAGGCAGAGAAAGACAAGACGGCGTGAAAAAGTTTAGCTTCAGCGGGTAGAACCACTGTAGAGGGTGAGGACCTGAACGAGTCCTTGGGCGGCGGTTTCTAGAGCTGTGTCGGGATTGGTGCCTTGGTTGATGGCGTTGACGGCATCGAGGTAGTATTTGATAACGCCGTCGTTTAAGCCGTTGTCAAAGGTGCGGGAGGCCATGGGCCAACTGACGGCATTGGAGGCTTGTTTGACGTAGGCGCCAACATAGGGATCGGAAGTGAGTTGAGAGGCCATATCGACTCTGGGGAAGATTTCGCCAAAGAGGCGTTCATTTGAGGCTTGGTGGTACATTTGTTGGAGTACCTCGGGTGTGGAGAGGTAGGCGAGGAGTTTCCAGGCAGCTTGTTTGTTCTGGCTGGTTTTGGAAACACCCTCGACCCAATATGAAGCCCAGGTAGTAGGTTGTTCTTCTGCTTCCAGCGGCAGTTGAGGTAAGGGGACGATGGCAAAGTCAAGTTGGGGATTGAGGTCGGCGATTTCGTGGGCTCGCCAGGAAGGGGCGATAATCATAGCGGCTTTTTCGGTGGCGAAGGCGTGGGTGGAGTTAGGTAAGGTATCGTCCCAGACGGGATTTTCTCCAGCGGCGAAGATGGTGTAAAAGACCAAAGCATCCTTGGCTAGACCGGCTTCGTCGGTGGGGTTGGCAGGATCGGCGCCGTTTTGGAGCAACATTAGACCTAAGATATCGGAAAAATTGTCGACGTTGTCGGCGGTGCCCAGGGCGATACCAGCACGGTCGATGGTGAAGCCGGTTTTGATGGTGAGGTTGAGGGCGGTTTGTTGGAGCTCTTCCCAGGAAGTGGGGGGTGATTTGCCGGCGGTAGCAAAGATGGATTTATTGTAGTAGAGTCCTAGGCCGTCGATCATGAGAGGGAGGCCAAAGTAAGAATTGCCGGAGGAGAGATCTGAGGAGATGACGGGGTAAAAGGTGCTTTGGTAGGTTGAGGCGGACATGATTGAACTAGGTAAGACGTCGAGTTCTTTGGAGAGCATGGGGACCCAAGTGTTATGGAAACGGAAAAGGTCAGGGCCGGTACCGGCGGAGAGGCGGGATTGGAGGCGTTCGCGGTAGTCTTGAGGAGATTGTTGGACATAGTTGACGGTAACCCCGGGATTGGCGGCGGAAAAGTCGGTAAAGACCTGATCGAGAACGGTAGAGGGTTCCCAAAGGCCCCAGTATTCGAGGGTGACGGATTGGCCGGGAGCTTGCCCGTCGGATGGAGTGGAGGGAGTGGAGGGTGAGGAGGGATTACGGAGAAAGAGGAAGTAAGCACCAGCACCGAGGCCAAGAATGACGAGAAAGAGAATAAGAAGAAGAATTTTTTTGAAAGGAGATTTTTTGACGTCGGTGGGAGTGGCGGCTTGTTTTTGGAGAGAGGGGTCTTCTTGGATGGATTCAGAAGAAGTAGGTTGGTCTGTCCCGTTCTGGTTGACTGGTGGAGGTGGAGGGGGCGGTCCAGCGGGAGACGGAGGGGGAGGAGGTGGTTGAGGGGGAGAAGATGGTTCTGGATGAGGGGTGGGGGGAGGGGTGGACTGAGGGGTGGGTGGTGTGCTGGGAGATGGAGAAGCGGGAAGTGGAGCGGGGGTGGGCATGGGTTGGGGTGCAAGAGGAATGCTTCCTAGCGAAGGAGGCGTGAAGGGTGGTGAAGATGGTTGGGGAGTAGGAGGATTGGGGGGTATGGGAGGTGTGGGTTTGTCGGTCATGAAAAATGGGCAGTTAATTTCAGAGGAAAATCTGTTTTATAATAGCATCTATGAAGAAATGGGTGCAACAAGCGCGAAAAAAATGGCCAGGATGGTGGCAGGGACAGCGAAAGCGGATGGTGGAGATGAGCATGTTGGGAGTGACGATGGTGGTGTTGCCTTTGATGGTTGGAGGTGGATTCTGGGTTTATTATCGAACTAAGATTTTTCCTGGTGTGCGAGTGGCGGGGTTTGACGTAGGTGGATATTCCAAAGAGCAAGCTTGGCGAACGCTGGATGTGCTGGAGCGAGATTATTTAGCGGGAGAAAAGCTGGTGGTAGAGATTGAAGCGGAAAATGTAGCTACCAAGGGTGGAGTGATAAAGCGAGAAGTGGATTTTTATGATGTGGATTTGTCATATGATCCGATTGCGACGACGGAGGAAGCGTTTGGGCATGGAAGGGGTGGAGAGTGGTGGAGTAATTTGGGAACGATAGTGCAAGGTTTGGGTGGAGTGGAGAAATCGCATGCATGTATGGTAGATGAAAAGATTGTGGCGGAACGGGTGGCTGAGATGGCGGCCGAAGTGGATACACCGGGAGCAATGGCTGAAGTAAGGTTGGTAGAAGTTGAAGATGAGAAAAGGGTGGAAGTGTATGGTGGGGAGAATGGATTGGTAATTGATCAAGAGAAGGTGGTAGAGAAAATCGGGCGGGCGTTAGCTGGGTTGGAGCCGAAGGTAAGTGGGGTGAAGCCAAGAAGTGAAGACAATGTGGTGAGTGAGGAGGAAATTTCTAGGGCGCGTGAGCGAGCGGAAAAGTTTGTGGATCAAGAGATGGTGGTAGAGTTGGCACTGGAAGGAGAATCGCAAGCTTGGACGCTGACCGATGAAGAGATGTTGGTTTTTATGGGATTTGAGGGAGGGTTTGATGAAACTAAGTTGAAGACCTATGTGGAGATGTTGGTAGAAGGAGTGGAGCGAGAGCCGCAGAATGCGACATTTAAGTACGAAAATGGCCGGGTGATTGAGTTTGCACCGG
>CAYNFZ010000020.1:0-15371 GCA_964396725.1 uncultured Pseudomonadales bacterium
TCTGACATACAAGCCAAGAGGGATCCCGAGGGTAATTGTTGAAGAATGTGGCGATAATGATCGGAGACTGAAGTGAAAGTGGTGAGGTTGACGCGGGGATAGGTGGTGATAAGGCGGAGGAGGTTTAATCCTAGAAGAAGCGAGAGGAAGAGAGAGGACAAGCGGATAGTGAGCCGAGGCAAGGGGTATTGATGGTGGTGTAGCCAGGAGATAAGGGAGTGGATACCAGCGGTGAATAAATAGGCAGTGGGGATGTAACCAGCCAGATACATACGAATCTTTAAGGCTTGAGATGAGAGGTCGGATGGCCAGTAGACATATAAGGGAATGAAGATGGTGGTGAACAGAATAACGAGAAGAAGAAAGCGGTGGAATGAGGAGTGGTGGCGAATGAGATGAAAAAAACCGATGATGGCAAGGAAACAGAAAGTGAGACCGAAGTGGGAAATGATGTTGTGGGACACTGGGGAAATTTGGGCGAGTAATTCTGGAAGGGAAATGGCTGACAAGTACATACCCCGATATTGGCCACTGGTGACAATGTAGCCGACTAAATCTCGACGGGTGAGCATGCGGATTAGGCCAATGAGGGTTTGGGGAAAATGCCAGCTGACTGGAGCTGTAGTGGTGTTGAGGAAGAGAAGAATAAGGATGGGCAGAAGGAGGGAGAGAAGAGTGGGAAGAATATAATGGCGGAGGTGTGTGGTAGTGAATTGTCTCTGGGTGAAAAGGAAATAACCAAGTGCAGGAAGAAAGAGCAGAATAGTGTGATGATGGTTGAGAGCAAGACCGGTGATGATGAACAACGCAAGGAGGAAGCGATGGCGCTGGGCAGGTTTGGGGCGAGTGAGGAAGATGGTGGAAGTGAGAAAGAGAATGATGGAGATAAACAGGTCGTTTAAAGGATACTTTTCGGCGATGGTAGAGTAGATCCAAAAGAGAAAAGAGGAGCCCAAACCGAAGGTGGATAAAAAGGCAATAAGGGGAGGATAAAAAAGGGGATGTTTGAGAGGATGGGAGAGGTAGGAAGCGTAATGGTAGGTGCCGAGGTAGATAAAAAAGAGGGTAGCTGAGTGGAGGACGATGCTGAGTAAATGAGCTTTGAAGGCGACGGTGGTGGAAAGAGGGAGGTGGGTAAAGAAGTAGACTAGGAGAATGTAGAGTGGGTATCCGGGAGGATGAGCGACGCCGAGGTGATAGCCGATGGTGGTAAGGAAATCAGAATCGGCATAGGAGACGTTGACACGAGGGGCGGTGGAGAGATACAGAAAGAAAAAGACAAGACTGAGAATTGAGGCTTGAAGGATCGGATGACGGAATTTATGAACTTGAGCGGAGATGGAAATATGCATGGTTTGTGGGGTAGATTGTAACGTGGTGGGTAATGAAAAGAGAAGCGGGAAATGATGGCTGTGAGAAGATTATAATCATTGCACTAATGACGATTTCATGGAGTTGGTGGCAACAATGGAAGTGGGTGTTGATAGGGGTGATGGCGGTGACGGTGTTGGCGTATGGCAACTGTCTGGGAAATGAGTTGGTGTGGGATGATGTGGCGTTTGTGTATGAGTGGGACGCGATAGGACAACCGTGGAGAAATTTACCGAAGTATGTGACAGGGGAGCTGATTGAAAGTTGGGTGGCGCCAAATTATAGACCAGTGAAGAATTTCATTTACTCACTTAATTGGGAGTGGTGGGGAGAGTGGGTGGGTGGGTATCACCTGGTGGCGATGGTGATGCAGGTGGTGGCTTCTTGGTTGGTGGTGGGAGTGGTGTATGAAGTTGGTGGAAATAAGGTGGCGGCCATGGTGGCGGGAATGGTGTTTGGAGTACATCCAGTGCATGTGGAAGCGGTGAGTTGGATAACGGCTAGTATGGATAGTTGGGGAAGTGTTTGGTATCTGGCTACGGTGTGGTGGTACTTGAGGCCTGGAAAGAAGCAAATGTTGGAGTGGGTGGCAATATATATCCTAGCGGGATTGGCATTCTTGACTAATGAAGTGAGTTTTAGTTTACCGATAATGTGGGTGTTTGTTGATTGGTGGAGAGGTGACGTGGCGAAAAGAGGTTGGGGGAAGACAGGGAAACGAGTGGCACCCTTGGTGGTGATGTTGTGTGGATATATGGTAATAAGATGGATGGTTTTGGGTTGGACTGAACCAAGACAACCGGTGTGGCAGAGTTATTGGATGACAGGACTGGTAATGCTGGTAGTGGTAACTAAGTATCTGTGGTTGATGATATGGCCAGTGGGATTATCGGTAAACCACAAGATTTTGGAGTCGATTTCGGCTTCATACTATGTTGATTTTGATTATAGTCGGGCCGAGAAATTTGGTTGGTGGCAGGGAGAAATTGTAAGTGCGGCGTTGGTATGGTTGGGTTTGACTGTGTTGGTGTGGAAGTTAAAGGGTAAGTTTCCTTGGTTGGTGTGGGTATGGGGATGGTGGTGGATTGGTTTATTGCCAGTACTGCAGATCGTACCGACGACTTTTTTGATGGCAGAGAGGTATGCATATTTGGCTTCGGTGGCGTGGGCAATGTTGGTGGGAATGGGGGTGGGAGAGGGGGAGAAGCGGTGGAAAAAGGTGGGAGAAAGAAGGCTGATTTGGGGACTAGCAGCAGTGATGATAGGAGGATACGGATGGTTAACCTGGCAGAGAAATATGGATTGGAGGAACGAGGAAAGATTGTGGGAAAGGGCGGCGGAAGAAAACCCTGGTAGCGCGATGGTGTGGAATAACTGGGGTAAAAGTGTGTATGAAGCTGGAAGGAGAGGAGAGGGAAAAGAGAAGTTGGAGAAGGCGGTGGGGTTGAATCCAAATTACGTGATTGGTTTAGTGAATCTGGGAGCGGTGTATTTGAATGAGAATCGAGTGACTGAAGCGAAGGATCTGCTGGAAAAAGCGGTGGAGTTCAAACCTGATTATCAGAAAGGGCGAGAGTATTTGGTGCAAGTTTACTTGAAGCAGGAGGATAGGGAAGGAGCGATGATGAAACTTGAAAGGTGGGTAAATGAGGAAAAGGTATCGGCGGAAGAGAAGTTGGAACTGGCGGCGATGTATCACCAAATGCTGATATACAATCAGGCGGAGAGGTACTACCTGGAGGCATTGAAACAAGATTCAGACATGGTGAAGGGGTGGCAGTGTTTGAGCCAGTTGTATCTTGATTGGGGGAGAAATTCGGAGGCGATTGAGAGTTTGGGAAAGGTGTTGGGGTTGGACCCGGATAACGCGACAGCGGCTAGTGAGTTGGAGAAAGTGGTGACTAGAAGCCAGTGATGATACTGACGCGGTTACTTTTGACGCGAATGATGCCGCTTTCTAGGGGAATAGATTGTTTTTGACCATCGGATTTGGTGATTTGTAAGTTACCTTGTTGGAGCTCGGAATAGAGTGGGGTGTGATTGGGAAGGATAGCGATTTCTTGGATGACTCCTGGAGCTAGAAGGCGAGTGGCTTCGTCTTCAAAGAGGATTTCGTCGGGGGAGACAACGACGAGTTTGAAGGAATTTTTGAGATCGGGAATGGCCATAGGTAGTGATAGTTAGAAGATGGATTGGGTGGACATTTCGGCGGCTTTGGCTTTGGCTTCTTCGATGGCACCAATCATGTAGAAGGGCTCGTCGGAAAGGTCATCGAAGTCGCCATTGAGGATGGCTTGAACGCCGGTAACGGTATCTTGGCGAGCGACGAATTTACCAGGGTTGTTGGTGAATTGTTCGGCGGTGTAGAAAGGTTGAGAGAAGAATTTGGAGATTTTTTTAGCTCGTTGAACGACGAGTTTCTCTTGTTCGGAAAGTTCACCTTCGCCCAAGATGGCGATAATGTTTTGGAGAGAGCGGTAGCGTTCGAGGACGCGGAGGGCTTCGCGAAGTGCATCGTAATGGGTTTCTCCTAAAACATCGATGTCGAAGGAAGCGCTGGAAGCGAGAGGGTCCATGGCGGGGTAGATTTTCATTTGGGCGATTTTACGGTCGAGGACAACGACAGAATCTAGGTAAGAAAAGATAGCTTGAATGGCGGGATCGGAGAAATCGTCGGCGGGAACATAAACAGCTTGGACTGAGGTGATGGAGCCGCGAGGAGTAGAGACGATACGTTCTTGAATTTCTCCTAGCTCGGTGTTCATGGTAGATTGGTAACCTGTTTCGGAGGGGATACGGCCCAAGACGGTGGAGATTTCGGCGCCGGCCTGGATGAAACGAAAGATGTTGTCGATAAAGAGAAGAATTTCTTTGCCGGTTAGGTCACGCAAGTATTCGGCGAGAGTCACGGCGGTTAAGGGGGTGCGAAAACGCATGGCTGGGTATTCGTTCATTTGGCCGAGAACGATAGCGACGTTTTCTAAGACTTTAGTCTCTTTTAGAGTGAGATAGAGTTCGGTACCTTCTCGGGTACGTTCCCCGACGCCAGCGAAAACCGAACTGGTGCCGTGCTTGACAGTAGTGTTGTGAATAATTTCAGTGACGAGTTGGGTTTTCCCGACTCCAGCACCGCCAAAAAAGCCGATTTTACCGCCTTTGATGAAGGGAGTGAAGAAATCGATGGCCTTGATGCCGGTTTCGATGATTTCTGAAGGGCTTTTGACGGCTTCGAAATCGGGACTGGGGATGTGGATAGGAGCGGTATCGCGGGTTTTGATAGGGTCTCCGTTGTCGACCGGGTTGCCAAAGACATTGACGATGCGACCAAGCATTTCTGTACCGACAGGAACGTGAAGAACGTCGCCGGTGTCTTGGACTGGTATACCGAGTTCCAGGCCGGTGGTGGGGAGCATGGAAAGACAGCGAACGGTGTGGTTGGTTAAGTGTTCGAAAACTTCAAGAATGAGTTTGTCTTGGTTTTGAACTTCGAGAGCGTGATAGATATCGGGGAGGTCCAGAGGGAAATGGACGTCGACAACGGCTCCTTTGATGGCAACAATTCTACCGGTGTGGCGGTGTTTGGGAGAGGATTGAGGGTTGAGTGAAGTTTTTTTGGTGTTGGCCATGGTTTATTCTTCTTCCCAGAGAGAACGTCCGGCTTGGACTTCTTGAATTTTTTTATCGATGAGTTTCCTTCTGGCTTTGTTGTACTCGATTTTTAAGTCTTCGAGAAGGTCTTCGGCGTTGTCAGCGGCGGTCTTCATAGCGATCATTTGGGCTGTGTAAAGCGAAAGTTTGGAATCGAGAATTTGTTGACGGAAAAGGGCATAGCGGAGTTTGGCGGTGACGGCACGGAGGACGTCTTCAATGGAAGGTTCAAAGAGGAATTTGCCTTCTTCTTGCTCTTTTTTAATTTCTACTTCCTTGATATTGGGGATGGCGAGTTCGAGGAAAACGACGTCTCTGGTGGCAGTGTTGATGTATTTGGAGTAAACCATATAGATTTGATCATAATGATAGAACATGTTGATTAATGGGCGGAGATCTTCGATGTTAACCTGTTCGGGAATGTTGTAGGGAAAGTAACGAACGTTGTATTTTTTAGCAACACGACGAAAATAGGATTGGCCTTTGGAACCGATGACAAAATAATCGGCGTTTTGGTGTTCGGGAATAATGGTTTCGACTTTTCTGATGATGTCGGTGTTGTAACTGCCGCTTAGGCCTTGATTGGAGGTAACTATGATGATGGCGGTGGCGAGCTTATCGTCTTTCTTGGCGGTTTCGGTGGATTTGGTGGTGATGGAACGAATATCGCTTTTGGAGATGGCAAGCTCGGACTCGATTTTTTTGGTACGTTCGAGTTCTAGTTCTTTGAGAATCACGGTGGCTTCGTCGACGAAGCGGCGAGATTGGAGGACTATTTTTCTTAAACGAACCATACGGGAGGCGGCGATTTGCTGGAGACTACTGGCAAAACTACCGACTGAGCTGACTACGGTTTGTTCTTCTTTGATTTCGTTAATGCGACTCATGGGTTTTTGGGGTTAGCTTCAGTGGATGTAAAAGTGGGAGTTTTTTTGGGAGGTGGAGGGAGTTTAAATTTTTGGCAAAAGGAAATGAAGATGTGATCTAAATCTTGGTTGAGTTTAGCTAGATCTTTTTCTTTTTCGGTTCGAGGCTGAAAGTCTGCTTGGAAGTGTTGGCGGTAGTAAGGAATGATGTTGTCTTTGAAGGTAACCGCGTGGTCAAGCTCAAGATGGTCCATGCGATCGCTGGAACCAATACCAAGGAGGACTATTTGTTCATCGAAAGTAAGGTTGAGGGAAGAATCTTGAGACAGAATTTCGCGTATTCTTTTACCTCGATTGATGTCTCGGATAGTGTCTTCGGCGACTTCGGTGTTGATAGTTTCGAAGGATTTGACTTCGTTGTAGCGGGCGAGGATGCGACCGGTGAGTTCACCGACTTTTTGGAGGATTTTGGATTGGACTTTGCCGCCGATACGGGAGACTGAGGTGCCAGAATTAACGGCGGGGAGGATGCCTTCGTGCATCATGTTGGCATCGAGAAAGATGTGACCATCGGTGATGGACATTAAGTTGGTGATAATATAGTCGGAAACGTCTCCACCTTGGGTTTCGGCCACGGGCAGAGCGGTGAGGGATCCGCCTTTAAATTTGGGGTTCATTTTGGAGGCTCTCTCGAGTAAGCGGGAGTGGAGAAAGAAGATATCTCCCGGATATGCGTCTCTACCAGGAGAACGTTTGAGGAGGAGAGAAACCTGACGATAGGCCTTGGCTTGTTTGGAAAGATCGTCGTACACAACCAGAGCGTGTTTGCCTTGGTACATGAAATGCTCGCCGATGGCGGCACCGGCGTAGGGGGCGATGTATTGGAGAGAAGGAGGATCGTCAGCGAGAGAAAGAACAAAAGTGGTGTGTTTGAGAGCACCGCGTTTGGCAAGAAGTTCGTAGGTGCCTTTGGCTTTTGAGGCTTGCATGCCGATACCGACGTAGACGCAGTAGACTGATTGGCCTTGTTGATTGCTGATGATATCCAACATGGTGCGACTTTTGCCGGTTTTTCGATCTCCAATGACCAGTTCCCGTTGGCCCCGACCAACAGGAATGGTAGCGTCGATGACCATAATGCCGGTGCGAAGAGGGTCACGGATGGTGGCGCGATCTAGGACTCTGGGAGCAGGGAATTCTACGTCGCGGTGATCGGGAGAGTGGATAGGGCCTTTACCATCAAGCGGTTGACCTAGAGGATTGACGACACGACCGAGAAGGCTTTCACCAGTAGCGATACGAAGTTTTTGGCCGGAGGATTTGACTTCGTGACCACGTTTGATTTTGGAATAATCACCCATGACAACGGCTTCGATACGGTCTTCTCTGATGCCTAAAATAAGGGCCTTTTCGATGCCGGAATCGGTACGGATATCGATGATTTCGTCGATTTTGGCTTTGTCGAGACCGCTGGCGTGAATAACACCATCACCAACGTAACTGATTTCACCGATTTGGATGACTTTTTCTTCGGATGGACCTTGAGGAAAAGCAAAATCGAGAACTTTGGGGAAATGAAGAGCGCTTTGGCGCGCGTTTTGGGGAGAGTCGTCGGGAGGAGAGGGATCGAATTTGACTTGGGAGGCGACTTCATCGAAGATGTCTTCAATTTTTTTGACGAGATTATTCATGACAACAGGAATAAATATTGTGTATGGTTATGGTAGCGGTTTTCAGAGAAAAATTGAAGTGAGCGAACTTTTTGGAGGGGCTAGAGGTCGTGGCGGCCAATGAGTTTGTTGGTTTTGGTGAGAGAACTGATCCATTGGCGTTGGAATTGGTGAAATTTGGAGCGGAGGGAGTAATCGAAGATTAAGTTTTCAACGCGAACTTGGGCACCGCCTAAGATGGTGGGGTTGACGGTGGGGTTGATGACGACTTTGTAACCAAATGATCTAGATAAGTCCTCGGCGATGAGCTTGAGTTCTTCGTTGTTTAAGCTGATGGCGGTGGTGAGAAAAACGACGCCAATTTGTTCGGTGGCCATCTGAAATTCTTGAACGAAGCGATCAAAGTAGTCGATTTTTCCTGAGGAAAAAATCCAAAAAGTGTTTTTGTCTAAGATGTTATAAAAGAAATCGTAGAGAATAGCGGAGTCGATACTTTTGATAATGTAGATGATTTGGGTTTTTTTCTGGGATGAGGTGAGGGAAGTGTCGGAGATGATGGCGTTGGTGTGTTCTTTGAATTTGGTGTTTTGAGTTAATACCTCGAGTGTATCGGAGACGTGGCGCAAGGCATTGGTGGTGTAAATTTTGTTGAACAGTTGTTGAACCAGGACTTGGGTGGATTTCATGAGCGAGATTTATTGGCTTTGATTTCTTCGAGGGTTTGTTGAATTAGTTGTTTGTGATCGGCTTCAGAAAGAGATTTCTCGGTGACTTTTTCGGCTACGGAAATTACCAGCTTGATGAGGTTGCGTTCGACTTCTTGGGATCTAGATTTTCGATATTCCTCGAGCTCTTGTTCGGCTTGTTTGAAGAGTTCTTCGACTTCGGTTTTGGCAGAGGCGATGATTTCGCGGCGTTCTTCTTTGGCGTCCGACAAGATTTGCTCATACTCGTGTTGGATTTGTTCCTCGAAAACTTCGGTGACTTGCTGGACTTTTTTGACAATTTCCGCGGCTTTTTGGACTTTGAAGTTGGCTTGTTTAGAGGCTTGATTTTTGTGGATGTCGATTTGTTGTTTGGCAGTATTTAAAAAAGTAGTAAGTTCAGATTCGTGATGTTTGGAGCGCCTGAGGAAGTAGATGATGAGAATAATGATGTAGGCAACGGTGATGGTGGTATAGATGAGCCAAGTTTTGTTCATAGGCAGGTATGATTATGATAGCAAAAAAGATGAGGGTCAGTGGGTGGGAAGAGTTGATCCCGGAAGCGCGATGGAATTGGAGGAGCTGGAGATAATGTATCAGGTTTGATTGGGTGGGATCAACCTGGCTGAGAAAGAGGGGTAGGGCAAAGACGGAGATGCCAGTTTGATAAGGAAGCTCTACAAAGATAATTGCAGATCGCAAACAAGTTACTCATGATGTCCATATGGCTGGGGCTCTGACTCTGAATGGAGATTACAAAGTGGCGTATTGCAGGGTAAGCAATCATCAAGGGTGAAGCAATTGAGGTGAAGAAGGAATGACGGTTATTTGACGATGAGGAAGGCGGCGAAGACAGCTAGCCCGGCGGCGGCGACAAAAGCGGTGATGGACAAGTAGAGATTGAGTTTGAGACGAGTTTTGGCGAAAGGGTTGCGACCGAGGGCTTCTAGACCACGACTAGCCATGATACCACCACCGACGCTGGCGCCAAGAATACCGATGCCGGCGGCCAAACCGGCGCCAATATAGCGAGCAATGGTGTATTTGTTGAGGTCTTTGTCGGTGAGGAGTTCGCGCAGTTTGGCGGTGATGGCTTCACCAAGAACGCCTCCGCCGCCTCCGGCGTTACCAAAGGGAGGAAAATCGTCTTGCTTGGGATCGCCAAGGACTTCGAAAATATTACTAACGCCAACCATACCATCACCGGCAGCGGTGATAGAGACTTGGGAATGAGCTAGGCTAATGATGGCCTGGACGTACCAGAGGCCTTGATCGTTGGGCTGAACTATCTGGGGATCGATGGTGCCAGTGGTGTCAGCCAGGATAATGGGGCCGGTGTAGTCGGTGATGAAGTTGTTTTGGGAATCTTTGGCGGCGATAGAGATGGTAAAGGGTTCGCCGACGGTTTGAGGACTGGTGATGTCTTCGATGATAAGACGGCGATCGAGGCCGTTACCGATGCTGCCGACTATGCTAGCCATACGGATGATGTCGCCTTGAGTGGCGGTAACGGTAATGGTGCCGACACCGGTACCAGAGGTGGTAAGAATAGCAACGTTTTCGGAAACTTGAGTTAAGGTCCCTAGTGCGCCGCTGATTCCGAAGGAATAGGAGACTCCAGAGACGGCATTGCCATAAGTATCAACACCGGTAGCGTAGATGGGAATCTGAAGGTTTTGGAGGGCAGAAATAACGGAAGGGTCGATAACGATGGCGTTGAGGACGCCTTCGGGTTGTGAAGGCACTGCTGAGGTAGTAGCTTGGGTACCTTCGCCAAAACCGATACCATAACCTTCTCCCCCACCTTCTGAAGTGCCTTCACCGGTGCCAATGACAGATACTGAAGCTAAGGCACCGACGGAGTTGTTTTGGGCACGAACGGTGTTGGTGTAGGTACCCACTGTGGTACCGGCAAAAAAAATACCAGTGTTGTCGATGGTGCCACCTCCATTTTGGACGCTCCAAGCAAGATTGGAGAGGGGTTTTTCGTTGAGGTATTGGTCATATCCCTTGGCGGTAAAAGCTAGGTAGCCTGAACCTGGAACAACCCCTGCTCCAGGTGTGAGTTTGATGGTGAGTAATATGCCAGAGTTGGCGGTTTCAAAAAAGCTTACTGGCTGAGAAACGGAGTTGGCTAAGTCGGAAGAAACGATGTAGGTACCGGCTTTGCGACCAAGAGTTAAGGTTGTGGAAGCGAGACCATTGGCGTCAGTGGTGTCGGAAGTATTCCCGAGAGAATAGTTGGTGGCGCCTGGGGGAACGCTGCTGATAGTAAAGTTAACATTGACGCTGGGGATGGGATTGTTATAAGGGTCGACGACTCGGGTGGTAATGGCTTGAGGGAGGAGGGTAGCAACGGTGCCGGCTTGGTTGTTGCCGGCAGAGGCTGTAAGGAGTTTGATGCGAGAATCGGCGGTGATGGTGAAATCGACCGAGGCGTCGGAGACGGTAAGGTATGTCGCGGTAATGGCATCGTCGACGTAAGCCTGGGTGATGTAAACGAAACCTGTCCAGAGTCCGTTGGTGAATTCGGAAGTTTGAGTAGGGTAGATAGTAGCAGAATCATCGGAAAGATTAATTTGGTTGTTGAAAGAGGTGAGGGTGGAGCCGTTTTCATCCTTGGCAGTAATGGTAATTTGGAAGGGTTGACCGGCAATTTTGGCACCACCGGCAGCAAAGTTGTTGAAACTAAACGAAGTAAGGGTCTGGGCAGCAATGGGAAGACTTGCCTTTAAAAAGATGAGTAAACTGAGTATATTGATACCAATGAAGGGGGTAAGTTTAGGTGATTTCATAGCCAGGAATGGTGCAATTCATCTTACAATTTGCTGGACGACTGATGCAAATTATAGTTTGAGGACGAGATGTTGTTTGTAGATGCCAAAAGTAATGTGGATAAAGAAGCGCTAAGACAGTATGTAGCGCGGGAGTTGGAAATATTGTTGGATCGAATCGAGGTGGTGTTGTATGGAGATCGAGGAAAGGAATATTGGGATGGATTTCATAACATGGTGGGATTATGGAAAAACGAGAAGAAAAAAACCAAGTGGTTAAAAGTGGAGGCACAATTGATTAACTTGGATAAGTTTGTGAAAGGGTGGGTGACAACGTCGGTAGAAACTCCAGAGAGATTTGAGTTTTTTGTGTTATCTAAAGCTGAAGAAATTGCTAGTGGAGACCAACAGCATGACTATTTTTGGGCTTTGCAGATACGACATGATCAGTTGGTGGCTTTGGTGGAAGTATTGACAGAATATGTAAAGTTGGTGGAGGAGTTGATTAGACGGTCACCAAAAGATGTAGTTGATGAGAAAAGGCTGAAGGGATTGGCTGATAAATCGATGGAAGAATTGGTGTATTTTCGAGCAGAGAAGATAAACAAGGATCGGAATAAAGTAAGTTGAGAAGTGTGCGAAAATTATGAATAATTTTTTGAGAAGTTTTCAGGAAGAACTGATAACAACTGGGTTGGTGATGATAATGGCGGTGGGAGGAAGTTATTATTTTTTGGATTTAGCATTTCAAGATACGGGGAGAGTGGAAGGGCTGATGGTGGACGAATCGGCGTTGGCGGAGGTGGAGCAAGCCAAGAGAGAGGAGTTGAATCAGGCAGGAGGAGCAAAATTCGAGCAGGCAGATGGGGCTGAGTTGAGTCAGGAGTTGGAAACGCCAAGACCTTCACCGACGATTCAGCCAACGGCTAGACCAACGGCAAGTCCAACTCCAAACTGGATTGAGATTCCTTATAGGCCAAACAGGGAGTACGAGAATGATGATTATTTGTTAAGTTTTAGTAGACCTAGGGTTATGGTGGGAAATGGTCGGATATTTCAAGTAGATGTACAGTTGCTGAATAAAGGGATTGACGGGGATGGGTTGTATAACAGGTTGGTGGCGACGGTGCTTAAAGATGGGGAAATAATCGTGCAGCAAGCGGCGATGTCGAACAGTCAAGTAAAAGTGTTAGAGGTGGGTGAGAAGGTAACATATACGGCGAGTTTGAGCCTGATAGAAGGTACTGACGTGTCTCAGGTAATTTTTGATCCTGGGGAAAGTTTACCTCAAGTAACATATCAAGTTAAACCTTTATGACGAGGTGATAGAAACAAAGTGATGGTCGCTAGTGCACTTCCCGCCCTTGATGTTTCACGGGCGGGGCTTGGTTCGGAAAGGGAAGTCCTTCTGAGTAAATCGAATACTCTATTGCAGGTTGGGGTTATTTGTGATTGACAGCATGAATTGAGAATCTCTAGTATGAGGGTACGGCATAGTATAGGTGCTGTAGTTTTATATGAAGCAAACTGAAACGAAAGTACTGATGTTTGGATGGGAATTAGCACCTGAGAATAGTGGTGGTTTAGGAGTTGCTTGCTATGGGCTAGCGAAGGGGTTGGCTGATTGTGGAGTGAAGATTTCTTTTGCTTTGCCCAGAAAAATGAAGGGGAAGGTGAATTTCATGAAGATTCTGGATCACAAACTTCATGGAGTACAGATAACTGCGATAAGAACTAGAATGGGTGCATATATGTTTGAGGGGGAATACCAGGCTTGGAGAAGTAGGGGAATGGGAGAAGAGTTGAAAATGTATGGGAAGACGTTGTTTGATGAGGCGATGAGATTTGGAGAAATGGCGGTTTCGTGGTCGAAGAGCCAGAATCATGATGTGATACATGTTCATGATTGGATGACTTATCCGGCTGGGATAAACGCCCGGAAAGTGTCGGGGCGGCCATTAGTAGCTCATGTGCATGCGACTGAGTACGACAGGACGGGGGGAAATGTGAATTCGATGATTGCCGATGCGGAGTATAGAGGGTTAAATAGCGCGGACCGGGTGATCGCGGTGAGCGAGTACACGAAAAATGTGGTGAGGAAGTATTATGGGGTTGATGGAGAAAAGATTCATGTGGTGCACAATGGGGTGGACTTTGATGAATTTACTCCGGTGGTAATGAGAAAATTGTTTCCCAAGAGTAAGGTGGCGTTGTATGTAGGTAGGTTAACTTTTCAGAAAGGAGTGGAGTATTTTTTAAGAGCCGCGCGGAGAGTGTTGGTGTATGAACCCAATATAATGTTTGTGGTCGTGGGTGAGGGAGATATGTATGAGAGGTTGATGTGGAAAGCTTGTGAGTTGGGGGTGGGTCATAGGGTGGTATTTGCCGGGTTTCAAACTGGTCTAGCACTTCGGGCATGTTACCAGATGGCGGATGTGTTTGTGATGCCTTCGGTTTCGGAGCCGTATGGGATTGTGGCTTTGGAAGCGATAGCGAGTGGAATTCCGGCGGTGATTTCGAAGCAATCGGGAGTGTCGGAAACGGTGGAGAATGTGTTTAAAGTGGATTTTTGGGACACGGAGAAAATGGCTGATATGATAACGACGATTCTAGCTTATCCTAAATTGGCTAAAGAAATGAGTCGGATGGCGAAGAGAGAAGCGGCGAAGTTGACTTGGAATGAGGCGGCGAGGAAGACGTTGGCTGTATATCGAGAATTGTTGTGATGGGGATGGAGCCAAATAAATAGGAGCAAGAGATGGCGAGTGTGGTTTTTTATTTCCATGTACATCAACCGTTTCGGTTGGCGCCTTTTGATGCGATGAGAATTGGAGAGGGAGGCGATTATTTCCAGTGGAAGGGAGAGATGGATGATAGGAATGTGAAGGTGCTGAGGAAGGTGGCCAAGAAGTGTTATCTACCGACTAATCGGGTGTTAGCAAGATTGTTGGATGAAATTGAAGATTTTAAGGTTTCGTTTTCGATTACAGGAGTGGTGTTGGAGCAGTTTGAGAAATATGCACCGGAAGTGTTGGAGTCATTTATGAAACTGGTGAAGACAGGTAAGGTAGAGTTGGTGGGCGATACTTATCATCACAGTTTGGCGTTTGTATTCTCAAGACGAGAGTTCAGAGAACAAGTGCGATTACACCAGAAGAGAGTGAAAGAATTGTTTGGGGTGGAAACGAAGAGTTTTCGAAATACGGAGTTGATTTACAACAATGATGTCGCCAAAGCGGCGGAGGAGATGGGGTTTACAACGGTGTTGGCAGAGGGGGTAGATCGGTATTTGGATTGGAGGAGTCCTAATTTTGTGTATAAACCAAAGGGAACTCGTAAGATAAGGTTACTGCTGAAAAATTATCGGTTGAGTGATGATATCGCGTTTCGATTTTCAAATCGAGGTTGGAAGGAGTGGCCGCTAACTGCGGAGAAATATGCGAAGTGGATTAATCAAGTAAATGGAAATGGGTATGTGGTGAATTTGTTTATGGATTATGAAACATTTGGAGAGCATCAGTGGCAAGATACGGGGATTTTTGAGTTTTTGACCCAGTTACCTAGGGAGATTAAAAAATGTCCGGATAACACGTTTATGACGGTGGGCGAGGCGGCATGGAATTATAAGGTGGCGGATGAAGTTGATATGCCCGAATTGACTTCATGGGCGGATATAGAGCGGGATTTGTCTGCTTGGCTAGAAAATCCGCTACAGCAAAGTGCGAGTCGTGCGGTGTATGAGTTGGAAGAAGCGGTAAGGAAAAGTAAACGGCCGGAGTTGTTGGATGTATGGCGAAAACTAACTACGAGTGATCATTATTATTATATGTGTACGAAGTGGTTTTCTGATGGAGATGTGCATAAGTATTTTTCGCCGCATGAGAGTCCGTATGTGGCATATAACAATTTTATGAATGTGTTGCACGACTTGAGGGAGAGAGTGTACACTGAGTTGTAGATGAGGTGATTTGATGATGAAAAAAAGGGTGATTTCGGCTAGATATTTGACTCCAAAGTGGCAAGCTTACGTAACTGATGATTTGGGGTTTGGGTTTGTGAACGGAGTTCGGGTACGGTCGTTGTGGGAGTTGAAGGAAGCTTTGTTACATTTACCTCTTGACGTGATACAAAAACATATTGGAGGGCGGAATGATATGGCGGTATGGATTCGAGAAGTGATTGGGGATATGGAGTTGGCTGAAGCGGTGGAGCAACAAAACCATCGCTGGGGAGTGATAGTAGCGTTAGAACGGCAGATGATGAGAACGGTGAACATACCGGATTACTTGGCGAAGAGGTGGTTGGGGTCAGCGAGTTTTGAATTTGTATTTGCTTCGG
>CAYNFZ010000021.1:0-15261 GCA_964396725.1 uncultured Pseudomonadales bacterium
AAAGGATAATGTGGGGCCAAGGCTGAGTTATAAAATTGTGAAGGTTGATGGGCTACTCTAAGTGTATTTTCTTCTGAGTTGAAGTCTTGGGCAATGACACCAGAGAGGGTTTCTCTGTTTGTTAATTGATCATAGGAATAACCAAATTGGATACTCTGTTGGGCAAATGGGCGTGGTTTAAGGAAGGCAGGCAGACTATCTTTATTTGTTTGATACCACAAAAATGCTATGGCAATTATGCAAATTGACAGAAGCAAACCAAGACCAAGAATAACCGGCCAACGGTTTTTTACACTCATATGACTATTGTGAACAAATATGAACAAACTTGCAAGCAATTTGAAGCCGGCGACACATGTTCTAGTTAGCTAATGTTATAGACGAAGCACAAGCACACTATAGATGGAAATCACTTCAAGTCGTTTATTGAAAGTTTGGTTAGGCTTCCCGATTGAAGCGTAGTAACTCTATTACAGGGAAACTTGTTGAAGTGATATTGGCTGACGAATCGAATCTTGAATGTTGAGTCACGGCTACTACACGGCGAACCGCTTCGGCGAATTCTGGACCCCTATTGGTCGGTATTCGAATGTTCTGAATTTGTATAGAGTCAAAATTAGCGTTTGGAGCTGGGGCAACGATGGAGATTCTCATTCCTGGATAGACTTGATTCAGCAGAGTTTGTGTACTTTCTGGTTCAGTGTCGTTGTCATTGGCAATAACTCCAACTCTGACGAAATCTGCTGGTATAGGAAAAGTAACCTCGATTTGTCTTCCGCCCAGTTCCTGAGGGGCAGCTATCATCACCATATCAATGACTTCAATTGGTTCTTCTATCCAAAATGTTTCACTTCTTGTACCGTCGGGGAGTTCGAGGCCAGTATTGCCAAGGGTTCGTGTGCCGAGAATTCCGACGAGGTGACCAACAAGATGATGTTCATCGACACCCGAAAAAATTTCTTGCGAATCGTAGAAGTCTCTGTATCTATCCTCGAGAGGTTCGGAGTACTGAACTTCGTCTATGTATACATGAGTACCGTCGGTGGTGATGTTTTGATCTAGAGAAACAGCGTGTTCGCCTTGCCAGGATTCACCGAGATAGTTACCCGCTTCGTCGAGAGGATGAATGTCTTCAAAGATTAAAGGGGCGGTGATTTCTTTGACAAACATGCCGGCGGCGGTGATGAGTTCGAGATCTTCCTCGGTGTACTTTTCTGCCAAGACTTGATGGTCGGGAGTAATAACAGAAGAGGTTTGTTGATCAAGCAAGAAACCTTGGGTAAATAAGGTAGGGTTAGTGTAGGTGGCCACTTCTGGAGTGGGAGTTGGGACTAAGGTGGGACTTTCAGCTGTGGCACCTTGCTCTATAGCTTGCCAATTTTGGCCTTCACGGAAAAGAGGAACGAAGTTAATACTTCCAGCAGTGGATTCAACCCCTAATCGAAAACCTTGATCTTGATTGACTGGAAGAGAATAGACACCGGCTTGGCCTTCTTGTGAAACATTGGGTAAATAAACACGTGAAGGTCTGAAAGTGTCGTCTTCATTCTGTTCCAGTAAGGCTGTAAAGGAGGTGATTTGAACGCCACCAAATTGAGATTCAGCCAAGGCAAAGAATTGTCTGATGTGAGAAAGATTGGAGATTACATCTGGTTCTCGTTCCAAAAGATGTTGAGAAACAAGCGTGGCAGTGTCTTCTGCTACTTGAGCAAAGGCTTCAGAATTAGTGATTTGAGAAATAAAGTTTTCAGGAGCCTGAGCAACTTCGGCATAATTGAGATCGGGGATAATGGCTGTGGGCAATCTTAAATATTCAGAAGAGGTTTGGGCTTCGGCGCGTCGGGCACTCAAAAGAGAGAAAGCCCTAAGGCCGTTGTTGGTTAGAGATAAGACTTCGGCTCCCAATGTAGCGCCAGCACCGGCGGCAAGGACTTTTAAAAAGTCACGACGGGAGAGTTCTAAAGGTTGTTTTTCCGACATAGGTACAAAAAGGTAGCAGAGTAAACTCTGGCTTGATTCTTTTAGTGACTGATAATTTTGTTATGGGTTGTGGTCTGCGAGTGGGAATCTGTGTTGAAGTAGGGTTATTGTATCCTATAGCTATGGACTTTTCTATACTTATCGGATGTGTATCGGTTATATTTCGGGAAATCAAGGAAAAATCGTAATTTCTTGAGGAAAGTGGGGAATTTAGACAGTTTTGTGAAAAGAGATGAAAGACGATAAGAGCTGGATTTGGGGGATTATTGGAAAGAATCAGGGATTGATGTGAAGGGAGCCTTTGAAGTATATTTGCGCTCGGCAAAACCTGTCTGGTAGCATGTAGACTTAGGGAGAGGTTGGGAGTTATACGGTTTAAATATTTGACGGATTAGAGAGTGTTGGAGGCCAATTAAACTCGGGTGCCGCCTTTGAAGATCTTGGGTTCGAGCCAGTCTTTGGGAGGTTTTTGGTCGTCGGGTTGGTCGGGTTGATTGGATGGGCTGGTTTGCGGTCGGGCGTCGGGAGTAGAAACGGGTTTTTGAGGGGGAAGTTTGAGCTGTGGAAGGAAAGGTGGAATCTGGGAATCGGGTAGAGCTTTTTGAGTTTGGGGAGTGGAGAAAGGAGTGGGTACCAGGCCGGTGATTTGAGAGGCGGAGGTGATGCGAGGGGTTTGGCGCTTGGCGCCTTTTTGGAGGAGTTTGCCGGCAGCAATAAAGGCTCCAGGGGAAATAACGGGGTTTTGGAAACGGTTGGTGGCAAAATCGATGCCAGCGAGAAGGTTGGAGGCGGCTTCATCGGGAAAGTTGAGTTCGAGTTGTTCGATGAATTCAGCGACCATTTCGGAATAAGAACTGGCGGTGCTATCGACGACAGAGATGGCGGAGTAGGTGGGATTCTGGCGACGGCTGAAAGAAACGGTGGTGGCGTCGGAGAAGAGTTTGCGTTCGGCATCGTAAAGGCTGCCTAAGTCCTCGAGGCGATTGACGCCGATTAAGAAGATGAGGTCGGCGTAGGCACCGCGGTAGGAGAATTCGATGTCTTTGGGGTTGGGGGATTTGTGGCCGGATTTGGGCTGGATGACGAGTTCGAAATGGTTGTCTTGGCCGTCGTTGTGGGCGATTTTTTCGATGGAGCCCGGGTTGTAGTTGGTAAAGGCGATGACTAGATTTCTGTTGCCGATTCTTTTGCCGACTTGGTTGAGGCCGACCAGGCGAGAAAATTCGGTGCGGAGTTCGGTGGGCGAGGCAATGGTGACTTCGTGGTCGGCGTTTTTGAGGGCGAGAAAAAGACCTAGAGAAGCGGCGACGCTGTCGACGGTGGCGTGAGACCCAAAGAGAACAAAAATGGTGCTTTGTTTCTCGAGAGTATCTTTGATGGGTTTGATGTCGATGGTGTCGGACATAGAGGCTAAATCAAAATTCAAATATCAAAAATCAAAGTGTAATTAAAAATGCAAAATGAATTTGTGGTGACGGGGTGAATATATCAAAATGTAGCAAAAGAGCAAGCATTATCCAATGTTGAATTACAAATGCTAAATGCTAAACGATTGTGAACTATCAGAATGACGGAGAAGAGAAACGCTATTCTTCGAGAGCTTTGAAGGCGATGAGGATGTCACCCTCTTGGATTTTGAGGGAGGGTTTGAGGATGATACCGCATTCTTCGGGAGCATCGATGGATTTGGCGTCGATTTTGCCTTGTTTGAGGGAGGAAATTTTGGAGTCGGCGATGATTTTTTCGCCACGCTTTAAGTGAATGGTGTCGCCTGAGGTAAGCTTGCCGGATTTGACCTTGCAGCCGGCGATGGTTGCTTCTCTGATAGTAAAGATTGTCTGGACTTTGGCGCGTCCAAGTTCTTCTTCATCGATGGTGGGTTCGAGGAGCTTGAGAACTTGGGATTCGAAGTCTTCGAGGAGTTTGTAGATGATCTGGTAGTGTTTGATGGGGACTTTTTCGACTTTGGCGAGTTTACGAGCCGAGGAACTTAAGGGGGTATGGAAGGCAATGATGACGGCGCCGGTGTCTTTGGCCATAAGCACGTCGGATTCGGTGACTTCACCGGTGGAGTTGGAAATGATGTCGACTTCGTCGGCGAGGTTTTGGCGAACGGCTTCGAGAGATCCGTGGGTGTCGGCTTTGAGAATGATTTTAATGCTGATGGGTTCTTCTGTTTCTTCCGGGGTGGCTGCTGGTTCGGGAGTGGGTGAATCGAGGGAATCCGAGGGGGGAGTTGGGGGAGAAGAAGATTTCTCGGGTGAAGATTCTGGAGGAGGGGATTCTTCTGTTGTAGGTTCAAGCGAGGCAGTTGGTTCTGTCTTGGGGGCTAATTTGACGGTTAATTCGGTGGCAGAATCGGGGTGGGTGAAGATGGTACCGGCTGGAGGAACAGATTTGAGACCGAGAAGGATGACTGGAGTAGAAGGACCGGCAGAGGTAAGGATAGCACCGATGTCACTGGTTAAGCGTTTGGCTTTACCGATGATGGGAGGCTGGAGGAGAACGGAGGTGAGATCTTGACCGCGATGAAGAGTACCGTCTTGAACGAGAAGAGTGGCGATAGGGCCTTGGTTTTTCTGGCGGCTAGCTTCAATGACTACGGCTTGGAGGGAATGGTTGGGGGAAGCGGTAATTTCTTCAACTTCGGAGAGAACGAGAATGGTGTCCAAAAGTTTGTCGATGTTGGTGCCTTTGGCGGCGGAGATTTCGATGACGGGTACATTACCGCCGTAGCCGTCGACTTGGATGCCCTCTTGGACGAGTTGGGCTTTGGCCATTTCGGGAACGGCGTTTTTGAGGTCGATTTTATTGATAGCGACGATGACGGGGACATGGGATTCCTTGATGTGGCGAATGGATTCTTTGGTTTGGGGCATGACGCCGTCGTCGGCGGCGACTACGAGGATGATGATGTCAGTCACGGCCGCGCCACGAGCGCGCATTTTGGAAAAAGCGGCGTGGCCGGGTGTGTCGATAAAGGTGATTTTCTTGCCAGAATGGGTGATTTGATAGGCGCCGATGTGTTGGGTGATACCGCCGGCTTCGCCCTTGGTGATGTTACTGTTTCTGATGTGGTCAAGAAGGGTAGTTTTGCCGTGGTCGACGTGACCCATAATGGTGACGACGGGGGGTTTCGGGGTGGTTGTTCTAATAGTTTTATTTTTTTTTGGAGGTTTAGATTTTGGCATGAGGATGAACTATTACTGGTGTGAAAATCATCAATTTTCAATCACCAATCATCAAATAATGAAAAAATATAATGATTAATGGTGTAAATTATGACGCGAGAGCCAGGATGGTCTGATTTAGTTTTATGATTCTTGATCGTTGTCTGAAGTGCTAGATTTTACTGACTGGCCTAAATCAGGTGAAGCTTCGGGGGATTTGGAGTCGGCTTCTTCTGGTTGTTCCTGTAAAGTGTCGGAATCGGCTGTGTCGGTTGAAGAAGGAACGGCGGCGAGTTTGGTGAGGGCTTCGGTAATTTCTTGAGCGGCTTTAGGACCGATACCGTCGATTTGGGTCAAGTCTTCTATGGATTTAAGTTTGGCGATAGAGAGCATCTCGGCTTTGACAAGAGTGTTTCTGACGCGGGTGCTCAAATTGAGAGTGTCGATCTCGTGTTCTTCATCGCCCGCAGTGGAAGCAACGGATTCGCCGGATTGACCTTTGATGTCGATTTTGTACCCGGTCAATTTGGCGGCTAACCTGACGTTTTGACCGCCTTTGCCGATGGCGAGACTTAATTGATCGTCGGGGACGGTGACGATAGCGGTTTGAGCTTGCTGGTTGAGTTCGATGTTTAAGTTTTCGGCAGGGGCAAGGGAAGCGGTAATGAAGGTTTGAAGATTGGTGGAGTATTGAATAATGTCGATTTTTTCACCGCCTAATTCGTTGATGACTTCCTGAACCCGAACGCCTTTTTGGCCGACGCAGGAACCGACTGGGTCGACGCCTTCTTGAGTGGAATGGACGGCGATTTTGGTCCGGTGGCCGGCTTCGCGAGCAACGGCTTTGATTTCGACAGCTCCGGAGGAAACTTCGGGAACTTCACGACGGAACAGCTCTTCCACAAGCTCAGAGGTAGAACGACTAATGATGATGGTTTTGCCGCGCATTGTTTCTCGAATGTCTTTGATGAAGACGGCAAGTCTCTGGTTCATTTTGTAGTATTCGCCTTGAATTTGTTCTTCGGGAGGCATGATGCCTTGACCACGACCGATGTCGACGATGACGTTCTTGCCGTCGAAGCGGAGGACCATACCAGAGATAACGGAACCGACACGTTCGGTGTATTCACCGATGATGGCTTCTTTTTCGGCTTCACGGACGCGTTGGAGGATGACTTGTTTGGCGGTTTGAGCGGCGATGCGGCCGAATCCCGGAGGGGTGATATCTTCGCCGGATTCGTTGTCGAGGATTTTGGCGGCACCGGTGTCGGCATCGAGCTCGACGGTAAAGAGGTCTTCGTCTTCTTGGTCTTCTTGGAAACGGTCGGGGTAATCTTTGCGATAAGCAGCAAGAATGGCGGCTTTGATGGTTTCGAGAACTACTTCGGGGTCGATGCCGCGTTCGTTGCAGATTTGGTTGATAGCAGCGGCGAATTCGGTTCTAGCTGTGAGAGGAGAGGATGAGGCCATGATAGTAAATTGGATGATTGATAGTTATTGGGCTAATTGGGTGTTGAGTCAAAAGAGGGTTTGGGTGATTAACAAAAAAGGTGGTTAGACCACCTAATGTATTTTACTCTTACCTCTTGGAGTTTACCATCTGAGGGGAGAGAGGTCAAACGGGAGGGGTAGTCGCTAAAGTTAGATTGCTGATGTAGTGGAACATACATGAATAGCTGGAATTGATGATGCGACTGAATGACAACTTATCAAAATCCAAATTCTAAATAAATTTTAATATCTATTTGGTTAATCCAGACATACAAGATCTAGTTTTGCGTTTCTTGGAATTTTTGGAGGAGTTTTCGCTGCTCTCGGTTTAGGTGTTTGGGGATGGTGATGATAAGGCGAACGTATTGGTCTCCCCTGCCCCCGCCGTGCAAGTGCTTGATGCCTTTACCGCGAAGGCGAATGATGGTACCGGGTTGGGTACCGGGCCGGACTTTGAGTTTGATCGGTGCTTCGATAGTGGGCACTTCGATGTTGGCTCCTAGAGCTGCGGTGGTGAAGGGAATGTCGTAATCGATGATGATGTTATAACCGTCGCGCTGGAATTCGGGATGAATGTGGACGTCTACGGAAACGTCGAAATCTTGAAAGCGAATGCGGGTACCGTTGTCGACGCCGGCGGGGATGTTGACGGTGTGGGATTTGCCTTGGTGGACGATGGTACGCTTGGTCCCTTGGGCGGCTTCCAAAAAGTCGATGGTGAGAGAGTAGCGAGGTTTTTGAGGACCGCGACGAAAACCGGAACCACCGAAAAAGGATTCAAAGATTTCGAAAGGGTCGGAGAAGTCGAATTGGTTAAAACCGCCTGGGCCGCCGGTGGTGGTGTAGGAAAAAGAGAAAGGACCGGAGCGGTTGGTTCTGGTTCCAGAGAAACCGCCGAAGCCACCGGCTCCTGAAGCGGGATCGAAGGCGGAGTGACCGAATTGGTCGTAGGTTTGTTTTTTCTGGGGATTGGAGAGGATTTCGTAGGCTTCGTTGACCTCTTTGAACTTGGCTTCGGCGTCGGAGCTTTTGTTTCTATCGGGATGGAATTCGAGAGCCTGTTTTCGGTAGGCTTTTTTAATATCGGCGGTGCCAGCGGATTTGGGAATGCCGAGGACGTCGTAGTAGTCTCTTTTGGTAGACATGTTTTATCACCAATTTTCAATCAACAATGATCAAGTAAATACCAATTTCCAAATGAGTTAGAAATTTGGTGGTTGAGAGAAGTCTATACTGAGAATTGCCGCATGGGAACCTGGACCTGATATTTGAGCAGAGGGTTCTTCTCAAGGTTTGGTTTTGGTTGGAATCAATATCGACTTTCTACTCCTCGATGACTTCACCTTCTTCCACGTTGGCGTTGGGTTTTTTGTTGGAAGTTTTGTTTTTGTCCTTTGTGTTTGAGGAAGATTTGGCGTCGGGTTTTTGGTCCGAAGTGGCTTTTTCTTTGGCCGAATCGGATTCGGCTTGGGCAGCTTGGTAGACAATTTCGCCGAGTTTTTGGGCGCCAGAGAGTAACTCCTCGGTGGCTTTTTTGAGGGTTTCAGGATCGGTGTCATCTTTGTCGATGAGTTCCTTGAGTTTTTGGGCGTTTTCCTGGATAGACTCTTGGTCTTTTTTATCGAGCTTGTCGCCGTGTTCTTTGAGTTGTTTCTCGACTTCGAAGACGGCGGTTTGAGCTTGGTTCCGAGTTTCGGCGGTTTCTTTTTTCTTTTTATCTTCTTCGGCGTGTTGTTCGGCTTCGGCTTTGGCTTTTTCGACTTCTTCGTCGGAAAGGTTGGTGGCGTTTTTGATGGTAATTTTTTGTTCTTTGCCGGTGCCTTTATCTTTGGCCGAAACGTTTAAGATACCGTTACTGTCGATGTCGAAAGAGACTTCGATCTGGGGCAGGCCGCGAGGGGCAGGAGGGATACCGTCCAAGATGAAGCGACCGAGAGTTTTGTTATCGGTGGCCATGTCGCGTTCCCCCTGGAGAATGTGGATCTCGACCTGAGGTTGGTTGTCGGAGGCGGTGGAGAAGATTTGGGATTTGGAGGTAGGAATGGTGGTGTTTCGGTCGATTAAGGAGGTGCGAACACCACCTAAAGTTTCTATTCCTAAGGTAAGTGGAGTGACGTCGAGGAGAAGTACGTCTTTGACGTCGCCGGCCAAAACTCCACCTTGGATAGCGGCACCGATAGCGACAACTTCGTCGGGGTTGACGCCTTTGTGGGGTTCTTTGCCAAAGAAGTCTTTGACTGCTTGTTGAATTTTGGGCATTCTGGTCATACCGCCGACGAGGATGATTTCGTGGATGTCCTTTTGGCTGACTTTGGCATCTTTCAAGGCTTTTTTGACAGGGTCGATGGTTTTTTGAATGAGGTCATCGACGAGTTCTTCGAGTTTGGCTCGGGTGAGCTTCATGGTAAGGTGGAGAGGTTGGCTGTCTTTACCTTGGGTGATGAAGGGTTGGTTAATTTCGGTTTCTTGAGAAGAAGAGAGTTCGATTTTGGCTTTTTCGGCGGCATCGCGGATGCGCTGGAGAGCTTGCTTATCGGCAGTTAAATCGATACCGTGTTCTTTTTTGAATTCTGCCTTGATCCAGTTGATAATTTTGTGATCGAAGTCGTCACCCCCTAAGAAAGTGTCACCGTTGGTGGATTTAACTTCGAAAACGCCATCGCCAACTTCGAGGATGGAAATGTCAAAGGTGCCGCCGCCGAGGTCGTAGACGGCGATGGTTTGGTTGGTTTTTTTATCGAGGCCGTAGGCTAAGGAGGCGGCGGTGGGCTCGTTGATGATGCGCTCGACCTTGAGGCCAGCGATTTGGCCGGCTTGTTTGGTGGCTTGGCGCTGAGAGTCGTCGAAATAGGCGGGGACGGTGATGACGGCGCGTTCGACTTCTTCACCCAAGTAGCTCTCGGCGTCGGCTTTAATTTTTTGGAGGATTTTGGCGGAGATTTCTTCGGGAGTGTAGGTTTGATTGGCGACTTTGACGGAAGCGGCGTTGTTTTTTCCAGAGACGATTTGGTAGGGCACCATTTTTTTAGTTTTTTCGGTTTCAGGGTCGGAGAGTTTTCTACCCATGAGACGCTTGATGGAGTAGATGGTGCTGTCGGGGTTTAAGATCATTTGGCGCTTGGCAACTTCGCCGACAAGGTGTTTTTCGGGTTCGACGATGGAAGGGATGGTGTTGTTGCCTTCGCTGGAGGGGATAATTTTAGGCGAACCTCCTTCCATAACGGCTACGGCTGAATTGGTGGTGCCAAGATCGATACCGATGATTTTGTTGGATTTGGTGGACATGTTTTCTCCTTATTACAAATTGTTGTCTATTTGTGGGGTCAATAAAAATGATTGGTATTTAATTAAATGCTATTTCTGGGAACCGCTGCCAACTTGGACTTTGGCAGGGCGAATGACGGTGTCACCTAAGGTGTAACCTGGCTGGAGGACTTGGATGACTTGGTCTTTTTTGCCAGGAACGGTGTCGGTACATTCCATAAGTTGAGGATTAAAGACTTGATGGGCGGCTGGGATGGGCTTAACCTGCTCGTCTTGTAAGAGTTGGTGGAAGTTGTGGATGACTAGATCCAGGCCAGAATCGTTGATGTGGGTGGCGGCTCTTTCGAGATCATCTAGAAGAGTGAGGATACGAATGATGAGGCCAACGTTGGCGAGGCGAGTGAAGTCGGCTCGTTGCTGGCTAATGCGTTTCTCGAGGTTTTGATAGTCAGCGAGGGCTCGACGGTGTTTTTCAGTGATTTCTTGGAGTTGGTGGTGGAGTTCTTGGTGGGAGGTGGATTTGTTTTTGGCCATAAGAAAATCGGCAAGTTAAATGATGATATAAACTTGATTTTAGAATTGTCCTTGAGTAATGTCTTGGAGAGTGCGAGTTAAGTGACGAACCACGGGAATGACGTAGGAAAATCGCAGGCGAGAAGGTCCGATAACACCGATGGAGCCGGCGACTGGACCTAAGTGGAAATCGGAGAAGACGATGCTGACGGAGTGGAGGTGGCGGTTGCTGAAGTCGTCTCCCAAGAGAACGTGAATGGCATCTTCGCCAGAAGCTCGCTCGAGAATGGCGACGAGTTGATGACCTTCTTCGAGGAGGGAAAAGACTGATTTGGTGACATCGATGTCGTAGAACTCAGGTTCGTCGAGCAAGTGCAAGTAGCCTGAGTGGTAGGTTTTGTGGTCGTTGGTGACGGCAATGCCGACGCATTTGGTTTTGTCTGCTAAAGTGCGGGTGGATTCGCGCAGGAGATCATCGAGTTCCTGGCGAACATCCCAAATTCGTTCTTTGACAGAGACTTCTTCGGCGACGGAGAGATCGTCTTCACGCATGATCTCGCTGATATAGAAACGTAGGGCTTTGGGGGAGGGAATGCGGCCGGCGGAAACGTGGGGTTGAGTGAGGTGGCCGGAGCGGACGAGTTGGACCATCTCGTTTCTGATGGTGGCAGGAGAGACGCCGAGGTTGTATTTGCGATCGAGCATTTCGGAACCAATGGGTTGGGCGGTTTCGATGTATTCTTCGATGATGATTTTTAAGAGTTCGATTTGCCGAGGTGTGAGCTCGTACATAGCAAAAAGTGAATGAATGGTAGTTGGTAGCAAACCGGGCAGCTATCTGTCTGGTGAAGCGAATGCTAGCAAAATGTTAGCAAGAGTGCTAAGAAGTGTCAATGGGAGGTTTGGTAGGGGAAGAAAAAAGCGGTAAAATCCGCTCACGCACGTTGACAAGTAGGTTTGGTCAAGAATGGTGGTGGCAATTCTTGTTCTCTGGCTACTGCGGGAAGGGCAGAAGCGTCTGCGCAAGCTGCTTTCGAATTTGAGATGGTGAGTGAGTGAGTGAGAGAAAGAAGGGAGAGAAACCAATGACTGGTAGAAAACGAAGAGATTTTTCCGATATGCACCCGCTAGAATTGACGCGCGAAGATATGATAGAGATCGAACGAAGGAAGAAGGAAGAAGAGTCCAGAACGATGGTGGACATATATGGAAGTCCGCCTCCAGCAAAGATTAAGCAGATGATAGAGAATGCTGAAAGGGGCATCGTGGATCCGTGGAGTCCAGGAAGGACTGGAGGTGGGGTGGGAGGATTTGCCCGAGCAGTTCCCGTGAAGGTTGCTTGGTGGAGGGAGATGTTGGGAAGTGTCCGGTTACTGGTGTTTGTGGGATTGCTGCTTGGGGGACTAATCCTAGTGTTGGTACCGTGGTTTTTGTGGATCTGGGATTCTAGAACTTTTATGCCCGGGTCGTGGTCGGTATGCATGTCGGTTATGGTGGTGCCAACTTTATGGCTCATGCTTGGAGTGGGACTGTATCAATTTCGAAAGAGAATGCTGGGGGAGGAGTGACCTCTCTACTGGGTGAGAGTATGGAGAAAAGCCATGAATGAGGAAAAGTGTACACTCTGTGATGGAACGGGAAAAGTTGTGTGCTCGCTATGCCAGGGCCAAATGGGGCCTTTTGACATGTCGAGGAATCTGGGTGGGGATACCAGTTGTCCGTAATGCCATGGAGACGATGAAGAAAGGTGCCCCCACTGTAACGGTCATGGCAACATATCGACTCAGAAGGAATGAGCGAAGGGAAACGATTCAGATGCGTGGAGATGATGATTGTCCCAAGTGTGGAGGGACAGGTAAGGGTGATTTTTGCCATCTGTGTTCGGGAACCGGGACGATTGGTAAAGGGGACAAGTCTGGATATACTGGTCCGCCTATTGATTGCCCACAGTGCGACAATGGCTATGAAGCCTGCGATGCCTGTGGGGGAAGCGGGAAAGCTGAGTAGCAATGGCTGACCGCGTTGCGGTGACGACAAGACGATGTTTTTATCGTGGAGTTGGCACCGCTTTTTTATTGAAGCTACAGGGTACAGGGTACAGGAAAATAATGTCAGAAATTATTGTTTGAGGACGGCTAGATATGCAGACTGAGGTATTTCGACCTTGGCGAACTGACTTCTTTTTGCCTTGCCCTTCTTCTGTTTTTCGAGGAGTTTTTTACGACGAGTGATGTCGCCACCGTAGAGTTTGGCGGTAACGTCTTTGCGGTAGGCTTTGATGGTTTCACGAGCGACGATGTCACCACCGACGGCTGCCTGAATGGGGATGGTGAAGAGTTGGCGAGGGATGGCGACTTTTAATTTAGCGACGAGGGATTTACCGAGAGCGCGAGCCTTGTGGCGGATGACGATTTGAGAGAGGGCTTCGATGGGTTGGTGATTGATGAGGACGGAGAGTTTGACGGCGTCGACGGGTTGAAAATGGAGAAGTTTGTATTCGAGGCTGGCATAGCCTGAAGAGACGGATTTGAGACGGTCGTAGAAGTTGATGATGAGTTCGGCCAGAGGGATGGTATATTCGAGTTTAACGCGGGAACCGATGTAGGTTTGGTTGGTGAGTTGGCCGCGATGGTCGGTGACTAGATTCATGATGCTACCCAAGTATTCTGGAGGAGTGTAAATGGTGACGGCGGCGATGGGTTCTTGGATGGTGTTGATGTTTGAAGGATCGGGAAGGTCGGAGGGGGTTTTGACGGTGAGATGTTCTGCGGAGTTGGTCTCGACTTGATAAATGACGGTAGGGGCGGTAGGGATGAGATCGAGGTCGAATTCACGGAGGAGGCGTTCGATAACGATTTCGGCGTGGAGAGCACCAAGAAAGCCGACTTGGTAACCTTTGCCAAGAGCGGTTGAATGGGTGAGAGAGTATTCGAGGGAAGAATCGCTTAAGCTGAGTTTGCCGATGGCGTCGGTTAAGAGAGTGAAGTCTTTGCCTTCGATGGGATAAAGGTCGAGATATACGGTAGGGAGTGGTTCTTTGTAGCCGAGAAGTGAGATAAGGTGAGGTGGGGGAGGGGTGGTGGTTAAAGTGTCGCCGATTTTGATGTGTTTGACTTCTTTCAAGCCGGTGGCTACGTAGCCGACTTGGCCGGTGCTGAGATAATTTTGAGGGGACATAGTAGGAGTGAAGATGCCGATTTCCTGAGGATTAAGATTGAATTTGGAGGACATAAAGGTGAGATCTTGGTTGGAAATGGAACCATCGACGATGCGAACAAAAGCGATGGCGCCTTTGTGGGGGTGGAAAACAGAGTTGAAAACTAGCGCTCGAGTAGGAGATTGGGGCTGGCCATGGGGAGGGGGAATTTTGGTGATGATGTCCTGGAAGAGTTGGTCGACGTTGTGGCCAGATTTAGCAGAAATGGGGATGATGTCTGATAGGGGGACGCCGAGTGATTCGTTAATATCGAGGGAGACAGTATCGATATCGGCGGCGGGGAGGTCAATTTTGTTGACGGCAACGATGATTTTGAGATTTAATTTTTTGGCTTTGTAGAAGTTACTTAAGGTTTGGGCTTGGATACCCTTAGTGGCGTCGACTAAAAGAACGGCGCCTTCACAGGCAGCGAGGGAGCGCTCGACTTCGTAGCCGAAGTCGACGTGTCCGGGGGTATCAATCAGATTCAGAATAAAGCTTGAGTCTGAAAGTTCCAAATCACAATTTTGAATTTTCACATTTTTGGTAGGTAATTGGTTTTGAGATGGAGGATTGTTTGATGCTTGATGATCGGTGCTGGGATGCTGGTAGCGAAGGGTTACTGGAGCTAGTTTGATGGTGATGCCGCGCTCTTGTTCGATGGGGTTACTGTCGAGGAGGCGGTCGTGAAAGGCACGAGCGGAAATGGTGTTGGTGGCCAGGAGCATGCGATCGGTAAGGGTGGTTTTGCCGTGATCGATGTGGGCAATGATGGAGATGTTTCTGATGTGGGATTGGTTCATAACTATCAGTTCAGGGGTACAACAAAATTATAGGCAATGAGAGGGTATTATAGCTTGAGGGAATGGGATTGGCTAAGGGGTGATGGAGGAAGTAGGAGTAGGCTCGATGGTTTCACCAGAAGAAGAGAGGACTTTGTGCCAGTTGCCAAGGCGATGGAGGAGTTTGACGACTGAATCGAGTTGGTGGATGCGGAAAAGTTTGCAGAGAGAAAGGTAGACGATGCTGCCAATGGTAGAGACGACTAGGGTTAGAAGAATGAGGTTGACGGTGCGGGTGGTGTCGAACACAAATTGATCGAGGAAGCGAAGAGGTAACCAGAGAAAGAGACCGGTAAAGAAAGAGGCAAGGGCGATTTTGATGGGAGGTAGAAAGAAGAGAGAAAAGGAAACTAGTTGGAGGCGGCGGGAAAGGCCGATTAAGAGCACTGAAAAATGGATTAGGGCAGCAATGCTGGTGCCGATGGCGAGGCTATAGATGCCCAGCCGAGTGAAGTGAACAAGGTAATAGGAAAGAGAGATGTTGGTGGTGACGGAGAGAACCGCGGCAAGGAGAGGAGTTTTGGTGTTGTGAAGGGCGTAGTAAGCACGGGTGAGGAGCTGTACGCTAGAATGGGCAAAGATGCCTAAAGCGAGAAAGGCGACGGTTTTGCCGGTAATGAGAGTGGCTTGCCAAGGAAAGGCTTTGGCTCCAAAAGCAAGCCGGACAGCGGGAATGCGGAGGACGATAAGAACGGCAGTAGCAGGCATGGCAAAGAAGAGGATTTGATGGAGTGAGTGAGTGAAAGTGGATTTGAATTGATCTAGGTTGGCGCTGGAGCTTTCTTTGGAGAGGAAAGGGAGGCTG
>CAYNFZ010000022.1:0-15233 GCA_964396725.1 uncultured Pseudomonadales bacterium
ACGCTTGGCAGTTTCATACTCTACGTGAGAAATATTGATAGTAACGCCACGCTCCTTTTCTTCAGGAGAGTTGTCAATATCCTCAAATTTATGAGCTTTTGCCATTCCTTCTTTAGCGAGAACGGTAGTAATGGCGGCGGTAAGGGTGGTTTTGCCGTGATCAACGTGGCCAATGGTACCAATGTTGACGTGAGGCTTTGTGCGCTGGAATTTTTTGTCGGACATAGTGCTCCTTATAATTTAAATTTTCACCAATAATTGCTACTATTTTGATTCAGACTGATTACTTCGGGTAATGATGGATTCGGCGATATTTTCAGGGACTTCGTCGTAGTGGCTAGGTTCCATATAATAACTAGCTCGACCCTGGGTCATGCTTCGAAGTATTGTAGCATACTTGCCGAGTTCTGCCAAGGGAACCAGAGCATTGATGATGCGAGTCTTACCTCTGGTGTGGGTGGTCTGGATTTGGGAACGCTTGGAAGAGAGGTCGCCGATGATATCACCCATGAATTCCTCTGGAGAGGTGACTTCGACTTTCATGATGGGTTCTAGGAGGACGAGATCGGCTTTTTTGGCGGCATCCTTGAATGCATATGATCCGGCCAGCTTAAAAGCGATTTCGGAGGAGTCTACTTCGTGGTAGCTACCATCGTAGACGGTGACCTTGATATCGACGAGGGGGTAGCCGGCGAGAACGCCATTTTCGAGAGTTTCGACGACACCTTTCTCAATGGGAGGAATGAATTCTCGAGGAATGTTGCCACCTTTGACTTGGTTGACGAATTCGAAGCCTTCACCTCTGGTTTTAGGCTCAATGCGGAGAAGACAATGGCCATATTGACCTCGGCCGCCGGACTGGCGAATGTATTTACCTTCGCCTTGTGCGTCTTTCTTGATAGTTTCGCGGTAAGCCACTTGAGGTTCGCCGACATTGGCTTCGACACGGAACTCGCGTTTCATGCGATCGACGATGATTTCGAGCTGAAGTTCACCGACACCAGCGATTAAGGTTTGGCCGGTTTCATGGTTGACTTTGATCTGGAAGGTGGGGTCTTCTTCGGATAGTTTGTTGAGAGCCAAGCCCATTTTTTCTTGGTCGGCTTTAGTTTTGGGTTCGATAGCTAGGGAGATGACGGGCTCGGTAAAGCTGATGCCTTCGAAAAGGATGGGGTCGGATTCGAGACAGAGGGTATCGCCAGTGGCGGTGTGTTTAAGGCCAACGACGGCGACGATTTCACCGGCGGAGGCGTTTTTGATTTCTTCCCTGGTGTTGGCGTGCATGAGGAGAAGACGACCGACGCGTTCTTTTTCATCACAGGAGGCGTTGTAGACATAAGAACCGCTATCGAGAGTACCGGAGTAGATGCGGATGTAGGTGAGCTTACCGACGTGGGGATCGGTTTGGATTTTAAAAGCGAGAGCGGAGAATTTTTCTTCGGGTATGAGTTTGCGAGTTTGGGGTTCTTGGTTATTTGGTTTAGTACCTTGGATGTGGTCGATATCGATGGGAGAGGGAAGATATTCGATGACGGCATCAAGCAAGGGTTGGACGCCTTTGTTTTTAAGGGAAGAGCCGCAAAGGATGGGAACGAGTTTGCTGGCGATGGTGGCTTTTCTTAATGAGGTTTTGAGTTCATGGGCGGTGAGTTCTTGGCCGTTTAAGTATTTTTCGAGAAGTTCGTCGTCTTGTTCGGCGATTTGTTCGATGAGGATTTGGCGGTGTTTATGGAAATCGGTTTGAAGATCTTGGGGAATTTGATCAGAAATGGCGTATTCGGCGCCGGTTTTGTCTCCTTCCCAGATGACGGTTTTTTGATCGAGAAGAAGGATGATTCCACGGAAAGTGTTTTCGACACCAATAGGGAGGGCGATAACGGCAGGTTTGGCACCGAGTTTGGATCTGATATCCTCGACGGTGGCAAAAAAGTCGGCCCCGAGTTTGTCCATTTTGTTGACGAAACAAATGCGGGGAACGTTGTATTTATCGGCTTGGCGCCAGACGGTTTCTGATTGGGACTGAACACCTTCTTCGGCATCAAGAACGGTGATACCTCCGTCGAGAACGCGTAAGGATCGTTCGACTTCGGCGGTGAAATCGATATGGCCAGGAGTGTCGATAATGTTGATGCGGAATGGGTTATGGGGTTGAACGGTATCAAGAGCAGGGGTCCAGAAAGTGGTGGTGGCGGCTGACATGATAGTGATGCCACGTTCTTTTTCTTGTTCCATCCAATCCATTTGAGTATCGCCTTCGTGCACTTCGCCAATCTTGTAGGTTTTACCGGTGTAGTAAAGAATGCGTTCGGTAGTGGTGGTTTTACCGGCATCGATGTGGGCGATGATGCCGATGTTTCTGATACGGTCCAGGGATAAGTTACGATCTCTTGGGGTTGGTGTTTGAGCAGTCATAGAGTTGATGACTTGTGAGTCCTTCGGTTGGACTCAGGATAAATGGAAATAATGAGTATGAGGTGACGAATGAGTGACGAAATAAATTTCCGAGAACAAGTTGGAAGAACCTAATTTATTGACTTGTCTTTACCAACGGAAATGGGCAAATGCTTTATTGGCTTCGGCCATTTTGTGGCTAGTGAGCTTCTTTTGGATGGCGCCGCCTTCGTTATTTAAGGCATCGGTGATTTCGGCGGCAAGTTTGTCGGCAAAGGTGTGGAATTCTTTGTTGGGACGTTTGTTGGCTTCGGTAATGAGCCAACGAACAGCCAGGGAAGAACCACGATGAGACCGAACGGGCGTGGGGACTTGGTAAGCAGCGCCACCAACCCGGCGAGAGCGAACTTCCATTTGAGGAGTGATGTTTTTGAGGGCGGTTTCGAGAGATTCGAGAGGGTCTTTTTGGGTGGTTTGGGCAACTTTTTCGAGAGCTTGATAAACCTGAGTTTGAGCGACGGATTTTTTACCAGAGCGCATGGCCCGGTTGATGAGCTGAGTGACGAATTTACTATTGTATCTGGTGTCGGTGTGGATGGTTCTGAGCTTGGTTTTGGACGTACGTGACATAAGATGGTTGGTTACTAGTTTATGAAGCAGGAGCGGTGTCTGAGGTGGGCGTGGCTTCTGATTTGCGACTGCCTGGTTTGGTAGCGCCGTACTTGCTACGGCTAGTTTTTCTGTCTTCGACGCCGGAGCAGTCGTATTTACCACGAACGATGTGGTATTTGACTCCTGGCAGATCTTTGACGCGACCTCCTCGAATTAGTACGATTGAGTGTTCAGCGAGGTTGTGGCCTTCACCTTGAATGTAGGCGGTGACTTCTTGGCGGTTACTTAGCCGGACACGGGCGACTTTACGGAGAGCAGAGTTGGGTTTTTTGGGAGTCATGGTTTTAACCAAGACGCATACTCCTCGCTTTTGGGGATTGGTGGTTTGGGATATTTTTCTGGTCTTGGTGTTGAAAGATTTGCGCAAGGCGGCAGCTTTGATTTTCTTGGGTTTTTGCTTGCGACCTTTTCTGACGAGTTGGTTGATGGTAGGCATAATGACGAATTTCTAAGCTCTAATTTCTAAGTTCCAAACACTTGTGTGGCAAAAAAACAGCGGATGACCGCTGCTTTCAGTCCTCCAAAATAAACTAGGTCTTTTATGTATGCGGTAAGAGCATTGGGCATTATTCTAGCATGGGGGCAGGAGAGACGCTAGAGGTGGTTTGATTAATCTAAAATGGCGGCTCGGTCTTCGTTGGTGGGGATGAGGCGACCGATGATGACGTTTTCTTTGAGGCCCAAGAGATGGTCGAGTTTGCCTTCGGAAGCGGCGGAGGTGAGAACGCTGGTAGTGTGCTGAAAGGAAGCGGCAGAGAGCCAGGAGGCGGTGTAGAGACTGCTGTTGGTGATGCCGAGAATAATGACCTGGGCGGATGAGGGTTCGCCGCCTTCGGCTAAGACTTGGTTGTTTTCTTCCTCGAATCTGGTTTTGTCGACGACTTCTCCAGGTAAGAAACTAGTATCACCGGTGGTTTCGATTTTGACTTTGTCGCTCATTTTTCGGATGATGACTTCAAAGTGGCGGTCGTTAATGGGGATACCTTGAGATTCGTAAATGGTTTGGATGGAGTTCAAGAGATATTCTTGAGTGGCGGAAAGGCCGCGAATCTCGAGGACTTTTTTGACATCGAGAGGACCGGAGCAAAGTTCTTGACCGACGTCGATGAGTTGTTTGTCGGTGACTTTGAGGATACTGGTTAAGGGAACGTGGTAAGTTTTTTCTTCGACTGGTTTGGAGGTGGTTTTGATGGTGATTTCGTAGCCGGTGACGGTTTCGTTGATTTTGATGCGACCGGCAATTTCAGAGATAGGGGCTGGGTATTTGGGAGTACGAGCTTCGAAAAGTTCTTCGACGCGGGGAAGACCCTGGGTTACGTCGAGACCGACGATACCGCCGGCGTGTTTGACGCGCATGGTAAGCTGGGTACCGGGTTCACCGATGCTTTGGGCGGCGATAACTCCGACGGGGGTACCGATTTCAACTTTCTTTTTGGTGGAGAAGTCCCAACCGTAACATTTGGCACAAAGACCGTGCTGAGATTGGCAGGTAATGGGAGAGTAGACTTGGACTTCTTGGACGCCTGCTTTGTCGATGATAAGGGCGATTTCGTCGTCAATCATGCTACCGGTTTTGAGGATAACTTTCTTGGTTTTGGGATGGGTAATGTTTTTGGCGATGAAGCGGCCGACTATACGGTTGGCAAAGATTTTGGCGCGTTGGGAGCCTTTTTCTAAGTTTAAGAATTCTTGGGAGCCGCAATCGTCCTGGCGGATGATGGCGTCGTGAGAAACGTCGACGAGACGGCGAGTAAGGTAGCCGGCATCGGCGGTTTTGAGAGCCGAGTCGGTGAGACCTTTGCGGGAACCACGAGAAGAGGTGACGTATTCAAAAATAGAGAGCCCTTCACGAAAGTTGCTTTTGGTGGGGAGTTCGACGATTTTTCCAAGAGGGTCGACGACAAGGCCGCGCATGGCTGCGAGTTGTTTAACTTGATCTTTGGAAGCGCGAGTACCGCCGGATTGGATGATGACTTTGACGGCGTTGTTTTCCTCGAAGTGGTCCCAGGTTTTTTCGGCTATTTCGTCGGTGGTTTCAATCCAGGTTTCGTTGGTAAGACGGCGTTTTTCTTCGATGGTGATAAGACCTTGGCGGTAGTTATCTTCGATGCCTTCGGCTTTTTTGTTGGCTTGGGTGATGAGATCTTTTTTGGAATCGATCATGATACAGTCGGAAACAGCAACGGAGAGACCAGACATGGTAGCGCCTTTGAAACCGAAGTTCTTGACTTCGTCGATTAATTTGGTGGTTTCTTCTTGAGTACATTTGGCGATGGCGGAACGAACTAGTTCTTTGATGGCGCCGGAGTTGATGGAGCGGTTTTGGAAAGGAATAGCGTGGGGGAGAAGTTCGTTGAAGAGGAGGCGACCGATGGTGGTGGTAACAAGTTCGGGTGTCTTTTTGAGAGTGAGGTTGATTTTGATTTGTTGACGTAAGGCGATAGTGCCGATTGAGTAGGCGTAGATGGCTTCTTCTTGGGAAGAAAAGATGGTAGTAAAGGGAGGAAGGTTGTGATCGATGGAGGTTTGATAGTAACAACCTAGTGCCATATCTTTGTTGGGGATGGTGATGGGAGAACTGTCGGCGGGTTTGAGGAGGTTTTGGTTGGGCATCATTAGATCGATGGATTCCTGGATGGATTTTTGGGAAAGAGGAACGTGAACGGCCATTTGATCGCCATCGAAATCGGCGTTGTAACCGGAACAGACACAAGGATGAATGCGGATGGCACTACCTTCGACTAGGATGGGGTAGAAAGCTTGAATACCAAGTTTGTGAAGAGTAGGAGCCCGGTTTAGGAGAACTGGGTGATCGGTGATGATTTCTTCTAAGATGTCGAAAACTTCGGGGGTGCGACGCTCGATGGCGTGTTTGGCGGATTTGACGTTGGGGGCGATGCCGTGTTTAATGAGTTCGCGAAGAACGTAAGGTTTGAAGAGTTCGAGTGCCATGTCTTTGGGGATACCGCATTGGTTTAAGTTTAATTCAGGCCCGACGACGATGACGGAACGGCCAGAGTAGTCGACGCGTTTACCAAGCAGGTTTTGGCGGAAACGACCCTGTTTGCCTTTGAGCATGTCCGAGAGGGAACGAAGGGGTTTTCTGTTGCTAATGCGGCGGCTGGTGCGGGATTGGGAAGAATCGATAAGAGAGTCGACGGCTTCTTGGAGCATGCGTTTTTCGTTTCTTAAGATGATTTCGGGGGCGCCTAATTCGATTAAGTGTTTGAGACGGTTGTTGCGGTTGATGACGCGGCGATAGAGATCGTTTAGGTCGGAAGTGGCGAAACGACCACCAGAGAGTTGAACCATGGGGCGAAGGTCGGGAGGAATAACGGGAAGATTGCGGAAAATCATCCAGCCGGGAGCGAGTTCGGCTTTGCGGAAACCTTCGGCAACACGAAGACGTTTGGTGGCTTTGATGCGTTTTTGACCGGAAGTGTTTCTGGATTCGTCGCGGAGATTGGCGATGAGTTTTTCGAGGTCGATGGCTTGGACAAGTTCGTAGACGGATTCGGCGCCCATACCAACGCGGAGGAAGTCGATGGCGTCGTATTCGGCGAGTTTTAAGTATTCATCTTCGGTAAGGAGAGATTTCTTTTTGAGGCGCTTGACCATGTCGGCGACGGTTTTGTATACGGCTTCGGCGTTTTCGGTTTCGGAAGCTAGATTGTCTTTGATAGTGAGGATGGTTTGTTTGGTTTTGACTTTTTGTTCTTCGACGGCTAATAGTTGTTGGTCTTTGTTTTTGAGCTTTTTCTTAGTGTCTTTGATGGCGGTTTTTCCTTCGTCTTTGGCGGTTTCAATATCTTGTTTAGCTTGTTGTTTGAGTTCCTCGATCTTGGTAGCGAGAGATTCGTCGAGGTGCTTGAAGACTTGGTCTTTTTTGTCTTTGTCGACGGAGAGAATAACGTATTGAGCAAAGTAGATGACATTGGCTAAGTTGCGGGGAGAGATGTCGAGAAGGAGGGAGAGTTTGGAGGGACTACCTTTGAAAAACCAGACGTGAGCCACGGGACAAGCAAGGCCGATGTGACCCATGCGTTCGCGGCGGACTCGGCTTTGGGTGACTTCGACGCCGCATATATCACAGATGATGCAACGATAGCGGATGCGCTTGTATTTGCCACAGTAACATTCGAAATCTTTGACGGGGCCAAAAATGCGTTCGCAGAAGAGACCGTTTTTCTCGGGCTTTAAGGTGCGATAGTTGATGGTTTCAGGTTTAGTAACTTCGCCGTGGGACCAAGATTTGACGGTATCTGAAGAGGCGAGTCTGATTTGGAGACCGTTGAAATCGATGATGTTTTTCATAGAGGTGGCGGTAATTGATTATTGGCCAGTAACTTGAGCTTCGAGGAGCTCGTCTGGGTTGGGGGCTGTAGTGGAAGCGGTGGAATCTTCTGGAAGAGCGGAAGTGGTGTCATCTGAAGTTGAGTCGTCGTCGGGGTCGTCGTTTGAGACGTCGTCGGGGTCGGTGGCGGGAGTGGATGAAGAGGAGGAGTCGGAGTCGTCGGCGATTTCGACAGGAGCAGTTTCTTCGATAACGTCAGTGGGGATGACGTCGAGACATAGAGAGTTTAATTCTTTGACTAAGACTTTGAAGGATTCGGGGATGTTGCTTTCGGGGATGGGAGAATCTTTGACAATAGCTTCGAAAGCTTTGGCGCGGCCAACGACGTCGTCTGATTTGATGGTGAGCATTTCTTGGAGCGTATAGGCAGCGCGGTGGGCTTCGAGAACCCAAACTTCCATTTCTCCTAGACGTTGACCACCCATTTGGGCTTTACCGCCGAGCGGTTGTTGGGTAACCAGGGAGTAGGGACCGGTGGAGCGAGCGTGGATTTTATCTTCGACCATGTGGATAAGTTTGAGAATGTAACCGATACCAACAACGGTGGGTTCGGTGTAGGGTTCGCCGGTACGGCCGTCGAAGAGGGTGGTTTTACCGGACATGGGAAGGTTGGCTTTTTGGAGTTGTTCTTCGATAACGGATTCGCCAATTTCTTCAAAGACGGGGAGGGCGACTTTGTAACCCAATTTGTGAGCGGCCCACCCCAAGTGAGCTTCGAGAAGTTGGCCGAGGTTCATGCGAGCAAGAACTGACAGTGGGGAAATGATGATGTCGACAGGAGTGCCGTCTTCGAGGAAAGGCATGTCGGCGTTGGGGACGATTTTGCTGATAACGCCTTTGTTGCCGTGACGACCGGCGAGTTTGTCTCCGACGGTGACCTTGCGGATTTGGGCGACTTTGACGACGACTTTTTTGAGAACACCAGGGTCGAGTTCGTCACCATCGTCACGGTCGAGGACTTTGATGTCGATGACGGTACCGGTTTGGCCGTGGGGCATGCGAAGGGAGGTGTCGCGGACTTCACGGGCTTTTTCACCGAAAATGGCACGGAGGAGGCGTTCTTCGGGAGTGAGTTCGGTCTCACCTTTAGGGGCAATTTTACCGACTAAGATGTCGTTGCTGGCTACTTCGCTACCGATGGTAACGATACCATCTTCGCCGAGATTGGAGAGGTCGGTTTCACCGACATTGGGGATGTCGCGGGTGAGTTCTTCGGGTCCGAGCTTGGTGTCCATGACATAGGCCTCGTGTTCGTTGATGTGGATGGAGGTGAGGAGATCTTCGTGGACAACGCGCTCGGAGACGACGATGGCGTCTTCGTAACCTAAGCCGTCGAGAGAAGCGTAAGCGATGACGAGGTTTTGGCCAAGAGCGAGTTCGCCACCATCTGAAGCAGGACCGTCGATAATGAGGTCGCCGGGTTTAACCGAGTCGCCGACTTGAACGACCGGGGATTGGGAGTAACAAGTGCTTTGGGCGGAGCGAACAAATTTTTGGAGGTGATAAGTTTCGATGCTTTTGTTTAATTCGATAAATTCGCGGTCATCGGTAGGAGAGTCTTTGATAGTTTGGTTTTTGTTTAATTTGATTTGGAGTTTGTTGGCGTCGACATAGATGACCTTACCAGCGTGGCGTGCGTAGATGGCACGTTCCATGGCTTTGACGACGACCTCTTCCATGCCCGTGCCGACGACGGGGGAATCGGGTTTGACCAAGGGGACAGCTTGGCATTGCATGTGGGTACCCATTAAAGCACGGTTGGCTTCGTCGTGGCTGATGAAGGGAATTAATGAAGCGGAGGTACCGACAACCTGACGGGAGATAACATCGATGAACTCGATTTGTTCGACGGGAGCTTCGAGAAAGTTACCTTGATAGCGAACAGGAACCCAGTCTTGAGTGATGAAGCCTTGGTCGTCGATGTCGACTTCGGCGTGGGTGATGTAGTGGTTTTCCTCTTCGTCGGCGAGAAGGTAAACAATATCGTTGGTGATTTTCATGCGGGGGCGGTTACCTTTGTTTTCGACGACGACTTTGCGATAAGGAGCTTCAAGGAAGCCGTATTCATTTACTTTGGTATAGAGGGCTAAATATGTGACTAGACCAATGTTAGGGCCTTCGGGAGAGCGAACGGGACAAATGCGAGAGTATTGAGAAGTGTTGATGTCGCGCATGCTAAAGGAGGCGCGTTCTCGAGTGACTCCGCCACTACCCATAACAGAGAGACGGCGGAGGTTGTCGATTTCGGAGAGGGGGTTGGTTTGATCGAGAATGGTGGAGAGGCGGTTTCTGCGGAAAAATTCACTGATGGTGGCGATGATGGGGCGGGCGTTGACTAAGGAGCTTGGGGTGATGGTTTCGTCAGTTTTGGTAAGAGACATTTTTTCGCGAATGGAGCGTTCAAGGCGAAGGAGACCGACGCGAAAAGCAGAGGTAGCAACGAGTTCACCGACGCAGCGAATGCGACGGTTGCTTAAGTGGTCGATATCGTCGACTTTACCTTGGTTGTTTTGGAGACCGATGAGGTAGTGAATGGTGGAGACAAGATCTTCTGAGGTAAGAACGCGGTTGTGAGGATCGATGGTTTGAGGGTGGCTTAAGCGGCGGTTTAATTTGTAGCGACCGACGGCGCCGAGGTCGTAACGACGAGGATCGAAAAACATTTGTTGGAGAAGTTCGGCGGCATTTTCGAGAATGGCGGGTTCACCAGGACGCATGCGTTGATAGATTTCGATTAAAGCTTCCTCACGAGAAGTGGTGGGGTCTTTTTCGAGGGTAGAGAGAATGTAGGGATGGTCTGGGTCGATGTCGACTTGTTTGAAGAGGTGGAGGATGTCTTCGTTGGTGGTGTAACCAATAGCGCGTAAGAGAACGGTAACGGGGATTTTGCGGTGACGGTCGATTTTAACGGAAATAATGTCGTTTTTGGCGACCAAGACTTCGAGCCAGGAGCCGCGCATAGGGCGAAGTTCGGCTTTGTGGAGCATGCGACCGGTAGCTTCATCGATTTCGCCAGAGAAGAAAACGCCTGGAGAGCGAACAAGTTGGTTAACTACGGCGCGTTCGATACCGTTGATAATGAAGGTGCCGGTAGGAGTCATTTTGGGGATGTCGCCGAGGAAGATTTCTTGAGTGGTTGACTGGCCGGTTTGTTTGTTGGTCAAGGTAGCCTTGACTTTGAGAGGCATGTCGTAAGTCAAGCCTTTGTCTTTGGCTTCGTTGGGGGTAAGTTTGGGAGGGAGAAAAGTGTAATTGCTGAAATCGAGGTGCCAGTTTTTGCCGGTGAAGTCTTCGATGGAGCCGATTTCTTCAAGGACTTGCTGAATGCCGTGGTCAAGGAACCATTGATAGGAATCTTTTTGAACTGCTACCAAATCAAGTGGTGGAAGTGGAATGTTGCTCTTTCCCCAATATAATCTTGATTGGCGCTTAGTTGGCATAACAGCTTCCTTATGAAGGCAGATTGGTTAAGATGACAAAAAAGGGCAACGGTAATTGCCCAAGGGGCTGAGAAGAGGGAGAAGGACTAGTTTGAGGTGAGGGCCCTGATAACAAAAAAATTCAGCGTACAAAGTACGCCTAATGGATTAGACTGAAGGTAATATATCAAGTAATCTGGGAGCTGTCAAGCCTTGAGTTAGCGAAGGTGGCGGTTGATGTTTATTTGGTGCTGGTCGTAGGTAGTAGCATAGTGCATTTGGCTCTCGTTGTCGGTGAGGTAGTACCAATAATCGGTGTTTTGGGGAAAAAGGGCGGCTTGGATGGAGGAGAGGGATGGGTTGCAGATGGGGGCTGGAGGAAGACCGGGGTGGAGATAGGTGTTGTAGGGAGAAGCGAGCTGTTTGTCGATGGCTAGAGGGGTGGGCCACCAGGTTTGGTTAGTGTTGCTGTAACCTTTGATGTATTGGAGGGTAGCGTCGGCCTGGAGAGGCCAATCGGCTTCGAGTCTTTTCCAGAGAATGCCGGCAATGATAGGACGAGCCTCACCTCTGGCTTCACGTTCGATGATAGAGGCCATGGTGAGGATTTGGTTGGTGGAGTAAGGAGATGAAGTGAAGGCCTGGGCGAGCGGACGAGTAACTTTGGTGGTGAAATTGTGGGTGAGAGTGGTGATAACTTCTGGAGCGGTAGTGGATGGGGCGAAACGGTAGGTGTCGGGGAAGAGTTGACCTTCGAGGTTTGGGGTTAAGGAGAGAAATTCGGCGGAGTTGAAATCGAGATCACGGGCGGCGAAGGTTTGGTTCAAGGTTGCGGCGATTTCTTCGCGGCGCCAGCCTTCGATTAAGGTGACTTGGATGTCGTCGGAGTGGGAACGAGTAAGTTGCTGGGCGATGTCAAAGGCGGACATGCTGGAGCTGAGAGAAAAGTTACCGGCTTGGATGTGTTGGGCTAGACCTTGGAAAACAACGGCGAATTTGAAAGCGCTGGGGTTTTGGATCAGGTTTTGGTCTTTGAGGCGGAGGGAAATACTGGTGAGGGTTTCGCTGGGTTCGATGACAAAATTGACGGTTTGGTCGGAGGAAGGTTGGGGAGCTTTGAGGGTGAAGTAAAGGGGCAGGGAAATGATGGCAACGAGGAAGATGAGGCCGAGGACAAAAAAAGAAAGAACCATGACGGCTGAGTTTTTGGGTTTTTTGGTGCGATTCATGATTGATGGTCTAGATAATCTTGAAGAATAATGGCGGCGGCGAAGTGGTGATCGGGGCCGGTTTTGGTTTTTTTGGATGAGTGGCGAAGAAGTTTTGAGGCTTGGTGTGAAGAGAGAGTCTCGTCGTGGAAAGTAATGGGGATTTGGATGTGGGAAGCTAGTTTGGTGGCGAATTGTTTGGTGTCTTGTGCCATCTGGTTTTCGGAGATGCCGATGATGAGGCGGTCGATGTGGTGTTGGTCGATGAGGTTGGGGAGTTGATGGAGGACATCCGAGGTGGGAATGGTGCGGAGGGGTTCGGCCAAGGGAGTGGTGGCGAGAGCGAGGCCGGTGTGAATGCGACCGTGATCGAGACAGAGATAATTCATAAAGCTCATGATACCAGCTTGAACAAGAAAACGAATTAATAGAAGCTAGAAAGGTTGGTTGTAATCCTCAAGCTGAGCGACGACGACGCCGCGGCGGAGATAAGTACCTTCGGGAACGCAAGTAATGAGATTAAGCTCTCGGTTGTTGTAACGCTGTTGAAGGATGTAGACGTCCTCGGGTTTGATTTCGAATTTGTCTTTGACGGAGTATTTGTAACTAATGCCATCGTAATCGACAAAGATTTCGTCACCGGTGTCGAGAGTCATGATTTTGCTGAAGATGGAAATATAGCGGTGTGGGTTGTCTCGACTGGGGTTATAGAACTGGCGGAGGACGGAGTGGCCAAAGATAACGGGCGAGCCGAGTTGGCCAGGATTGGCGGTGCCGGGGTATTGGATGAGGTGGTCGGAGAGGTCTTCACCACCGATGTAGACGATGGCATCTTCGATGTTGAGAGAAGGGATGCTGATGGTATAGTGGGTGATCTTGGAGTTTTTAGAATCGAGATAGTTTAGGCCCGGGAACCAGTTGGAGGCTTTGGTGTAGTCGATTTCTTGGCTGAGGACTTGGTTGGTGAGAGGGGAAGTAGTGAGGGTGGAGGTGTTGGCTGAAGTGGGAGCGACAAAGGCGGTTTGGTTGATGTTGATGGGAGTGATGAGTTCGGCGCGATTGAGTGAGGGTGAGATGAAGAGTTGATAATGGATAATGGGCCAAGTGACGTTGGCGATGATGAGACTACCTAAAGTGATTAAGATGGCAGGTGCGAGTTGGTGAAGCCGGTGAAAACGAGAGGGGGGGGAGGGAGTAGGAGTTTGAGAGGAAGTGGGGAGAGTGGGATAGGGATTAGCAACAGGAGCTTTTTGATAGACGTAGAGAGTCATGGTTAATCGGTGGTAATGTGCAGGTTAATTTTTGATTCAACGCGAGGAAAGGTTTTGATGAAGGAGGGAAGCCAACGAGGTTGAATGTCGATTTCGACACGAGTAAAGTTGGGAAGGGATTGGAAATAATCTTGAGTAACTGAAGGGAAACGGCCGTGGATATCGGAGATGATGATGGTAGGGTCGAGGGCGGGGATGACTTTGGATTTGGCCTTGGCGGAAATAACGACGGTGTCGTCTGATTCGGGTTCGGAGGAGATGATGTCTAATTCTGATTGGCTTTTGACGAATTGATAGTTTTCTGGAGCTGAAGCAACGACTTGTTGTTCGATTAAGTGGTTGATGTCGGAGAGGTTGTAGGTCATGACTTGGGTGGCCGCAGAAGAAGTGAGAGAGATGCTGGTGGCTTCGTCTCCAACATCGGCGGAGAAATCCTGGGAGAGGTCGAGATCATCTGGGGTGAGAAATACGGCGCCGATGACGGTGTCGGTGGTGGAATATTGAGATTGGATTTGTTGTTTGAGTTCCTCGAGAGCTTGCGAGGTTAGATTGGTGACGTCATCTGGGGAAACGGCGGTGACTTGGCGGCTGCTACCACCGGCGATATCGGAGGTGGCTTTAGCGATGAATTGGGATTTGGAATAGTTGGCGAGGGAAAATTCGGTGCCAGAACCAAGATTGTATTGGGCGCCGATGTTGACGGCGGTGATGGAGACATCGGCGGTGGCGGGTTCGGTAGTGATGGAAAAATCGGGATTTTCTTTGGATGAGGCGGAGGCGATAGTAACGGTGTCGTTGATAGAATAAGTTAAAGAATCGGGTCCGATAAGTTTGGTGGCGGCGGGAAGAGTTTGGTTTTGGAGAGTACGGTTGTAGATAGTGACGCGTCCGGAGGCGGATTCGCCAATCAAAAGAGATCCGGTGGCGGCGGTTTGGACGGTGGAGGTGGCGGTGGCGGAAACGATGCGGCCGGGGATGGTAGCGGTGTCGAGATCGACCTGATCGAGATTGGAATCGATGGTGAATTCAAGCTGGGTGTCGATGATGCGGGGAGAGAGAAAGAGGGTGACGTCGGCGGTGGGAAAGTACCAATAAGCAAAACCGGCGGCAATAGAACCGGAGATGGTGAGGAAAAGAAGAATAGCGCCAACTACGCTGGTGTTTTTGATACGGGAAAGGTGGTGGAGGGAGGAAAGGGAGGAAAGGGAGGGAAGAGGAAAGCGAGGTAGACGGAAGACAGAAAAGCGGCCGGGTGATGGTACTTCAGGTTCCAGGTCGTCATCGAGTTCCTCGTCTTGCGAAAGGGAGGCCTCTTTTGTTGGTTCTGAATCGTCTGGTGTGTCGGCCACGGTGGAGAAGTTGTCGCCGGCTTTGAGGTGGTCGGTGAAGCCGAATTCCTCTGAGAGATCGGGAATGTCTTGAGTTGAGGTCTGGGATTCATCTGGAACGTCGGTTGATGTGGATTTGGGAGAAAGGGGAGGGTCGGGGTTGGTGGAGGAATCGGGAGAGGTGGTTTCGAGGGCTTTGATGACTTCGGCGCCGGCAGCCTGGACAACGGCGGTGATGGTTTCGTCGGGAGAAAAGGTATCGATTTTGGGAATGTGAAGGAAAGGAAGACGGTCCTGCCATTCGTAAGAAATGAGTTCTTGTTTGTGGGAATCGAGGTTGGTGTGGCCGTCAAAAACGATCATGTTGGCTGGAAGAGAATCGAGGTCTTTGAAGCGAGCGATGCCTTCTTCGACATCGGCGCCTAAGTCGTCGCTTCTACCAACGGTGTGAGATTCAATAATAGAGCCGTTTTTGACCAAGGTGACTTGGAGGTCTTGGTCGTTGACCCCGATCAAGATGCCAGTGAAAGGACCGCCTTGTTTGGTTTTTAAATACTGGATGATGGCTTCTGTCGTGACGACGAAGCCGA
>CAYNFZ010000023.1:0-15206 GCA_964396725.1 uncultured Pseudomonadales bacterium
GTTTGTCACCGTATCGAGGCAGGTCGGCGTGTGATAGGTGTGGACGGAGACTGGCATGGTATGAAAATATACCGGTGCTTTCATATGTGGTGTTACGGGGTAGATGTAGGACGTGCAAGAAGAAAATAGATTGGTCGTATCCAGTAGTTGAAGGGGTGACGGGGTTATTGTTTTTGTGGTGGGCAAGTTTGGGGTTTGCCTTTTTTCAGTTGACGCAAACCCCACTGTCGGTGGTACAACCGGCTTTTTGGTTGATAATAGGATTGGTATTGGTGGTAGTTTTTTTTGCGGATTTGATTTATGGGATAATTCCGGATTTTACGGTAGTGCTACTAGGGTTGGTGACGCTGGTGTATCGGTTGATGTTGATGAAGAATGGGGCACTGGCGATTTCGGATTTTGTTGAAGCGGTAGTGGTGGGATTGATAGGGGGTAGCTTTTTTTTGTTGTTGTATTTAGTGACTAGGGGAAAAGGGATGGGATTTGGAGATGTGAAATATGCTTTGGTGATGGGGTTTTTGTTAGGTTATCCGAAAGGTTTGGTGGGAATGTTCGTGAGTTTTGTGATGGGAGGTGTGGTGGGGGTGGGATTACTGATAACAGGGAAGCGGAAAATGAAGGCTAGAGTGCCATTTGGGCCGTTTTTGGTGGGAGGGACGTTGATAGGGCTGGTGTGGGGAAATCAGTTGTGGTGGATGTATTGGAATAGTTTTTGAGAGGGGATTGGTTGACATTTATTGTCTCAATCGCCACAATGGAGTTGTCTCTAGCAAGTATATAAAGGAAGCATGAATGGCGCACTCCCCTACCCCATGAATCGCAGAAGCGGTTTTTCGTTGATTGAGTTGATGGTGGTGATTTCGATAATTGCGATACTGATGGCTTTGGGTTCGGTATCATTTACGACGGCGCAAAAGAAGGCTCGAGATGCAGCTAGGAGAACTGATATGAAAGCGATGCAGGACGCTTTTGAGCAGTTTTTTAGTGTTAATGGAACATATGATATTTGTGCCAATATGGCGGTGGCGCCATTTTCACCTCAGGGGTTGCCAACGGATCCGAAACCAGGTTGGGATGCATATGATTTTGATTGTAGTACCAATGATTATGCGTTGTGTGCCCATCTAGAGAATGAGACAGGAAATGCCGATGCGGTGGGTAATCCACCGACTTATGATAACAGTGGAGATGAAGAGTGGTTTTGTGTGCAAAACCAACAGTAAGCTAGAGTTATTTATGAATTTAGATTTTAAAAGAAAATGAGTATGAACAAGAGTCGAGGGTTTACATTGGTGGAGATGTTGGTGGCGGCGACGATAGCGGCGCTGTTGGCGGCGGTAGGGATGGTGAGTTATACGACGGTGAATCGGAATGCAAGAAATGCGAGAAGACAATCGGATTTGGAGCAGATGCGATCGGCGCTGGAATTGTATCGGACAGAGAATGGAATGTATCCGGCAGGAGGTGGAGGGGATAATTTTGCGGCGTTTGAGGCGTTGGTAGCGACGTTGAAATCCTCGGGGTTTTTGACTGCACCTAAGATGGTAGATCCGAGAAATAACGGGGTGTTTGGTTATTCTTATAACACGACGGTAGGGACTTATGTAGATGGGGATTGTAATACAAGCAATAAAGTGTATGAGTTGTGTGCCAGGTTGGAGCCGGAATCGCCGGTGGAGAGTTTTTGTATTTGTACGCCCTGAAGATAGAAAGGTGGGAAGGATGAAAAGAGGGAGGGGGGGATTGAGGGAGAAGAGAGCGGGATTTACGTTGATTGAGATGTTGGTGTCGATATTAGTGATTGGGGCGTTGGTGGGAGGGGGAATTGCGGCGTATTCGAGAATAGTGAATAAACAGGCAGTGATAAATGCAGGTGGGGAGTTCGTGGGGGTAATGAGAGATATTCAAAAAAGAGCACAAAGTGGACAAAAACCGGTTGGTTGTAGAGAGCCGGTACCAGGACAGGTGTTGGAGGCTTGGTCGATGGTACGAGTGAGTGATAGCAAGTATATGGTGGGAGCGGAGTGTGGAGAGTTTCAACAGGAGGAGGTGTTTGAGTTGGCTGAAGGAATACGGTTTGTGTCTTGGCCGGGAGGGGATAAAATCAGTTTTGCGGTGTTGACAGGGGAAGCGATAGTGTCGGGGGAAGTAGTGTTGGAGGATGACGGAGGAGATCATACCTACCAAATTTCGGTATCGAATGCGGGAGGTGTTGAGGGAGTACTGACAAATTGAGTATGATGGAGGGGAGGGTGAAAAATATAAATAGAGGTTTTGCATTAATAGAATTGTTGGTGGCTACTGGAGTAGTAACGATGGTGATGGTGGCAGTGGCGGCTGGAGTTTCGGTGGCGTTGAAAAATTCCAGATATTCAAGTGAAAAGGCGCAATCGGTGAGATTGGCACAAGAGGTGGTAGAGTGGATGAGAAATAAACGTAATGTGTTGGGATGGAAAGCTTTTTATGAGACGATTGATGAAGATGATCCGAATCGAGGAGCAGTGGGAAGCGAAACGATGTATTGTTTGGGTGAGTTACCGGAGAGTACAGAAGGGTTTGTGGGCTTGGGGAATGTAAACGATCCTGATGGATGTAGCATGATAGCGGGAAGTAGTTATCGGAGGGTGGTGAGGATTACGAAGATCTCCGGAGAGGAGATGGATGTGACGGTGGAAGTGTTGTGGAATGATGGGGGGGGAGATCGAAGTACACAAATAAGCGCGAGCTTGGCTCACTGGAGGTAATAAGTGAAAATATGGAGAAACGAAGAAAAGGGATACACTCTTGTTGAGATGTTGACGGTGGTGTCGGTGTTTGGGGTGTTGGCGTTGGCAAGTTCAAACTTGTTTTTTTCGAGCATGGTGGGATCGAGTAAGGAAGCGGCATTGCGACAGATTAAACAAAATGGTGAGTTTACGGTAGTACAGCTAGAATCGGCGCTACGAGGGGCTGATGCGCTGCTGCCCAATACCGAGGAAGAGGTGTGTGGAGTGGGTATGGATTCGATTGTCTATCGGTCGAGTGATGGGAGGGTAAGAGAGATAGGAGTGGATACTTATAGCGGAGCAATTTATGTAAAGGATCCGGAAGTTCCTGACAATCGGGAGGTAGATGTGTTGACGGCGGAGGGGTTACGGGTGGTAACAGATAGTGAGTATCCTTATCATCCAGATTATCCTAGAGATGGGTCTCAGGGTGAACATATGGGAGGAGCGGATTTGGTGCCGTTTGCGATAAATTGCCAGAGAGATGAAGGGAGCGGAACAACGTTGGTGGAAGTGGAGTTTTCGTTGTACAAGGGAGATTATGATGATAAGCCTGAGGAGAGGTACGCGGAAGGATTTCGAGCCCAAGCGAATTTGAGAAATAGGCAATAAATGGGATAGGAGGGGTTAGCGGTTGAATGAGGCTTTGGCTATGCTATAGAATGAAAATATGAGCAGAGTACAGATACGAAAGAGTAATGAGGTGGGTCAGATAGGATTGGTGGTGTTGTTGATCATGACGACGCTATTGACGGTGGGAGTGAGTGCGGTGTCGAAATCGACACGTGATTTGAGGATTACTCGGGAAGAGGTCGAAGCTAGTCAAGCGTTTAATGCGGCAGAGAAAGGAATAGAAAGGGCGTTGGCCGATGTAGAGGACGGAAGTTATGAGGTGGAGGGGCAGATGGAGGAGGTGGTGGTAAATGTGGATGTGGAGTATGGGGTGACGGAGGAAAGACAGTTGGATATGAGTGTTTTGGAGAATCAAGTAATAAAAGTGGATGTGGCGGGAGTGAATGGAGGAGAAGAACTGGAAATTGATTGGGGGATGGGTGAAACGTGTCCGATACCGTCGATGGTGATTGTGGTATATGAGGGAGCAGCTGGAGGCTATGGAATCAGAAGATATGGGTTTAACGCTTGCTCGGATAGTAATGGGTTTGAAAATCCGGTGGTAGAAGGGGTAGGGAGGGTGGATTTGGTGTTGGAGGCTGGGGATGAACTAGTCAGGATAAGACCGGTTGGGGGGCCAAGTGTGATTCAAGTGAGAGAGGGAGCCAACTGGGTCAATCCGATGCCGGTACAGTATTATCGAGTTGAATCAACGGCAGAAAATAAATTGTCTGGAGTGACAAAGAAAATTCAGGTGAACAAAGGAATTAAAACGTCTCCAAGCGTGTTTGATTATGCACTGTTTTCGGGAACAACAATCAATAAAACACCTTAGAAGATCAATATAAAGAGGAGCCTGCCCATGGCGTATTTTGGATTAGATATAGGTTCGTATGCGGTGAAGATGGTGATGGCGGAAGGGGTGGGAGCGGGAGCGCGGGTGAAGCAAGTGGGAAGTGTCCATAACCCAGTGGGTCAGATTTTACCAAGCGATAAGACACAGTTTGAGCAGTTGGCGGTGTCGATCAAGAAACTGGTGAAGGAAAACAGTATGGTGGGGAGGAATTGCCATTTGTCTTTACCGGGGTCACAGGCTTATGTAGCGATTATTAAAATGCCGATTTTGTCGGACGCAGAATTGGCATCGGCGATTAAATGGGAAGCGGAGCAGCATATACCTGTGGCGATGAAGGAGGTAAACTTTGAGTATGATGTGATATACAGACCGGAACGAAATTCAGCAGAGGATGATATGAGTGTATTTTTGGTGGGGGCACCAAAAAAAACAGTGGATAGATACTTGGAGTTATTGGAGATGGCTGGGGTCGAAGCGATTGGGTTGGAACCGGAGGCGTTGTCGTTGGTACGAGCGTATTTTGTTGATGCGTCAAAGGGAGTAGTGCCGACTTTGGTATGTAATATTGGAGCCTTGAATACTAGTTTTGTGGTGGTAGATGAGAAGGGCCGTTTGGGTGTGGCTCATAGTGCACCATTGGGAAGTTTGGCGTTGACGAGAGCTTTAGAGAAAGGTTTGAGTTTGCAACCGTCTCAGGCTGAACAGTATAAGAGAACGTATGGTTTGGAAGTAGACAAGTTGGAAGGAAAAGTGCGGGCGGTGTTGTTACCGGTGTTTGATGCGTTGGTGAGAGAGATACGAAAAACGATTCAGTATTATTTATCAAAGGATCCAAGTGGTAACAAAGTGAATCGAGTTTTGGTGTGTGGAGGAGGAGCACATTTACCTGGAATTGCTGGTTATTTGGTGGAGGTGCTATCGATGGAAGTGATGGTGGGAAACCCTTTTGAGAAGATGAAGAGGGAAGGAGAGGGGCCGAATCAAGACCCTTCGTCTTATTCGGTGGCGATGGGACTCTCGGTAAAGGAGTTTTAAGCGATGAGAGTGAAGATCAACTTACTTGATCACCAGAGAAAAGAGATATTGGCGAGGGAGATTAAGGTACGGAAATTTGCCAAGTATTTGGTGGTGAGTGGGTCGGTGGTGGGAGTGATGTTTTGTTTGGTGTTGGGAACGAGGTTATGGTTGGGAAGGAGAGTGAGTCGGATAGAGAGTGAGATAGTTGATTTGGAGGGGGAGATTTTGGGATATGAAGATTTGGCGCGAAAAAGCCAGGTTGTGTCAAAAAAAATGGCGGCGGTGGCGGTAATTTTGCCGAAACGTGATACTTTGAAACAAAAGCTGGAGATGTTTACAGATGTGTATCTTAAGTCAATGGAGGTGACGAGTGTAGATTTTAATGGAGCTGGTGATCCGTTGGGATTGTTGATAGGGGGAAGGGTGAAGTCGGTGGTGGAGATGATTGATTTAGATGGAGAAATGCTGGAGTTAGCGGAGGGTCAGGGTTTGGACAGGTTGGATATTGCACGAATGAATAGAACGTCAGAGGGAGAATATCTGGTGGATTATTTGATGCTTCTGGATGAGAAAGTACGCGGGAAAGAGGAGGGTAAAGGTGGTTAGAAGCGGATTCGATGCTGAGTTGAGGCGAGGATTGATAGCGTATCGAGCATATAGTTTTTTGGTGAGCGTGGGAGTGGTGGTAGTGGTGGGAGTGTTGGGGTCGATATGGTTGGTGAGTCAAACTGGAGAGGATAGGAGGAAATTGATGGAGTTGAATGAGGAAAAGGCTGAGTTGAATGAAAAGGTGGTTAGTTTTCGAGCTTTGTTATCGGACAACTTTGAGTTGCAGGAGGAAATGGCGGAGGCGGCATTGCCAAAGGTAAAACCGGTGTTTGAGGTATTGTCGATTCTAACGGAGGTGGCGGGTGACACTAGTGTAGTGGTGAAGGAATTATCGTCTTCTCCGGGAAATGTGGCTTCTGGGTCGAGTCAAGTGGTGGGGTCGGCAAAGTCTAGTAGTAGGCCAAAATCCAATGTAAAGGTGGATTATGAAGAATTGGATATCACGCTGGAGATAAGTGGAAATCTGCAAAATGTAAATGATTTTTTGTTGGAGTTGAGTCAAAGTTTACCATTGATGGATGTGGAAGAGATTAAGATTTCACCCAGATATGTGGAAGGAGAAGAAGATACTTTTGAGGGAGAGTTTAACTTGATGGTCTATTGGATGCCAGAGGAGACGGTCAAAGTGAGTGGAAAACTGGATGCACCGAGTATGATGTCTTCGAGTCAGAAACAAGCGTTTGAGCAGATATCGTTGTTTAGAAGATACGGAAAGTGAGTTAATTGAGGAATGAGAAAAAAGCCCCAGAGGGGCTTTTTGTTGATTGAAGGATAAAAATTATTTTTCTTCGGGTTCAGGTTCTTCTGTTTCTTCTGCAGGGGCGGTTGCTGTCTTGTCGGGAGTTTGGTCGGATTCCTCTAGTTCGGGGGCTTGGACCAAATCTGAAGCAGATGGAGTTTCTGGTTCGGTATCGGAAGCCGAAGAGTCTTTCGGTGAGTCGGAGTCCGAAGAGGTGGCGCGGGGCTGGTCGTCTTTGATGTCAACGCGAATCTTGACGCCTTGACGAATGGCAACAACGCGCATGATGGTACGAACGGCGTTGATGACTTTGCCGCTTTTGCCGATGACGCGACCCATGTCTTCGGGGTCGACTGAGATAATTAGGAGTTGTCGTCCTTGATCATCTTGTTCTTCCGTGATTGAAACAGCGTCAGGTTTTTCGACGATGCTTTTGATGAGACTTTCGAGGAATTGTTTCATTGTTTCTCGAGTTATTTGATGATTATTAATGAGGTGATATGAGATGTTAATTACTAGATTTAGTGGCGTTTTTGATGTTTTTGGGGCGAGTGGAAGAGAAAGTAGTGAGTTTGTCTGAGGAGACTTTAGCTCGTAAGTGGCGAACGGTAGTAGAGGGTTGAGCGCCTTTTTCGATCCAGGAAGCATAAGCTTTGGTGTCGAGTTTGATTTGGGCAGGGGTGGAACTGGGGGAGTAATACCCTAAAGTGGCGACAAATTTACTATCACGTTTGGAACGGGCTTCGGTTACAACAAAACGATAATGGGGTTGCTTTTTTTTACCTAGTCGAGTGAGTCGAATTTTGAGCATATATTTTTCTCTGGTTTGAGGTAATTATTTTATCAGATTTTGTAACCAGCATCAAGTTTATCTAGGCCAGCTTGGGCGGCATTTTGTTCGGCTAGTTGCTTGCTTTTTCCGGATCCAGTGGCGATTTTTTTGTTTCCGACCATGAGAACCATCTGAAAGACTTTATCATGGTCGGGACCGGTTTCTTGGCTGAGTTGATAGGTAGGAGTGGAGTGGCCAGCTGATTGGACGCGTTCTTGAAAGGTGCTTTTGTAGTCTCTGTGGAGGTTGTTTTGGATAATTTTGGGAATGAGAGGGAAGAGGTGGGTGTCGAGGAAGGAGGCCACGGAGGGTAGGTCTGAATCTAGATAGATAGCGCCGATGACCGCTTCGAAGGTGTTGGCAAGGAGGCTTTGGTTGGTACGACCTCCAGTTTGGGCCTCGCCTTTACTCATGAGTAAATGGTTGCCAAAATCGAGTTGGGTGGCGACTTGGGCGAGGGTGGTGGTTTTGACCAGAGCGGCGCGCAAGGCAGTGAGTTCACCTTCGGGTTGCTGGGGAAAGCGTTGGTATAGGTGTTGGGAAACGACAAGCTCGAGAACGGCGTCGCCGAGATACTCGAGTCGTTCGTTGGATTGGAAGAACTCTGATGATTCGTTTAAATAGGAGCGATGAATGAAGGCTTGGCGGAGTAGACGTTGATCTTGGATAGGAAGGGTAGTGGTCATGATGAGGGAGAGGGGGAGATATCTTTGAGGATATTACCGAGGACTCCGTTGATAAATTTTGCGGAAGAGTTGCTACCGAATTCTTTACCGAGTTCAACGGCTTCGTCAATAACGACTTTGGGGGGGGTTTGGGTATGAGTAAGTTCGTAGACGGCAAGTCTTAAGATAGCAAGATCAATTTTGTTGATTTGGTGGATAGGCCACTCGGGAGCATTGGTGGCAATGCGGTGATCGTTGGTAGGAATGGAGTCAAGGATGGTTTGGATATTGGGGGAAGGGTGGGATAAGGGGTGAAAACTGTGGGCAAATAGTTGCTTGATTAAATATTGGCGGTGTTTGTGTCTGGGGTCTGAGGCTTTTTTCATGGAGCTGAATGTGCGGAGTGGGTTTATTGTTTATAGGTGCCACAATCGGGACAAGCCTGATGGGGAAGTTTGGGTTGGCTACATTGGGGACAAGAATTTAGGTGGTGGAGAGAGACACGGTGGTTGATACGTCGCTTGCCTTTTCTGCGAGTGGAGATTTTTCTTTTGGGTACTGCTCCCATAATGGATAGGATGAATTGACAATAAGGGGTATTTTACCTTGCTAGGCCTGGTTATGCAAACTAGAAGTTAGTTAAAGGTAATGGTGTTGGGGGCGGAATGTAGTAATCGGTTGAGGTAGGGAAGGTGTTGGAGTTGAGGATTGAGGTGGAGGAGTTGGTGGGCGGCCTGCTTGGTTTGCTGGAGGAGTTGGTGGTCGGAGAGGCGGGCAAGTTTGAGGTTGGTAAAGCCGTGTTGGGAGAGACCGAAAACTTCGCCAGGGCCACGGAGTTTGAGGTCAATTTCGGCGAGTTTGAAGCCGGAATTATGTCGGGTGAGGGCTTGGAGTCGGCGGGATTCGGTTTTGTTGTCGGTTGACGTAAAGAGGAGACAGTAGCTTTGGCGATCTCCCCTACCGACACGACCGCGGAGTTGGTGAAGCTGGGCGAGGCCAAAACGCTCGGCGGCTTCGATGATGATGATGCTAGCTTGTGGAATGTCGATGCCGACTTCGATGACCGAAGTGGAGATGAGAATTTGAGTTTGGCCTTTTCTAAAGCGGTGAATGATTTGATCTTTTTGCTGGGACTTTAATTTACCGTGGAGAGTATCTAGAGTACGGTGGGGAAAGATTTTTTGGAGCTTGGTATGTTCTTGGGTGACGGAGGTAACCTCGGAGAGTTTGAGGCTGGTGGAAGGATCGATTAGGGGACAGACGACGAAGACTTGAGCTTGGTGGTGAGAGATTTGTTGATCGACCCATTGGTAAGCTGATTTTCGCTTGACGTGGGGGACGATCCAGGTTTTGATGGGTTTTCTGTGTTGGGGGAGTTGATCGATAATGGAAACGTCGAGATCGCCGTAGAGAGTCAAGGCAACGGTGCGGGGAATGGGGGTGGCGCTCATGGTGAGGCGGTGAGGGTGGGTACCTAAGTGTTCGAACTGGGCTCTTTGTTTGACGCCGAAGCGGTGTTGTTCGTCGATGACGACGAGAGCCACTTGAGGATCTTTGGTAAAGTTGTAGAGAAGGGCATGGGTGCCGACGACGATGTCGGCGTGGGTAAAAGTTTTGGTGGAGCTGGTGTGGAGGCCGATGGTGAGGTTGGTGTGTCGAAAGAGGTGCTCGAGGGATTGATGGTGTTGGTGGGCGAGGATTTCGGTGGGAGCCATAAGGAGAGATTTAAAGCCGCAGAGGTAAATGTTGTACATGGCGATGGCGGAGACGACAGTTTTGCCGGAACCGACGTCGCCTTCGAGAAGGCGGTTCATGGGAACGGATTGTTGGATGTCGCTGTGGATTTGGTAGAGTGCGTTTTGCTGGGCTTTAGTGAGGGTGAAGGGGAGGGATTTAATGAAGGTTTGGGTGGATTCGGGGTGGAGAGTGATGGTGTGGGGAGAACGATGCTGTTGATGCTGTTGTCTTTTGATGGCGCCTTGGAGTTGGAGGATGAAGAGTTCGTTGAAGGCCAGGCGGTGACGAGCCGTTTTGAGGCTAGCTTGATCGGGAGGGAGGTGGATGTGTTGGAGGGCGGTATGGTAATCGATAAGTTGGTAGGTATTGAGAATCTGCTGAGGTAGGATTTCGGGGATGGCGACGTTTTCTAGGGCTAATTTGAGGCGGGAACGAAGCCATTTGGAGGAGACACCGGCGGTTTCGGGATAGATAGGGACGAGTCGGCCGGTATGAATGGAGTTTACAAGCGGGCCCTGTCGCACTTCTTTCCCAGCCGACGTTCTCGCGCCAGGCTCATGCTTGGTTGCTGGGGGCGATCGCTGGGGGTCCGCCTCCGCGCACCACCCGCTTGAGGATTTTACCTTTTCGAACTCGGGGGCGGTGAGGGAGAGATGGCCGCGGTAGAGTTTGGTTTTGCCGGAAAAAGCGTAGGACTCCCCTACTCTGATGGCTTGCTCTAAATATCTTTGGTTAAACCAAGTAACGGTGATTTGACCGGTGGAGTCTGTAATCTGGGCCTGTTGGAGGTTTTTACCGGTTCTGGTATAGATGTTTTTGAAATCGATAACGGTGGCAATGATGGTGGCGGGTTGGTCGGGCTGTAGAGTGCTGATGGTGCTGATTTGAGAGCGGTCGAGATAACGGGTGGGATAGTGGTGGAGAAGGTCTTGAATAGTATGGACGTCGAGTCGGGTGAGTTTGTTAGCGTAGGCTGGACCGACCAGAGGTAGAGAGGTAATGGAATCGGTAAGGGAGAGAGGCATGCTAGAAGTATAACAGGGCGGGGATGAAGGAGCTGGCAATCATGGCCAGGGAGGCAATAACGATGATGAAGGAGAAGAGTTTTTTTTGTTTTTTGGAGAGGCGCATGAGAGTAATATTAAATGTCAAAAATCAAAATGCAAAATGACAGTTTAAAACTCAAAATTAATGTAGAGCCTTTTCCCATATCTTAGGGTGTGTGTTGAGTGGGGATCAAGGTCAAGTTTTTGTTGAGGCTTGGTGATTTTTTGTCCATCGATCTCGACTCCGCCTTGTTGGATCATTCGTTTGATTTGGCCGTTGGTTTGGTAATCACGACCCTTGTGCGTTTCTAAAATATGTTTGGTGTGAGAAAAAAGTAACTCGGTAGGATCTACTGAGTTTTTTATCAGGGGTATGTTTTGGGGAGTATGTTTGGCTTGAATAGTTGATTCGAAGTGGGTTTGGGCTTTGCTGGCTTGGGCTTGACCGTGGAATTGGTGGGTGATGTTGTGGGCGAGGCGTTTTTTGGCGGTGAGAGGTTGGTCCTCGAGCTCTTTGAGTTGGTTCAAAGGCAAGTCGGTGAGAAGTTGCCAGTAGGATTGAATTTGGCTATCAGGGATGCTCATGACTTTGCCGTACATGTCCTGTGGAGAATCGTTGAGCCAGATACAGTTACCGGTGGTTTTGCTCATTTGGCCGCCGTCGGTACCGAGAATCATGGGGACGGTAAGGACGAATTTTTCTCGATTATTCATCTTCTTTTGGAGATCGCGGCCGATGAGCATGTTGAATTCTTGGTCGGTGCCGCCGATTTCTAGGTCGACGTCCATAACCACTGAATCGTAACCCTGAAGTAGTGGGTACATGGTTTCGTGGTACCAGACAGTATTGCCTTTTTTGAGGCGGCGGGTGAAGGAATCGCGTTTGAAGAGTTGGACGGCACTGATATGGCTGGCGATGCGGATGATGTCTTTTAAGGTGAGGGGGATGAGCCAGTCGCCGTTTTGTTTGATGGTAATCAGATCGAAGTCGACGATAGGGGCGACTTGGTCCTTCCAGCCTTGAATGTTGGCGTCGATTTCCTCTTTTGTGATGAGTTTGCGGCCGGTGTCACGTTCGGAGGGGTCGCCGACGAGAACGGTGCCGGTGCCGAAAAGAAAAATGACTTCATGGTCGGCGCGAGCGAAGTCCATGAGTTGACGAAGACCGATGGTGTGGCCCAAGTGCAAGCGGCCGCCGGTGGGGTCGAAGCCTTGATAAAGACGAAGTTTTTGGCCGGATTCTAGTAGTTTTTGGAGTTGAAGTTTGGAGGGAAGAATTTTTTCGACACGACGATCTAGGATTTTAGTGATATCTTGGTTCATGGGGTGATTATAAAACAAATTGGCAGAGGCGGAAACTTAGGAATTATTTTTCAAGTATGAGGGTGATAGGGCCAGAGTTGGTGAGACTGACCTGCATGCAGGCGCCGAATTTGCCGGTTTTGATGGCGAGGCCGGAGAGTTGGAGATGTTGGACAAAATCCTGGTAGATTTTTTGGGCCAGAGGGGTTTTGGCGGCGTGAGAAAAGGAAAGGTGAGTACCTTTGACACGAGCAAGGAGGGTAAATTGAGGGACAACGAGGATTTCTCCCTGGGACTCCAAAATCGACTGGGAAAAAGGGGTGGAGTGGGTGGGCATGAGCTTGGTGTGGAGGAGTTTTTGGGAGAGGTGGGTGATGGTTTTTGGGTTGTCGTGAGGTTCGATGCCGACAAGCACTAGATAGCCTGGTCCGATGTGACAAATCTTGAGGTGATTGGCGGTGACACTGGCGTGGGATACTTGTTGGACGATGAGTTTCATGGGCTGATCAAGGGTGGGTGAATGTAGTATATTGGGATTATGAGGGAGTTAGGGGAAAAAGCCAAGGTGAAGATGAAGGCAGAGGAGATGGGGTTTGAAGTGGGTGAAGAATCGGTGCGTCGGGCCGAGGAAAAGCTGGGTTTGGGGGAGAAATTGAAGATGTTGGGTGAAGAGGTGGGGAGACGATCTGATAAAATGGTGGATTACATGAAGGTAAGATTTAAGTTTTTGGCAAAGAGAAGAAGGCGGCGATGGCCAATGGGACAGCGGAGATCGTTGGTGCAAAGTCGAACGGTGTGGAATCGAGCTAAAGTGATTCGAGCAATGGCAGTGTTTGCTTTTTTTGGAGTAGTGGGAAGTGTGTTTATGGGAATGGTGTTGTTTGCTTGGTATGCGCGGGATTTGCCCAGTCCAGATAAAGTGGCCAGAAGAGAAGGGTTTAGTACTAAGTTGTTTGATAGGGAAGGGGAGCTACTTTATGACGTGTTTGATGAAGCGAGAAGATTGCCGGTTAATGTCGAAACGATTCCCGAGTATTTGAAACAGGCGACGATAGCGATTGAGGATCAAGATTTTTATTCACATGGAGGTTATGATCCTAAGGGAATAATCCGATCGTTTCTGGTGAATGTATTTCGAGGCAAACGGTACGGAGGTTCGACTTTGACGCAGCAGTTGGTGAAGAACGCGCTGTTGACGCAAGAGAAAAAAATATCGCGAAAGATTAAAGAATTTGTGTTGGCGGTACAGATAGAGCGGTTGTTTAACAAAGATGAGATTTTGGCAATGTATCTGAACGAAACGCCTTATGGCGGGACGGCGGTGGGAGTGGTAGCGGCGGCAGAAACTTATTTTGATAAACCAGTGGAAGAGTTGACTCTGTTGGAATCGGCTATTTTGGCGGGATTGCCGCAACGGCCGTCGTGGTATTCGCCTTTTGGATCTAATCCGGAGGCGTATATCGACAGGACTACTCATGTACTACGACGAATGAGAGAGGATGGCTATATTACAGAAGAAGAGGAAGACCAAGCGCTGGAAAAATTGCCGGAGGTGGAATTTGCAGATGTGGCAAGCGGGATTCGAGCACCACATTTTGTGTTTTATGTGATTGATTTGTTGAATGAGATGTATGGAGAAGAAATGGTGCAGAACGGGGGTTTGAGAGTCGAGACGACCTTAGATTTGGAATTGCAGGAAAAGGCTCAGGAAATAGTGGCTGAGGAGGTAGAGAAGGTGACAGATTTGGCGGTGGGGAATGGAGCGACGGTGGTGATTGACCCAAATAGTGGAGAGATTTTGACAATGGTGGGGAGTAAGAATTTTTTGGCAGAAGATTACGATGGTCAAGTAAATGTAGTTTTATCTTTACGACAACCGGGTTCTTCGATTAAACCGGTGACGTATGCGGCGGCGCTGGAAGAAGGATACACCCCGGCTTCTTTATTGATGGATGTGCAGACGGAATTTCCTGGTGGAACAAATAATCCGCCGTATATCCCGAAGAACTATGATGGGAGTTTTCATGGGCCGGTACCATTGCGAAAGGCATTGGCGTCTTCTTTGAACATACCAGCGGTCAAGTTGTTGGCGATGGTGGGAATTGAGGACATGTTGGATCTGGCATATCGAATGGGATTTAAGACGTTGGAGCCAACCAGAGAGAATATGAGTCGATTTGGTTTGTCGGTGACTTTGGGGGGAGGAGAGGTGAGACTATTGGACATGGTGGTGGCTTATAGTGCTTTTGCTAATGGAGGGATGGCGGTGGAACCGGTGGCAATAACCCGGGTGGTGGATGCAGAAGGCAAGGTCTTGTATGAGCATAACCAGGTTGAAGGAGAAAGAGTTATGGATGAAAAAACGGCGTTTTTGATTAATGATATTTTGAGTGATAATGAGGCGCGATTGCTGACTTTTGGTGTAAATAGTTATTTGAATATGAGTGGAAGACCGATTGCGGTGAAGACGGGGACGACGAATGACAGGCGGGATAACTGGACGGTGGGGTGGAGTTCGAGCGTGGTGGTGGGGGTGTGGGTAGGTAATAATGACAATTCTTCGATGAAAGGGGTGGCTTCGGGGGTAACTGGAGCGTCGCCGATTTGGAGAAAGGTGATTTTGGAAGCGGTGTCGAAGAGACCGGCGCGGGAGTTTGAGAGACCAAATGGGGTGGAGGCGGTGTTCGTGGATTCGGTGTCGGGTTATCCGGAGCATGATGGTTTCCCAAGTCGGAGTGAGTATGTGGCGTATGGAACATTGCCGAGTGGGCCTGATCCGATACATGCGAAGCTGAAGCTATGTCGGAATGAGAACAAACTGGCGTCGGCGGCACGAGTGGCAAACGGAGACTATGACGAAAAGGAATATTTTATTTTTCGGGAAAGTGATCCTTTTGGGGGTGAGGTGAATCGATGGCAGGCGGGGATAGATGCTTGGGTAGCGAGTCAGGGCGACGAACGGTATCATCCGCCGACGGAGTACTGTGATGGAAGCGAAGAAGCGGTGGTGAGAATAAATAGACCGG
>CAYNFZ010000024.1:0-14822 GCA_964396725.1 uncultured Pseudomonadales bacterium
ATCGTGGCAGGAAGGAATTCGGGACCGTAGATAAGGCTGATGATGGGTCTAGCAAAAAAAGAGGTGGAGAGGAGACCAAGACTCAGAAGAGAAACTAGAAGGAGGGCTTTTTGGAGATAGGTGTGAGCTTGTTTGGGGGTGGAATAGCTGGAGAAACGGGAGGCGAAGACATTGCTTAATGATCCGGCGATTTGGCGGGTGGGAGTGAACAGGTGGGAGGCGGACGACAAGAGCCCAACTTGATTGGTGGTGGTGAAGTAATTGGTGAGATAGAGATTGATTCTGTCGTTTAGGGTGCCGGCGGCAGTGGAGACAATCATGGGAGGGAGAAAAGCGCGGGTGCGAGATTTGGTGTGAAGGGAAATGCGAGCGGAGAGGAATTGAGTAGTGATGATGAAAAGAGCGATGGCGGAGACAATGAGATAGGCAGCGATGTTGACGATGAGAAAGGATTGGATGGTGGTGAAACGAATAAGGATGAGGATAGCGATGAGAAAGAGTCTGACAACGGGTTGGGCGGCGGTGAAGATGGCGTCGGCGACGAAGCGTCGGTGGGATTGAAAGATCCCTGAAAGAAAGAAGCCCAAGGAAAATGACAGGCTCAAGGCTAAAGTGAGAGGGATGAGGCCGAGAGTGGTTTGTTTGAAGATAATGAGAGAAAGGGGGCGTTGGAAAAGAAAGAATAGAGGAATGATAAGCGCAAAATAACCAAGCTTGATGAAGGCGGTGTATTTGATGTAACTATGAACTTGATGTTGATTGGATTCACCGGGGATGAAGCGCAAGAGGGCGGCGTTGATACCGGGATCGATGATGTCTTTGATAATGGTAGCAGTGGCGACAACGAGAGAGAAGATACCGAAGTTGGTTAACCCAAGGTTGCGGGCAGCAAGGGCATAGTAAATTGCGCCCAAGAATCCAGCAGTGATTTGGCCAGATACGCTGATAAAGGAATCCTTGGCTGTTTGGGTGGAAAAGAAAGTAGTAATGCGGTTAATTGACATCTTGTAGTTTGATTGTACCAGAGTCGACGTCGATGGTGAGATGGATGAGTGGAGAAGTGGAAGGAAGGCGGTGCTGGTATAGCCAGAGGAAGTTCGAATCGAGATAGCTGGAGACAGGTTCGGTGTGATAAAGAGAAAATAGATAGCGGAAGCCGTAGATGGAACAAGTCTGGCCGGTGACATCGAGGGAGAAGGGTCGGCCGGCGAGTTGGGTGATGGCATTGCGGACGAGAGAGTCTTTGAGATGAAAGTTTTGGGAGTGGGTGAGGTGGAGGGTGGTACTGGTATTGATGATGACCAAAAAGAGAGTCAGAGAAAGGGCAAGGAGGTTAAAGCTATGAAGAAGACGGCGGAGAAAGAGAGCGGTAAGGATGGCAAATACGGGAAAGAGGGGCAGAAGAAAGTATTCGGCGGATTGACCGGAGTAAAAGGAATTCTCTGGGGCGACGGCGGCATAGAGAAACAAAAGAGCGAGGTTGGTGAAGATGAGATAGGCAAGAGAGCGGTGGCGAGAGGCGGTGAAGATGAAGCTAGTCCAGATGACGGCGGTGAGGACAAAGAAGGAGAAGTGAGGTAGGCTGCGACTGGAAGCAAGTTGGGTGCAGTGGGTGAGCTCTAGGTGGACGTCTTGGGCGGGAGTGTAGAGAAAGCGGGCGTTGGTGGTGAGGGGTAGAGTGAAGGCTGAGGAAAGGTGGGATGTTCGTGAAGCGGAGGAGTTGGGAGAGATAAGATGGACGAGGGCATGAGTGTTGGTGAAGTCGTGTCTTAATTCGAAGACGAGCAGGGGAGTTTGGAAGAGAAGAAACATGGCGGTGGTAAGGAAAAACCACTTGTGGGGAAGTTGGGAACGGATGAGGTAGATGACGAGAAAAGCGACAAGAACGAAGCCGGTCATGTGGGCGTGGAAAGACAGGCTGGCGATAAAGGCAAGGGAAAGAGCGAGTTTGACGGAAGGGCGTTTGATGAAGTAATGGCTGATTGTGAGGGTGAGGATAGAAAGAAAGGCGATGGGGGTGGCGTTCCAGTATTTGCGGTCGTAGAGAATGGCGAGGGTGGAAGTGGCGTAGAGAAGGGCGGCCAAGAGGCCGGTGGAGTGATTGATGGTTTTTTGGCAGAAGAGGTAGATGAGGTAGGTGGTGGCAACGCCAAGTAGACTACAGGCGAGGGCGATGCCCAAAGGGTGGGAATGAAAATACCAGAAAAGGGGCGAGATGATCCAGACGAATAGAGGTCCGGAATAGAGGCCGGTGCCGCCGATGTGGCCGCCGATCAAGGAAAAGTGGTAGCCTGTGACGATGTTGTGGGGAATGTAGGCCCAGAATTCTTCGTCGAGAGACCACTGTAAAAGCCTGGCCAGTTTGAAGAGACGGAGGATGGCTGATAGGACGAGGATGGCCACAAGAGCCTTGGATCGGATAAGCGGGGCTATGAAGTGAGGACGAGATGGAGACATGGGAATATTGTAACGATTTTAGAAAAAGGGGAAAGGGATTGGTGGAATGGGAGAAAGCCCAGTAAAATAGGCGTATGGGTGAAAAACGAGTCAGGGTGATTAAGGCAGCCAAAGTGTGGTCGATAAATGATTTGGTGGAGGTGTTTCGATTTCGAGAGTTATTGGGGGCGCTGGTGGAACGGAATCTGAAAGTGCGCTACAGGCAAACAGTGGTGGGGGCGGTGTGGGCAGTGGCGCAGCCGCTTGCGGCTATGGTGGTGTTTTCGTTTTTCTTTGGGAATTTGGCGCGGGTGGCTTCCGATGGTGTCCCCTACCCGATTTTTTCCTACAGTGGTTTGATTTTGTGGCTTTATTTTGCTTCGGCGATAACGTCGGCGAGTAATAGTCTGGTGGCAGAAGCAAATATGATTTCGAAGGTATACTTTCCGCGGATTATCGTGCCGATTGCGGCGGCAACGACGAGTTTGGTGGATTATGTGATTAGCTTGGGGGTGCTGGTGGTGCTGATGGTAGTATTTGGGGTGGAGTTTTCGGCCAAGTTGTTACTGCTGCCTGCGATTGTGGGGCTGTGTTATTTGCTGGTGGTGGGGATTGGGCTGTGGTTGTCGAGTGTCAATGTAAAGTTTCGGGATGTGAGATTTGTGGTGCCGTTTTTGATCCAAATGGGGTTGTTTGTGACGCCGGTGATTTACCCGGTGTCGATGGCGGGGAGGTTTCGAGCTTGGTTACTGGTGAATCCGATGACGGGAATAATTGAAGCACATAGGGCGGTGGTGTTGAATCATCAGGCAGTAGATGGGTGGGGGCTTCTGGCGTCGGGGATAGGAACGGCGATTATTTTGATGACAGGCTTAGTGTATTTTCGCAAAGTTGAACGGTATTTTGCCGATGTAATTTGATGAAAAAGAATGTAACGATCGAAGCGGTGGGTTTGGGAAAGAAGTATCGGATTGGGAGCCGAGAAACTTACTTTACGCTGCGGGACAAGTTGGCGGCGATGGTGAAAGTTAGCGGAAGGAAAAAGCTAAGCGGTGGCGAAAAAGGGCAGGAATTGTGGGCGCTACGGAAAGTGGGGTTTGAGATCGGGGAAGGGGAGGTGGTGGGGGTTATCGGGAGAAATGGGGCGGGCAAGTCGACATTATTGAAGATTTTAGCAGAGATAACTCCACCCACTCAGGGAGAAGTGTTGATTCGGGGACGAGTGGCGTCGTTGTTGGAGGTAGGAACGGGATTTAGTATGGAGCTGACGGGGAGGGAAAATATTTTTTTGAATGGTTCGATTTTGGGAATGAGTCGGCGAGAGATTCGGAAGAAGCTGGAGGAGATGGTGGAGTTTTCGGGTGTGGAGAAGTTTATCGATACGCCAGTGAAGCGGTATTCGTCGGGGATGTATGTGCGATTGGCGTTTGCGGTGGCGGCGCATCTGGACCCGGATATATTGTTGGTGGATGAAGTGTTGGCGGTGGGTGATGCAGAATTTCAGAAGAAATCACTAGGAAAAATGAGCGAAGTGGCCCGAGGAGGAAGAACGGTGGTGTTTGTAAGTCATAACATGACGGCGATAGAGGGGTTGTGTGATCGAGTGATTTGGTTGGATGGTGGCAGAGTAAAATTTGTAGGGGGAGCGCGCGAGGGGGTGAGGCGGTATTTGCGATCGACGAGCAGTAGGAACCGGAATGAATATCGGCGAAAACGAGGGGACGGCGAGAGCATGATCAGACGGGTGAAGGTGCTGTTGCCGAAAGGAAAGGAATGGTTGGATGTGACCAAGAACGTGGAGATAAAAGTGGAGCTTTGTAATATTAGTCGGGATGGGGTGGATGTGATGCTGGTGGTGATTGATGAGCAAGGGTTGGTGTTGTTTTCAACGAGCAGTGCGAACACAGTCAATCGAGACAAAACGGGGTTTGGCAGAGGAAATCATGCGATGGTGTGTACGGTTCCGGGGAATTTACTGAAACCAGGCGATTATGGGGTGTCTACGTGGGTGATGCAAAATAAAAAGCGAGTGGTAGAGCAGTTGGACGATGTGGTGATGTTTAGTGTAGCGGATAATGCCAGGGTTCGAGGAGGTTACTTTGCCAAGGTGCCGGGAGTGGTGAGGCCGATGCTGGATTGGAAAGTAGTGGAGTAAGTCATGCTGGTGACGCCAGAATTTGTGTTTGTATAGGAAGGTGATTGACGAGATTTTTGAGAAGAGAGCAACTGAAAAGAAGTTGGGGGAAAGAGTCTGGGTGTGGTGAGGAGATGGGAAGATGGGCGACGAGATACTGTATTACGAAGATGAATCCAAATTTGAAAGGAGTGTTTTGAGAACACGTGGATGGTAGGATATGAAAAGTATGGATAGAAAAGGAAAACATGTGGAAGAACGGTTGATTCGAGTGACACAGACTGATTTGCCAACTTTGGGAGAATACAACAAATATTTGAAGAAAATCTGGAACAACGGGTGGATTACCAACAATGGGGAGTTGGTGCAGGAGTTGGAGAGACGGTTGGCGGAGTACTTGGGAGTGAAATATGTGTGCGTGGTGGCCAACGGGACTTTGGCGCTACAGTTGACACTACGGGCTTTGGACGTGACTGGTGAAGTAGTGACGACGCCGTTTTCATATGTGGCGACGGTATCGAGTGCGGTGTGGGAAGGGTGTCGACCGGTGTTTGCCGATATTGATAGGGAGAGCTGGAATATCGATCCCATGGAGGTGGAAAAGGTGATCGGCACAAAAACCAAGGCAATTATGGCGACGCATGTGTATGGGAATCCGTGTGAGGTGGAAGTTTTGGGGAGAATAGCAAAGAGAAAAAACGTTCCGGTGATTTACGATGCGGCGCATGGATTTGGAGTGCGGTACAAAGACAAAAGTTTGGTGACGTATGGCGATGCTTCGATTTTGAGTTTTCATGCGACGAAGATTTTTCATGCGGCTGAGGGTGGAGCGGTGGTTGTAAGAAACAAAAAAATGCTGGAGAAAGTGAAGTATTTGCGAAATTTTGGGCATCGAGGTCGAGAGAAGTTTTGGGGAGTGGGAATCAATGCCAAGATGTCTGAATTGCACGCGGCGATGGGATTGTCCATGCTGCCTAAAGTGAAGAAGTTGATTGAAAAACAACGGAGATTGGTAGAGGAGTATGACCTGGTGTTGGAATCGGCAGAAATCGGTAGACCCATGATGAGAAATAATACTGAGTACAATTGGTCGTATTATCCGATCTTGCTTAAGAGTGAAGCAGTGGTGAAACGAGTGGTGCGGGCTTTGGCGGAGACAGGGGTGGAGCCGAGAAGATATTTTTATCCGTCATTGGATAGGCTACCATATGTGGCAAGTGGAAGGATGAAGGTGGCTCAAGATGTGGCGAGTAGGGTGTTGTGTTTGCCGCTTTATTCAAGACTGAAATTGATACAGGTGAGATGGATAGGTAAAGTTGTGACGAAGGAGGTGGGGCGATGAAGGTGGGGGTAATGCAACCATATTTTTTCCCTTATATAGGGTACTTTCAGCTGGTGACAGCCGTGAAGGTGTTTGTGTGTCTGGACGATGTGGCGTGGGTGCAGAGGGGATTTGTGAATCGGAATCGAGTGTTGGTGAAAGGAAAGGCAAAGTGGCTGACGGTGCCGATGGTAGGGAAAAGCCAGAACAAGAAAATAGGCGAGGTGAAGGTGGTAAGAGATGACAAATGGAAAAGGAAAATGCTCAAAACTGTGGAACAGGCTTATGCAAGAGCTCCTTTTGGGAGCGTGGCTGTGGATTTGCTGAATATAGTAGTGGAATCCGAACAGACCACGATTGCCAAGCTAGCGTGGAAGAGCGTTGAGGTGGTGGCGGAGTACTTGGAGCTGGAGACTAAGTTGGTGGCTAGCTCGGTGGGATTGGCTGAGCGGGGATTGAAAGGTCAGGAGCGGATTTTGAGTATATGTAAAAGGCTGGAAACGGCTGAGTATGTGAATGCAATTGGAGGACAAAAATTGTATTCAAAGAAAGAGTTTGCCAAGCGGGGGATTAAGCTTTGGTTCGTGAAGAGTGGCAAGATCGAGTATACTCAGGGCCAAGATGAGTTTGTGGCCAAAATGTCGATCTTGGATGTGTTGGCGTGGAACTCGAAGGGGAAAGTAAAAAAGATGGTGGATAACTATAAATTAATTTAGGGGTCATGATAGTAAGTGAAGTGTTTGTGGTGGCGGCCAAGAGAACGCCGATGGGCAAGTTTGGGGGAGTGTTTGCTGAAGTGTCGGCAGTGGATCTGGGAACGGCGGTGATTAGGAGTCTGGTTTCAAGCAGACGAGTGAGTTGGAAGAAAGTGGAGATGGTGATAATGGGAAATGTGCTGGCGACGGGGTTGGGGCAAAATCCGGCGCGACAGGCAGCTTTGGGTGCAGGATTGGATGAGGGGGTAACCGCGTTCGGGGTAAGTTTGGTATGTGGATCGGCGATGGAGGCGGTGATTTTGGGAATGCAGGCGATACGGGCGGAGCGGGCAAATTTAGTGATTGCCGGGGGAATGGAAAATATGTCGCGGGCGCCGTATGTGGCAAGTGGTGCTAGGTTTGGGTTGCGGCTGGGGAAAGGAGAATTGGTGGATTCGATGCTGGTGGATGGTTTGGTGGCGGTTGATACGGGGAAGTATATGGGGGTGCTGGGCGACTATGTGGCGACCAAGAATGGAGTGACGAGACGACAGGCGGATTGGTTTAGCTTGAAGAGTCACAGACTGGCGGCGGCGGCGCGAGACAAGGGTTGGTTTGATGGGGAAATAGTGGAGGTGGCTTTGGCAAATGGAAAAACTGTAGGGAGAGATGAGGGAATTCGAGACGATACGAGTTTCTACAAATTGGAAAAATTGAAACCGGCATTTGGAAGGCGAGGAGTGGTGACGGCGGGAAACGCGTCGCAGATTTCGGATGGAGCAGCGGGGGTGATGTTGATGTCAGGGGCGATGATGAGAAGAAGGAGAATCAAGCCGCTGGCGCGGATTGTAGATTATGTGGTGGTGGGAGTGGCTGGCAAAGAAATGATGGAGGCACCGATTTTGGCGGTGGAGAAGTTATTGGCTAAAACCGGGATGGAGATGGATGAGGTGGATTTAGTGGAGCATAATGAAGCATTTGCGTCGGCGTCGGTGGTGGTGCGAAAAAAACTGGGGATAAAGCGAAATCGATTTAACGTGTGTGGAGGGGCGGTGGCTTTGGGCCATCCGCTGGGGGCGAGTGGTGCTAGAATTTTGGTAACCTTGCTGCATAGCCTGAAGCGAATGAAAAAGAAGGTGGGAATTGCAACTTTGTGTGTGGGGGGCGGCAATGGAATGGCGATGTTGGTAGAGAATTTGGAGTAGAAATATGAAAAAAAAAGAAGCGGTGGTGTTGTTTGGGACGGGAGAAATGGCGGAAGTGATGTGGGAGTATTTGACGCATGATTCTGAGTATGAAGTAGTGGGGTTTTGTGTGGATCGGGATTATGTACGAGCCAAGACCAAGCTGAAGTTGCCGGTGGTGGTGTTTGAGGAGGTGGAGAAAAGGTTTGAACCGGGTAAGTACAGATTGGGAGTGACAATTAGTTTTGCGGGGGTGAATCGGTTGCGAAGACAAAAATATACGGAGGCGAAGAAGAAGGGTTATAGCTTGATTAGTTATGTGAGCTCGAGAGCAAGCGTGTGGCCGAGTGTGAAAATAGGAGAGAACAGTTATGTGCTAGAAAATAATGTGATTCAGCCGAGAGTAGTGATAGGAAACAATGTGATTATGTGGAGCGGGAATCACGTAGGGCATCATAGCGTGATTGAAGACGATTGCTTTGTGGCGTCGCAGGCGGTGATTTCGGGACACGTGAGGATTAGGCGAGGGTGCTTTGTGGGAGTGAATGCGACGGTGCGGGATAATGTGGTGGTGAAGGCTGGGTGTGTGTTGGGAGCAGGGGCGCTGATTACCAAGGATACGGTAAAGAGTGGAGTTTATTATGGACCGGCGGCCAATGTGTTGAAAGCGGGAAGCGATAGTAGCAAGCTAAGGAAGGTGTAGATGAAATGGAAAAAACTAGGGCGGGTTTTTGAAATCGAGGAAAGAAAGAAATGGAGCTGGAGTCACGCTCAATTGCCAGTAGCTGATGTGATGGGGGAGAGGATAAGGGTTTATTACAGCACGCGGGATAAAAAGAATATGTCCCGGCCGAGTTATTTTGAGGTGTCGGCAAATAATCCAAGGCAAGTGGTGTATGAACATCAGCGGCCGTTGATGCAACTGGGAAAGACAGGAACTTTTGATGATTGTGGAGTAATGCCGAGTTGGGTGGCAACTGACGGAAGACGAAAATACATGTATTACGTGGGATGGAATAGAAGGATAAATACGCCTTATCAAAATAGCGTGGGGTTGGCGATCAGCGATGACGGGGGAGAGATTTTTGAACGCATTTCTGAAGGACCGTTGTGGGGGAGAAACATGGTAGACCCTTATTTTTGTGGGACGATGTGCGTACTTAAAGAAAAGGGGCTGTGGAGAGGGTGGTATATGTCGAGTACTGGGTGGATTGAGTACAGGCAAAAAAAGGAGCCGAAATATTTGATCAAATATGCTGAGTCCAGGGATGGGATTGTATGGAAGCGAGAAGGAGTGGTGGCTGTGGACTACAAATCAGAAGATGAGGGTGGGATTGTGAAGGCAAGTGTAATAAAAGTGAAGGGAAAATATCTGATGTGGTATAGCTATCGAAAAGAAACTCGGTATCGAATTAATCGAGCAAGGGGTTACAGGATTGGGTGGGCAGAATCTAAGGATGGGCTGAAGTGGAAGAGGATGGATGAAAAAGTGGGAATACAACTTTCTGCTAGTGGATGGGATGCCAAGATGCAGTGTTATCCACATGTGATTAAGGTGGGAAAGAAATGGCTGATGTTTTACAACGGGAATGGATTTGGCCAATCAGGAATTGGAATAGCTGAGGCTAAACTATAATAGATGAATAGAAAAAAATATGTGGTGGTGACAAGTCATGGGTGGAGTGCGAGTAATTGGTTGGCGCATGTAATGAATACATTCTCCGAAGTGGTGTGTACTCATTCGGCTAGAAATGAACTGGCTGATGATTTGGAGCTACAGAGCGATAAAAACTTGAAGATGAAATTGAAGCAGTTGCATCGAGGGTATGTGAACAGAAGGTTGATGACTGTGGACGAGAGATACGATGAGATAGAAAAAATGGGAGAGGGGCAGGTGCTGGCCTCGGTGCATGTATTTCGGATGCGAGATTTGCCGATGCAGCTTGGTAAAAACGTGGAATGGAAAAGGAAGTATCAAGTTTTCAATCTTATAAGACACCCTATGGATATGGTGTGGTCTGGGTATGGTCAATTTTTGGATTTGTTTCTATATGATATTAATGAGCTGTGGTGGACGACAAAAAAAGTGGTGGAGTTGGGGGGAGATAAGTGGATTGACTGGGCGGCTGAATATGATTTTTATCCGGGACTGCTGGAGAATTTGGCTTTCTTGGGGGCCTGTGCGGTGATGAGTGGCTTGAAGCAAGACCTGGAAGCAGTGAAAGTGGTGAGCGAGTCGAGACAGTTTGATTATAGGGGGGAAATAAAAATGGAAGAAGTGACCAAGAGTAAAAAAGCACTGGGTGAGTTGATGGAACAGGTGTTGGAACGGCGAGTGGCTGATGGTGAGGTGGAGCGAGTGATGCGGCTGGGTAAAATTAATGAGCACAAGAAAAGTGGAAACATGTCGACAGTAAAGCGGTATAGGGGCTTAAAAGCGTGGCAGAAAGAGGCATTAAAATACTTTTTGAATAAATTCGGTTTAGTTGAAAGTTACTTAAAATTGGGGTACAACTTTGATTTCCTGGAATAGTAAGAGAGATCCTTTGGTGACGGTGTGTGTGGTGGCGTATAACCACGAAAAGTATATTGGGCAAGCAGTGAAAAGCGTGTTGAATCAAGAAGTGGATTTTGGGGTAGAAGTTTTGGTGGGTGATGACGGTTCAGATGATAGGACTGTGGAAAAAGTGAGAGCTATGTCAGCAAAAGCGCCGTTTAGGTTGCGGTTGCTGACGACGAGAAAGAAGCGGTCGAGGAAGAACCGAGAACGGATCGGCGGCAGGGCGAACTGGATGAGGTTGTTGGAAGCGGCGCGGGGGAAGTTTGTGTTGACACTGGATGGTGATGATTACTGGATGGATAGAAGAAAATTGAAAAAGCAATTGTGGGAATTTGATCAAGATAATGAAGTGGTGTTGGTATGTCACGACACGGAAGTGATTGATGAAAAGGGAAAAGTGCTACGAAGAAAACCGGGGTGGAAATCGAGACGAGAGTTGAAGCTGGAGCGAGTGATCGAAGGTATGCCGGTGCATATCAGCAGCGTGATGGTAAAAAAGGAAGTGGTAAAGAAGCTGCCTGGATGGTTTAAAAGGGTGGCGTATGGAGATTGGCCATATGTGATGCTGTATTTGGCTGGTGGAAAAGGGTTGTATTTGGCGGAAGTGATGACGCGATACAGGATTCATGCTGGAGGGAGGTGGTCTCTAGGAGGAAAGAAAAAACGAGGTGAGCATCTGGAAGAAGTGAAGAAAAATAACATTGAAATTTTGGATGGGATGAAGAAAATGTTGAGATCTGAGGAATCCGAGTTGATAGATGCACGAGTGGCGCGCTGGTATATGGAAATGGCCAAGGATAGAGGGGTAACTGGGGAGAATTTGAGATTGGCGCGTGAATACTGGAAGCTCTCTATGAAGCGGAAATGGTGGAATGGTGATTATGGGGTACCGGGGCGATGGGGGGGGTTTTGGGCGGCTTACTTCCCTACTCTATATAAGGAAATAAAAATGTTGATGGCGAGAAAAAATGGTAACAGAAAATAGAAGGTACCAAGTGAGCGTAGTGGTGTCGACGAGAAATCGGGCGGATCGATTGGAAAAATTGTTGTTAAGTTTGGTGACTCAAAGTGCTCTGGCTTGCGAGTTTGAGGTGGTGGTGGTGGATAATAATTCCGGGGATTGCACTTCGATGGTAGTGAAAGAAATGCAAAGGCGGTATCCACTAAGAAGAATTGTATCGATGTCGGAAAATAAGTTGGGGATCGCCGCGGCAAGAAATCACGGGGCAAGAAAAGCTCTGGGCAGTTATATAGCATTTATTGATGATGATGCGGTAGCTAAGAAAGATTGGGTAGCAAAGATCTTGAAGTTAGTGAACGGAAAAAAGAGAAAGATATTTGGCGGGCTGATTTTTCCTGACTATGAGACTAAAAAACCAGAATGGTTTAGAGATAAATATGAAACAAGAGGTTGGGGCAGGAAAGCAAGAGAATTGAAGGAGGGAGAGTATTTGTCTGGTTCAAATATAGTAATAGAGAAACGGGTGTTTGAGATGTTGAAGGGATTTGAGGAAAAATTGGGTATGCAGGGTGGACGATTAGGCGTGGGCGAGGAGACTGAGTTTCAACGAAGAGCACGGATTATGGGAATACAGCTATATTACGAACCCAAGTTAGTGGTGAGGCATGTGGTGGTGGGAGAAAAAATGCAAGTGAGATATAAACTCAAGCGAGCTGTTGTTGCTGGGATGAATAATCACTTGGTTGAAGGACAAGCTTATAAAGTAAGATGGGTAGGGTTACTCCCTTATTCGTTGGTGGAGTTGGGTGTGAAGATGATAGGAATGGCGATACGAGATAGAAAACGCTATCGGTACTGGCAGAATTATGCGGTGGAAGAATTAGCGGGAGCGTTTTTTGGGTTGGGGCGTGGGTTGTCTTTTTGGAGCAGGTGAGAGTTGGTGATTTTGTTGGAGGAGGAAGGCAGTGAAATCGTTTACTATCCAGTGATTTAAGATTTCGGCGTTTGGAATCACGCAGTGGCCGCCGATTTGGCCTTGGTGGTGTTGGAGAACGGGGCGGATAACATGGGGCAGGTCCTTTTTATATCCCTGGTTATACATGTGGTTGTATTCGGTGTAAACCTGGTCGAAGTTGGCGTTGTGGCTGTGGCAGAGTTGGTGAACCCATTTCTCGAAAATGATGTTCCAACCATAGTAGGTGGTGGAGAGGATTTTGGCGAGTTCGGACTCTAGAGGAGAGTCGAAAAGGAGGACTCTGAGTCCAAGTTGCTGTAGATGTTGGCGGGCAAGTTGGGCGCTGTGGGGATTGACGGGGCCAATGATTTTAGGAAATTTCGAGAAATAGCCGGTCATGCTGGGTAACTTACAGCCGGTTTGGTGAATGAATTGATCTTTGGGTTTATGAGGATGAACTCCCATGAAAGGAGAGTGAACCAGATTGGCTTGGGTTTGGTGGAAGATTTTGGCGGTGGTCCCGGGAGCAACAGTGGAGTGGATGATGGTAAGTTGGGGAGATTTGGTTTTGATGATTTGGGAGACAATACGGGAAAATTGGGAGGAATAGGGAATGCAAACATGGAGGATGTCGATGGGGTGAGGGGCAAAGTGATCGTATTTGAGTTCGCGGACGTAGGTGGGATATTTGTCACCGATGAGAGTGTGTATGGCTGAACCGACTTCGCCTAGCCCAAGAATGCCGAGGTTCATAATAAGGTGGGTAATTGGTAAGGTGAGGATTTGGACCGAGTCATAATATCATACCTGGACAATTAGGGTGGGTGGATTGGTGAAATTGTGTATGACAAAGTAGGGCTGACTGGTTACAATGATTTGGTTAATATAGGGAGGGTTATGAAAAAGATTTTGGTAACGGGAGGGGCGGGGTTTATTGGGTCGCATCTATGCGAGAGGTTGGTAGAGGCGGGACACCGAGTGATCTGTGTGGACAATATGATTACAGGGAATCGGGAAAATGTGAGGGGGTTGGAGGGAAATGAGAAGTTTGAGTTTGTGGGAGGCGATGTGGCTGAACCAGTGGAGCGGTATTGGCGGGGTGAGCAAGTTGAATGGATTTTTCATTTAGCGAGTCCAGCGAGTCCTCGTGGTTATCAAGACGCGCCAATTGAAACTTATAAAGTAAATTCCTTTGGGACACATTATTTGGCGGAGTATGCTTCGAAAGTAGGAGCGAGAATGTTGTTTGCGTCGACTTCAGAGGTGTATGGAGATCCTCTAGAACACCCACAAAAAGAGGAGTATCGGGGCAACGTGAATATTCGAGGGGTGAGATCTTGTTATGATGTGAGCAAGAGATTTGGGGAGATGGTACAAACGGTGTGGGCGCGAGCGAAAGGGTTAGATATGCGGACGGTGAGAATTTTTAATACATATGGCCCAAGGATGGATCCAGAGGATGGGCGAGTGTTTCCTAATTTTATTTCTCAAGCTCTAGGGAATAAGCCGATGACGGTATATGGAGATGGAAGTCAGACTAGGAGTTTTTGCTTTGTGGATGATTTGGTGGAAGGACTGAAGATGGTAATGGAGAGTAAGGAAACTGCAGGAGAGGTGTACAACCTGGGGAATCCGGATGAGTACACGGTGTTAGCTATGGCGGAAAAGATCAAGGAAATGGTGGGGACGGAGGTGGAGATTGTGCACGAAGCGCTACCTGAGGATGATCCAGCCAAGAGGCGACCAGATATTGAGAAAATAACGAAAGCGGTAGGGTGGAGACCACAAGTAGGTTTGGACGAAGGGTTGGAGAAGACGATTGAGTATTTTCGAAGCGTTATTGATTGAGATTGATGGAAGAGGCGATACGGGAGTCGCGGTCGTAGTGGAAAATGTGAGTGAGGTTGTAGGTTTGTTGGTACTGTTGGATCTGAGGCAGGATGGCGTCGAGGCTATGTTCGGGAGTAGGAATGACGGTGATGAAAGAGTAGCCACCTGGTCGGGCGGCTGATTCGAGGGAGCAACAGAAACCAAGGCCAATACGGCCGGAGTATTTGGTTCTTAGGGTTTGTTGGGCTAGGGAGAGGAGTTGGTTGAATTGTTGATCGGTGAGATTGGAGTAGAGAGGGTGGCCAATGGTGATACCTGGATTGAAGAAGGTAACGCCGTATTCGGTAGCGAGACTGGCCCATTTAGGGATGAAATTACGATAATTGGTAGTAAAGGTGGAAAAGTCTTGGATGGTAGTGGAGGCGTTTAAGTTTAAGGCCAAAACCACGTGGAGATTGTTTTGGTGGGCGGTGGAGATGGCTTTTTTGGTCCAACGAGTAATGTTTTCCTCGGAGCTTTGATCGACTTGAGACAAAGATAGAGTGGAATCGGAGTTGATGGTAACGGGAAGGTTAAGGTAGAGGCCGGCGTGCTGTTTGGAAATGGCGTAGGAAATGATTTGATCGAGAGCGGTCGTGTTGTCGGGGACAGAGACGATGGTGAGGTTTAAGTCAGATGGGAGGGAAGCCTGGGGGGTGACTATAGAAAAATCTGATTCCTCGAGGATCTCGGTTTGGGCTTGTGAG
>CAYNFZ010000025.1:0-4675 GCA_964396725.1 uncultured Pseudomonadales bacterium
TCCCTCACCATCCTTGCCACCGCCCTGACCGACACGGGTTCGAAGATGGACGATTTGGTTTATGAGGAGTTTAAAGGAACCGGGAATATGGAGCTACATCTGGATCGGAAGTTGGCCGAGAGACGAGTGTGGCCGGCTATAGATATCCAGCGGTCGGGTACGCGCAAGGAGGAATTGTTGTTTAGTCAGTCTGAATATCAAGGGGTGGTGTTGATGCGGCGAATGGTGGACATGCTGGATCCTAAGGAGCACACTCAAGTGATAATTAGCCGAATGAAGGCGACAAAGAATAATAAAGAATTTCTAGCCACCTTAAAAGAAGGTTAGTGGAAGTTGATAAAATTTCTAATTGACCTAATTTCTACTGCATCACGTTATTGTCGAAGTACTAGGTTTTTATTTAATCTGAAGTTTGAGTGGGTTAATTCATTTATTCTTGCGTGATTGCTAGTTAGGATGAAATTTGGTAAGGTCTGAAGTGCTTTGCTATGAGAGTTCCATATATTGTCGAAGAGTTTAAAGAGTTTTCGGGGTTTCTGCGCAGGTATTTGAAGAATCGTTTGGCGCGGCTTTTTTTCCGGTTTGAGAAAGTCAAGGATGTAGTAGTGGATACGCTTTACCGTCGCCGGGGAAAATACGCGCGGCCGTTTGTGCATACTTCGATGATGGGAATGTTGTTTTCGATGGTAACGATTGGGCCAATGGTGTTGTCGGGGGATGTGTTCTCTTCTGATTTGTCGGAGGGGAGATTGCCATCGGCGGTGGTGTTGGGGGCTACCACGGTGGATTATTCGCATATGGTGGGGACGATGCAGGGTGAGGAAGTGAAGAAGTATAGAGGTGGAGAGGTATTGGAATATATGGTGGCTGAGGGCGATACGGTATCGACGATTGCGGAGAAGTTTGAGCTGACCACGGATTCGATTTTGTGGGCGAATGATTTAGAGGAGGACGACAAGATTGCACCGGGTCAACAAATCAAGATTCCGCCGGTGGACGGGGTGATGCATACCGTCAAGAGGGGGGAAACGATTTATTCGGTGGCGAAAAGGTATGGGTTGGAGGGGGATTCGGGAGCTCAGGCGATTGTGGACTATCCGTTTAATGAGTTTATAGATGATGAGAAGTTTACGGTGGCGGTAGGGCAAGTGTTGGTGGTGCCGGATGGAGTGATGCCGCAGAGGCAAGCTCCGGCAGCAGCGACGTTTGCGCGCAAGTTGACGCCGGATGCGGGAGTGGTGTCGGCAACGGGATTGTTTGTGTGGCCGGCTTCGGGAGGAATTTCTCAGGGTTATCGGTTCTATCATAAGGCGATAGATATAGCCAACAAGGCTGGTGGAGCGATACTGGCGGCGGATTCGGGGCGAGTGATTATGGCGGGTTGGCCGGATAATTATGGATATGGGAATCGGGTAGTGATAGATCATGGAAATGGCTATGTGACGCTGTATGCGCATTTGTCGAGGATTCGAGTGGTGGTGGGACAATCGGTGAATAGGGGTGATGTGATTGGGGACATGGGAAGTACGGGGAGATCGACGGGGGTGCATCTTCACTTTGAGGTTCGGCGAGGAGGTGTGTTGGACAATCCACTGAGTTATTTGAAGTAGGATAGAAGTACAAGAAGTACGAAAGGGAATGGCATTTTATTCTCTAGGGTTTGGTTGGAGGTGGAAATTGGAGATTGGTAGTGGAGATTGGGGATTGGAGATGGGGAATAGAGGGTAAAGGGGAAGGGTTATAGATAATGACAAATGTCAAAATCCCAATATCAATTCAAATCCAAATAACAAATGAGGGACGGATTGAAGAGTTGGGGAATGGAGTAATATCTAGTTCACCAGGGTTTAGTTGGAAATTGGGAGTGATTATTGATTTCTTCTACTTTGTAACCAAAGTAGCAAAGTTTGCGGCAAGACATGGTTCTTTCAGGTTAGAGACTCGTTCATACTGTGCAATACAGAACTCACACAGCACATTCAGTGCTGGGTTCAAATACCAGTTTGCAATCACATGGGATTCGCTCGTCTCTAACTTGACTAGCTTCCATATTGCCGCAGAGAAAGTGAAGTGGGAATCGGATAGAATGAGGGTATGGTTGATGTAGCCCCGAACAACTCCTGTCTGAACTCAGGCTGGAGCCTGACTTTCAGGCGTGTCATGTACAGGGCAGACAATATTTGGAGGATTAAGTGGTAGATGTGGCGATAATTCATGTGAAGGCTGGGGATGGTGGCAATGGGGTTGTAAGTTTTCGGCGAGAGAAGTATATTCCCAAAGGAGGTCCCGATGGAGGTGATGGGGGTGATGGAGGTTCGGTGTTGGTGGTGGGAGATAGTAATCTGAGGACATTGGATGAGTTTGCGTCGCGACAGCGGTTTGCAGCAATGAATGGGCGGTCGGGGAGGGGGCAGAGAAGGTTTGGGAAGGACGGGGATCATTTGACGTTGTTGGTACCGTTGGGGACGGAGATTTACTGGGTAAAAATGACAAATGTCAAAGCTCAAAGAGCAAATATTGAAAAGAAGGAAGTATTAGATCAACTGAAGCGGATGAGACTGGGGAATGAAGGGAATGGCGGAAATGAAGGGATGGAGTTGGAGAAGGTGGGGGAGATCACCCGAAAAGATGAGGAGATGGTGGTGGTTCGGGGAGGAAAAGGAGGAAGAGGGAATGATAGGTTTAAGAGTTCCACGAACCAAACACCGCAAGAAGCGGAAGATGGGACTAAGGGAGAAGCAAAGTGGTTGGTGCTGGAGTTGAAGTTATTGGCGGATGTGGGGTTGGTGGGGTTGCCGAATGCAGGCAAGTCGACGTTGTTGTCGGTGATGACGGCGGCCAGGCCCAAGATTGCGGATTATGAGTTTACGACGTTGGAACCGAATTTGGGAGTGTATCGTTTAAGCTCCAAATCACAAATACCAAATAACAAACAAATTTCAAATTCAAATCAACAAAATTCAATCACTGAGCTGGTTTTGGCGGATATTCCAGGATTGGAGCTCGCCGACGCTTCGCGACTTGCTCGGAAGAATCCTTCGTATTCGGGGGCTGTGGTGGGTGACAAGCGCGATGGGAAAATTTTATCGCGCTTATCAAAGGTGCAAGAGATAGTTATTGCAGACATACCAGGTTTGATAGAAGGTGCATCTGAAGGGAGAGGTTTAGGGGATGAGTTTTTGCGGCATGTGGAGCGGTGTGGATTGCTGGTGCATATGGTTGCGCCGGTGTTGCATGGGGAGTTTCGAGTGTCAAATGAGAATGATGCGGGAATAGATAAGCGAGATGAGCGGCGAGTGGGTTTGGAGATGGCGGCGGCGATGTGGCGGGATTATCAAACGATCAATAAGGAGCTGGTGGAATATGGGTTGGGTTTGGCGGAGAAGCCGCAGATAGTGGTGATGAATAAAGCGGATTTGATTGGAGATGTGGAGGAGGAAGAGATAGTGAAATTTTTTGGGGAGCAGGGGGTGGAGATGTTGGTGATTTCGGCGGCTACGAGAGAGGGTGTTGACGAGTTGGAGAAGGTGATGTTGGAGAGGGTGGCAGTGGGGAAGAAAGCGGAGTGAGTTGGTGAAGGTTGGTATAATGGCGCGATATGAAGGAAAAAGATTTGGGTGAGATTGAAATAGCGTGGTGGGAGCGGATTCCAGTTGTGAAGTTGGCAGGTTATTGGTTGGTGAGGCAGAAGGTTTGGAATAGTGATCTGAAGTGGTGGGGTGATCGAGAAGGTGCGGATTATGATGAAGTAGTGGGGCTGAATGAGAGATTGACGGAAGTATTGATGGGACTTGAAGAAGAATTAGAGCGGTTGGGAGTGGTAACTTACGTGGGACCGAGTAGGTTGGAAGAGTTTGAGGATGACCCTCTGGATCAATTCAAGTTGTATGAAGGAGAACGAAAGAAGTGTATGGTGCGTGTGGCGATGGAGGATTTACTTAGGGATTGTGTGAGAGGAGAGGTGGAGAGTGAAAATGCGATTGTTCGGGAGATTGCCAAAGATGAGGAAGAAAGGCAGGGTGGGCCGAAATTGTGGGGACCGTGGCCGGCTTTTGTAGTATCACGAGTAGTGGGAGGGTGGCTATATGGTCGGAGTTTTCCCAGTGCTTTTCGTGTTTGTCGCGATGCAAGTTTTTGTGGGCATTATGAGAGAAAAATTGTTTTTTGGAATGATTTCGTGGAGGTGTTGGTTCGATTTGAAGAGTATTTGAAGACAGAAGAAGTAGTTGGTTTGGCTAGGCGGTTGGTAGAGCAGGTGCTGGGGCGGAATTTGGGGAGTGGAGGGTTGGAGAGTCTAGAGGGTGTGGTGATTGAAGAAGAAGGTCTGATGGAAAGAGTGGGTTGGTAGGGGAAATACTGTAGATAGAGGAGATTGTGTGGGGTGGGGTATGGTGATAGGAGTGGAGCGAAGAGAAGGCGAAGCTGTGAGCGAAGCTCACAGAAGTATCAAGCATCAAGTAACAAATAATAAATAATAATCAATCTACAAGTACCAAGTAACAAACAACCAACAAGGGACAACCAACAACCAACAAGGGACAAGCGCGTTGTATAGACAGCTGGTCTTGAAGCAGGAGAGTATTGCTGAATCGGAAATTGCTGGAAAAAAGGATAGATGTGGGTCCGTTCCTGGGATGCGGTGTGGTAAAATTTGTGTCTCTGGGCCAGTAGCTCC
>CAYNFZ010000025.1:4775-13577 GCA_964396725.1 uncultured Pseudomonadales bacterium
CTCCTTCGCTAAACCTCTTTCGCTAAAGCTTCAAAGGTCAGAGAGCTACGGAAGGGCGAGAGCCCTGAAGTGTTGTGTTTTGGGATGTTTGTTGCTCAAGACACAAATAAAAAGTGAATATTTGGGCCAGTAGCTCAATTGGTAGAGCGCTGCTATGGCATAGCAGAGGTAAGGGGTTCGAATCCCCTCTGGTCCACTTTTTTTGTTTGAGGGATTGGTTAGGGAGATAGGGGAGAGTATGCCAGGTGGTGGACGGTGGGGAGTTGTTCGGGAGGAAGTTGTTGGGTCTCAGGATCGTAGGTGGCTTGGACGGCTTGGTGGAATTCTTGGTGGGAGTAAATGAGATTTCGGATGTGCTGCTGGAAGGTGGTGCCGGCTGGAGGACGAAGGATTTTTTCGATGCTAGCTTTGGTTTCTGGAGCGCGGGCGAGGCTGAAGATGGTGGCAAACATGGGTTCGGATTCTTGGGGTGGGAGGTTGAGGAGAATGAAGTGGAGGCCAAGGTTGGCCTGGGGAGCGTCGGCGGAGCAGGAAATGAGGGTGATGAGGACTTTTTCTCTTTTGGTGGGGGGATTCTCGGGATCGCGGAGGCGGGCGTGGAGCGTCTGGAGGGAGGTGACGAAATCTTGGAAGTCCAGCTGGCTGCAATCGCCCATGAGGCGAAGGAGTTCGATGGTGCTTCTTGCTTCTAGGGGTTTGTTGATGATGCGTTCGGTGCGGGATGACATAGAGGTAAGGGTTTGGTTAGTAATAATTGGAGCATGTTTGGGGGGATGAAACAAGGCGATTGGTGTTTTCGGTGATAAAATACAGGGCAGGGGCCGTTAGTATAGTGGCCCTCCTACGCTTAAGCTATGGAAGGGTAAAATAATACAGTGCATTCGCACTCGTCAATTTGGGCTCGTAGTTCAGTGGTAGAACAGTGCATTCGCATTGCACAAACGGGAGTTCGATTCTCCCCGAGTCCACCCCGGTTAGAAACAACTGACATTGTTTCTAACGGGGCAGGCCCAAGAAGTTGAGTTATATAAGGGAAAGTTATGAGTGATAAGATTATTGTTTGTGAGGATTGTGGGCAGGAGTTTGCGTTTACTGTGGGTGAGCCCCGTTGGACGCGGTTTCTATTTGGATTCTTGGAGGTGATTTATGACAGGTGATAAAGTGCTCGAGTGTGAAGACTGCAAACAAGAGTTTGCCTGGACAAAAGGAGAACAGGAATTTTATGAGAGCAAGAAGTTGCCGGAACCGAAGTATTGTTTGATTTGTAGGGGGAAGTATGAGGCTCAGGAGCGGGATGTTGCGCAATATAACAAGAAGTAGTAACTCCTCCTTCGTACCAGATGTTTCGCTGATTGGGCCTATTCGGCCAGATCGGAAATCTGGCTACTTTGGAGGATGACAAGCTGGGTGTAGAATTTTACTGAGCTAGTTAAATACGAGGCACAGCAGCGGGATGTGGAGCAGTATAAGGATAACCACTGATCGAGTTGTCAGCTTGGAGATTAGAGACCTGTGGATGTTGGCTCGGGTTGAGGGTTGGTTGAGGACTCTAGGGTGGCAGATGCGGCTTGTTGGAAACGCGCGTAGTTAATGGAGTCAAGTTTTTGGAGAAATTCAGGAAATGAGGGGAGTTGGCTAAAGGCGTCTGTGTTTGTGAGGTAATCAAACAGTCCTAGTTCTTGTACTATCTGTGATGTTGGTTCATTTTGGAACCATTTAGTCCCGCTGTATTTTCCGTCTTGCCCTGCGGGGACGAGAGTAGAATTTCCGTAACCCAGCCAAAGACCGATGAAGCTGAGTTTTTTTATTCGATCAAGAAATAGTGTTGACTCGGTAGAGAGAGAAGTTAGTTCTTGTTGATTGGGTTCAAATTGTCGGTGAAATTCAACTAGTTTCTTACTAGCTTGATGGATATCGAACTCAGATTGGAAAGCCCTTGCCTTACCGGTTAATCTTTGGATTTCCCTGTTGGTGAAACTGACAATGGTGTCAGCACGCATAGTGTATTCATTTTTTAGGTCTCGGGTGGCATTCCAGTCAATTTCGGTTACTCCGCCATGTTTATTAATTAGGTAGTCGGTTTGTTTTCTGTCGGTAGTCCCAATTCCAGAAGATAGTTGACACCAAAGACCATTAAAGATTTGATCAAACTGTTGGGCGTAAGTATGGATTTTGTCGGGTGAAATTGGTTCTTCTTTGAGAAAGGATAAAACAGCATTTTCGACTGGTTGGTCGTACCACTCGGTGATGATGCCGACGTTAAACTCGGGGCTATCGGGGGCTTGGTAGTTGGCCGGAGGTAAGAGGAGGGGTTCGGGGTAGTAGTGATCGAGATCTGCTGATGTTTGAGCGGCTGCGGTTTGGCGGAGGGTGGTGATGTATTGGTATTCTCTGAGGTAGAGATCTTGGTGTTTGAAGGTGCTTGATTTGAGGGCGAGAGGAACACTTGTTTCTGTGCCGAGTTTGGGAGAGTATCGGTTTACCGAGAAAGTGAAGGTGCTGCGATCGCCTTTGGTAGTAACTTGGCCATTTCCAGGTGTGAGGTGGATTTTGTCGTCATCGCTAGCACTAACCTCAAGTTGGTAGCCGGTTTTTTTTGCTTGCAAGCGAATAAACTCCACAGTTTCGGTGGTGGAGAGGGTTTCTTTGTTGGTGACTCTTTGGAGAAGATCAGAAAGTCTGGCTTGTTGCGTTTCGGTGAGTTCTGAGGACGGTTGCTTGGTGGGTAATTTTGTGCTGAGTTGTGTGTCTTGGGCGGTAGGTGGTTTATCAGGGGTTTTGGATTTGAGGCGGGCTTGGGCTGCAGTGAACTTTTTAAAGGCAGGAGTGGCATCTTGGAAGAGGAGGGTTTGGTTAACCTCAGGTTTGATTGTGTATTTGGTGGGATCTTCTGGTGAAATATCACGGCAGTGGTGGAGGGCAATGAGAGCTTGTTGGTCTTGGGTCTCGAGTTCTTTCCAGGCAGGATCTTGAATCATGTTGGTGAGGCTATGGGCGAGTTTGGGATGCAGGCCTTCGGTCATGACTGACGCGATAGTGGAGCTGGGGAGGTTTTCTTGGGTAAGAGAGGTAAAGTTTTGTTGGGCGAGACTGACTATTTTTTCAGAAAGAGAGAGTTGAGAGTATCTGGCAATCAGAATTTCTTTGACGAGTCGGAGGTTAATATGAGACGTTGGCTTGTGGGATTCTTGTTCTGGGGTGGTGATATCGGTGGGGAGGGGTGGGGGTGAATCAAGCTGACTCTTGGGGCTGGTTTGCTCTGGTGTTGGTGTAGATTCGCTGGTCATAAGTGAATTATAAAGTTTTGCTGGGATAAACAAAAGAACTTGACTACTATAGGTCTTTTTTGTATAATATGGGATGTTGGGTGCGTTCTTCTGGGAAAGGAGACATCATATGTCTACCAAAGATAAACCAGAGGTTAACACGCAACTTAACAAATTGGAGCCACTCATCAAAACGATAAAGTGGGTCGTACAGACCGAAGAAGGGCGAATCAAAGCCCTGTCGTTGGTCTACGCGTTGTGCTTTGGCGTCTTGCCGTGGATCTTGGGGTGGCAGAGCTACCCTTTGGTTGTCTACTTGGCTTTGGCCATGGCGCCTGTCGTGCCGATAGTATGTATAGTCCTGGACGGACTGACCCCGAATCGGGTCGCTATCGGACTCGGAATCGTTGCGACGTTTCTGTGGTTGGAGTTGGTGGCCGCAAGCCTCAGCCCGCAAGTTTTCTCCACAACGATGGAGATCACCACATCAGGCGTACAGGGATGGTCACTGATCATCATGGCAGTGATGCTGAATTTCGTGGCGCGTAACTACGCGACCGAGTAGGTCTAGTTAAGTCCTGACGTTCACAACCACATAAGGAGATCACAGATGAACGCACCAACAGTTTTTCTTTAAGGGTTACCCCCACCATAAGGTAGCCCTTTTTTCTTGGTTTTTTTGGGGGGGTTGAGGAAAGTGGAGCGAAAAATGGTATAAATGGAGGATGGAAAGAAGCTTGAGGTGAAGGGGGTGAGTAACTGATGAAGAAGTTTTTTGTACTGGGAATGTCGTTGTTGTTGGCGGGATGTAGCTTGATACCTGGAGGTGGTGGGGGAAATTCGGGATTAGGCGGAGGCGGAACGGGTGGTGATGGTCCGTTTACCGGTAGATTGGGGGCAGCGGCGGCTTTGGGGGTGCCGATGAAATGCTCTTATACGGTAGATGGAGTAGAGACCGAGGGTTGGGTGAAGGGCCAGAACTTTCGAGGGAAGATGGTGCAGAATGATAACGTGGGAAACGTGATTATCAAAGATGCATGCATGTGGGCCTGGCAAGATGGACAAACTCAAGGGGTAAAGACTTGTTTTGACGAGATGAATTTTTGGGCTTCGGAAGAAGATGGGGCTCCTGCTGCGCCAGAAAGTGCTCCAAATACAAACGTGGAATACAGATGTATGCCAGGTGTTTTTGGGGATGATAAGTTTATTCCGCCTTCTAGTGTGAAGTTTATGGATTTTGACAACATGATGAATGGAATGCCAGAGGATGCACAGCAGATGATGGAGGATATGCCAGCTGTGGATTATGAGTAGGGGTGGAGTTTTTTTACATTAGCTCCCGAGAGATTCGTTTCTCTCTCGGGAGTTTGTGTATGTAGGTGACTTGGGTTTATCACCCTTGGCAGAAGACCACGGCTGCCTAGGCCGTGGATGTCCTCCTCCACTTAAGTTTCGGAGGATTTAGGAGAATGCTTAAATGCTGCTTCCTCCTTCGCTAAACCTCTTTCGCTAAAGCTTCAAAGGTCAGAGAGCTACGGAAGGACAGGTGGGAGTGATTTCAGATCCGGAAAGTTAAAGGATGCCACGCCACACGAGAGTGGGGCGTGGAGCTTTATGGAAAGATTTTTTCTTGGGCAGGGAGTTCCTTTAGGGTGAATTGTGTGTATGAATATGATGGTCAGATTTGGCAGACCTGGTCAAGAAGAGGGAGTACGAGAAGTGCCCCGCAGAGCGCGGCGGAGCGAGAGGTACGAGAAGTGCAAAAAGAGAGAGGAAGGAGAAAGAGGAACTTAGTCTTCGCAGACCATGTAGAGTTTGGCGGTGGCGTCTGCCTGGCTGGCGACGGTGGGGTCACAGCGGACTTGGGATTTCCAGGCGTCTTCGTCGGAAGCGTTTTCGAGAAGAGTTTGGAGAATGAAGCCATCACCAGTGGCGGTCATTTGGTATTTGAAGTTAACTCCGGGATTGGGGTCTTGGGGGAGTTGTTTCATGTAGGTATTGCCGTTGGCAACGAAGCCGGTACCCCAATCGCATTCGCTCAAATCGGCGGCGAGTTGGCCGTTGCCACAACCCAAGATACGATCACTGGAACCATCTTCGGGGTATTGTTGGAAATCGTTGTAGAACAGGCGGAGTGCGGATTTGATTTGGCGGAGGTCGCTTTTTCTGGCCGCATCTCTTCCGCGGAGGCGGGCATTATTGAAATTGGCCAAAATTAAACCGGTTAAGACTGCGATGATGGAGATGACGACTAACATTTCAATGAGAGTAAACCCTTGTTTGAGTTTGCGTTTCATGTGGCCTCAGTTCTTTTTGATACTTAATGGTGGTGATTAAGGCAAGGGATTGGTGTCGACAGTGACGTTGCCGCTGCTGACGCCGTAGTTACAATATCCTGGTCCGCAATCGACGAAATCGTAGCCATCGTCGGCGGGGACGTAATCACCGTCACCGTTTCTGTCTACGTCTTTGTTTTTCTCATCTTCGAGGGTGACATAGAGTTGCCAAGCTAGACCGTTGGAGCGGTAGATGTAGGTTCTGCCGCCATCGGCATAGACATCTTGGGGGAGTTTGGCCATGTAGAGAGTTTCGGCGGCGTTACCAAATTCGTCACCCCAGTCGCAGACTAGATCGTAGTTGGCGCCACAACCAATGATTTTTCCGTCAACACTGGAGGCAGGATATTGGCCGTGGTCGTTGATGAATTCTTCGAGGACGACGGCGATTTGTTTGACGTGGGTGCGACGCTGGGTATCCCGGGCTCTTTTTTTGCTTTGGACGTAGCCGGTGCCGAGCATGTAGGTGCTGATTAAGGCAATAAGGGCGAAAACAATGATGATTTCTACTAAGGTAAAACCTTGTTGGAGTTTTTTGGATTTCATGGGTCGAGGTGGGTAGTTGGTAACTGGGATCAGTATAGTATAGAGGGGGGGGGAGTACAAAATAGGTTAGGGTGAGGAGAGACGTTCGATGTGTGATGTGGGAAGTGTGAACTTTTGACAATGAAGTGAGATGTCTTGATGTTTTGATTAGGGGCTGTGCTTTTTGTGCCTTAAAAAACCCTCAGATGGTTCTGAGGGTTTTGGTGTGTATGAATGGTTGGTTTTTGGGCGGGTTGTTCGGTGGGGGTGGGAGTAGGGGTGATGTCGTCGAAGCCGGAGCCGCCAGTGTTGTCGCCGGTTTCTTGGGGAGTGGGAGGAGCAGCTTCTTCTGCGGGGAGTTCGATGTGTTGGTTGTCAGGAAGGGGGGTGGGGAGAGGGGCGGGAGTTTGAAGCTCTGAAGGTTGGGGTGGGGTAGTTTCGGCGGCCTCGCCGAGCTGGGCTTTGATTTGGTTTTGTTCGGCTTGGGCGGTGGTGAAATCGGTGGAGGAAGGATCGACCAAGGCGAGAACTGAATCATAGGCGGCGACGGCGCGTTGGAGCTCACCGTTTTCGCGGTAGGCGTTGGCGAGGTTGTAGTAGGCGTTGGCCCAGTCGGGTTTTAAGTTGACGGCTTGTTCGAAGATTCTGACTGCGGTGTTGTAATCGCCGAGTTGGTAGAAGATGCCACCTAATTCAATGCGGATGCGAGGATTGGTGGGATCACGGCGGATGGCTTCGGTGTAGGAGGCGGTGGACCAATCCAGGGCGCCATCGGCGACGTTAATGAGTTGGCGATAGATACCGGCTAAGGTTTCCCAGTTGACTGGGTCGCGGGGATTGATGATGGCGGCGGTCCTGGCCTCACGAATGGATTGTTGGATGAGTTGAGTGATATTAGTCCGATCTTGGTCGGAGAGGTTCCCTTGGGCGCTGATGGAGGTGGCTATCGCTAGGTTGGTGTTGGCGTAGGCGCGGTGGTAGCTGCTCATGAAGGGGTTCAAGGTGACGGCGTCTTTTTGGTGGTTGTAGGTTTGGGTGCCGTTGTTTTGAGAAGCGGCTTCGAGGGATTGACGGAATTTAATGTCGGCGGCAGTAACACGGTAAGCGCCAAAGAAGAGAGCGAGACAGGCGAGGATGGTGGGAATTCCGATGATGAGGGGTAAGATTTCGGTTTTGAGGAGAGGGGTTTCTTCTTTGAAGGCGTAGTCTTTGGAGTCGACCTTTTTGACGGCGAAGAATTTGAGCATGAGTTCGGAGGTGCCGGGAGATTTGTGGGCTTTGAGTTCGGAGGCCAAGGCTGCCAAGAGGAAGACAAGAGTAGCCTGGAGGACGATGTTGGTGGGGATGACCAAGGTGATGATAAAGATAACAACGATGCCGATTAAAGCAATTCGAGCTGGGTGGGAGAGTTGAGGGGACTTACGGGCGGTGCGAATGACGGCCAGGTAGAGGAGAACCCAGGCAGCAAAACCAAGTAACCCAAGAGAGGTGAAGATGTAGAGAGCCTCGTTTCGGGCGACGTTGAAGCGGGTGTTCCAGATCTCGAGTTGGTTGAATTCGACGCCTTTGTTCAAGGAAAAAGCTTGGATGTAGTTGTTGGGTCCGACACCAAGGAGGAAGGCTCGAGGATTTTTGATGTTTTCGGCGGCGACGGTCCAGGAAGTGGAGAAGGGAGCAAAAATGGGAGCATTGGGTTTGCCGGGAAGAATAGTGAAGCTGGCAATAACCAAGGCGGCGGTCATGAGGGCCGAGGTGGCAAAGAAGATGGTTTTTTCGGCGAAGGATTTGCTATCGACGGCTAAGAGAAGGCTGATGATGAGAGTGGGGATGACAAAGGCAAGGAGAATAACGGCGGATCCAGCTGGAGAAAGGAAGACTTGGGTGTTTTGGGGCAAGTTGGGGAAGATGGTGGTGAGCCAGCGACCTGGGCCGAGATTGATGGTTTCTAATATGGCGGTGATGGAGAGGATAACTCCACTGGCAACTAGAGTGGTAAGGATGTGTTTGGAGAAATTGGTGGTGGTTTTGGTGGTGGTGGCCACGAGGAAGAGGAGGAAGAGGAAGATGGGGAGAGAGGTGGTGGAGACGAAACCCTCGAGGAATTGGGCGAAGGAGCCGATGGAGGAAACGAGGGTGATGATGACCAAGAGGAACAGGGGGAGGGTGAAGGGGGAGAGAGTGACGCGGAAGGATTTAGTGAGAATGTTTTTGATCATCCAGATGATGACGGCAGTGGCTGCGGCGATGCCAAGGAAAATGGTTTTGGAGAGGACGAAGAGGTTGGCGGAGAAGGGGTTGAAGAAAATGGGAAGGAAGAAGACGGTAATGAGGATGATGGCGGAGTTGGCTTGGTTTAGAGTTTTGATGAGTTGTTTGGAGGGTTTCATGGTATGTAAATTAAATTCTAAATTTTAATGACTAAGTTCCAAATAATGACGAAGTTCCAAATGATTTATGCGTTGTTCTAGGGCAAAAAAAGTGATGGTGTAATTAAACTGGATTGGCTTCCAGAGTGTCAAGATAGACATTTTGAGGTGGCATGATTGTGTAAGCAATCTTTTGAGTGAGTTTGTTAGTGAATGTATAGATTATTGTGGAGGGAAAGGCAAGAAGATAAATTCTAAATTCGAATGACGAAGCTCCAAATAATGACTAAATTCGAATGACGAAGCTCC
>CAYNFZ010000025.1:13677-14770 GCA_964396725.1 uncultured Pseudomonadales bacterium
TCCAAATAATGACTAAATTCGAATGACGAAGCTCCAAATAATGACTAAATTCGAATGACGAAGCTCCAAATAATGACTAAATTCGAAATTTGAGATGAGAAACAACTCAGTGATTTACCTACTTTTTTCGTAGATGGAACCGAGAATTTTCATGAGTTCGAGAGATTCGGCGTGTAGCGAGTTGAGTGTTTTTTGTGCTTGGATGTTTGAGTCTATTAATAGTTCAAGCCAGTAAGTAGTTTCTTTGGCTTCTTTTTTAGCAATCCTGATTCTGTGTTTAAAATCTTTTTTAGTGTCGGTTTCGTTAGCTTCTCTATAGTTGGCTCCAATAGATGTTCCTGAACGGATGAGTTGGTCAACTAATCTTTGGTTGATGTTGTTTCGTGGAAGCTTATGGCAGGTGTTGATTAAGGTTTTGGAGAAAAGTAGGGTTCTTTCTTCAAGATTGAAGGGTTTGGATGAATTAGTCATTGAGTATTATTTGGAGCTTAGTAATTCGGTATTAGAATTTTGGATGTTAGTTGGTACTGTTAACTATCCACCAATTAAAATCTAGATCCGCGGTAATGGGGTGGTCGAGGCGGATGATGATGGCGGATTCGTTTTTGTCGGTTTCGGGATTGTCGAGGCGTTTGGTGGCGTAGGGGGTTTGGCCTTGGGTGGAATCGAGAGGAGTCATAAAAAGTAGGGCGTTTTGGTTGATGTAGGGGTTTTCGATGATGAGTTTGGTTTTACCGGCGGGGAGGGAGGCGGTGCCGGTGGTGGCGTTGGCGGCGTAGGTGATGGAGGTGGTGGTGGCGGATTTAGTGGCGGTTTGGGCGGCGGCGATGATGAGACTGTTGGTGGCGATTTGGTTGAAGCGAGCCGAGCCGGTGGCGTCGATACTACCCACGATTTGACCGTTTTCGCCGTAGACGGTGAGGAGGGAGGCGAATTTGGAGTTGGGAGTGGCGCTTGATGTGGATTCGGTGGGGGAGCCTAGGATGAGGGAGTTGGATTCGAGGCTGTTGGCAGCGATAGTGCCGGTGACGGCGAGATCGCCGGTGATGGTGACCAGGCCAGTTTCGTCGAGAGTCATGAGGCCGGCGAGGAG
>CAYNFZ010000026.1:0-3715 GCA_964396725.1 uncultured Pseudomonadales bacterium
AACCAAGCTAGACTCTCCTCTAACTTTTGGTTTTCCTCTTCAATCATCGCCACTTCCTCCTCTACTTCGCTCAAACGGTCCCCTGCCCCCAATAAATCCACTAGATTCAATACCAACGACCAGATAAACAACAAAGCCAACCCCAAAAACACTACCGAAACGATCCTTTTTCCTTGATTATCTTCTCTTGCAAAAAAACTCATAAGGTGGTATTATAAGCCTTGAAAAATTTTCTACCTTGGCCCATAATTGACAGCATATTATAATGCACCCTTAAACCTACCCATCACTATCAACCAATTATTTCTCACATTATATGACTCAAACAAACTCCGATCCAGGCCTTAAAGGGGCCCACCAACTCTTTATCCAATACCTCAAAGATAAAGGTCGTGCCAACGCGACTATTTTGGCCTATGGTAAGGATATCGACCAATTGATCGAGTTTGCTGCTCACCAAGGAGCCTCCTCAGTCACCGAAATCACCTCTGAAATTATCGAGCAATTCAAAGAGTCATTAAACCAAGATGGTTACACCCCCAAATCCGTATCCAGAAAAATCAATTCCATCAAATCCTTCTTCCGCTTCTTGAAATCCAAATCCCTCATCAACGACAACCCTGCTAACGAAATTAGTCATCCCAAAGTCGAACTCACTCCCCCTCGCATTCTCACCAAACTCGAATACCGTGCCCTTCGCGATGCTTGTCGCCACGATGATCGTGTCTCTGCTATCGTGGAAATTCTTCTCCAAACCGGCATTAGAATCAGCGAACTTGCTAGCCTCACTCACGACGACCTCGACGATAAATTCTCCAAAATCGCTATTCGCTCCGACCGCCCTCACGAGGCTCGCTCTATCCCTCTCAACCAATCAGCCAGCAAATCTCTGACTGATTACCTCAAAAACCGTCCCAAGACCGAAACCAAAAATCTTTTCGTTACCAAAACCGGTCGTCCTTTTCTCATCAGAAACATTCGCGCCGCCATCGATCGTTACTTCAAACTTGCCGGTATTGACAACGCCAAGGTCAACGATCTTCGCCATACCTTCATCGCCGAACAACTCGCCGCCGGTACCCCCTTAGTCTACGTCTCCAAACTCGTTGGCCACAAACGCCTCACCACCACCGAAAAATACCTCAAATTCCTCGACAATCGCCTCGAAAAAAGTGAAGTCAAGTTACAGGAACTGTAACCTGACCAATCCGCCGAAGTTTCCGATTTTGAAAACGGCCGACTGTGTCCTTCCGAAGCTTTACGCGTAGGAAGAATAGGCAGTCTACCAAAAATCGCAAAACTTAGGACGGACAAAGTAAAACTCCAAGAATTATAGATTGCCTTCTACGGAGTCCTCCGAAGCCTTCAAACACGCTTCCTGACTCTGCGACCACGTCCTCCCACAGTATACCGGACCCACTTGGATCACATCTATTCCGAGCCAGAAAAAGGATTAACCACGTATCACCCTATCTTGCACAATCTTCACTCTCTCAAACACACTCTCCTCTCCAGTCTCCTCATCCACCAACTTGATCGTATAATCTCCCTTCCCCTCCAATTCCATCTCCGTAGCTTCATATAAGCCAAAAAATTCATCCCAAAAAGCTCCATCTCCATCGTCCTCATCCCCCTCCATCTCGTACCAATCATACTCCTCATTCCACCCATCTATAGACCCTTTTCGCATGTATCTCCTTGAGTTGATAATCAACAGCAGATGCTATAATAACACACACCTTCCTGTCAGGGAAACCAGATAAAAACTCTCAGGAGCATAGCTCAGCAATATATTTAACAACCCAAGCGCGAGTAGCTCAATTGGCAGAGCAGGCGGCTTACTTGCCCTCTCGAAGCTGACAAAAAAAACAAACCAAAAATGCGAGCGTAGCTCAGCGGTAGAGCAGACGGCTTATATCCGTCCGGTCCTAGGTTCGAATCCTAGCGCTCGCACTTTTTTTGTCAGCAAAGTGGGGTATCCGCCCGGTTCCAGGTTCAAGTCCTGGCTCGCGCACACAATCAAAAATAACGGTTTACTGTGCCCTTCCGAAGCTTTTTAGCATAGGAGGGTATCCATCCAGTCCCAGGTTTACCCACCCCGCAAAGTTCTACTCTTACAGAACGAAGTGGGGAATCCTAGCACTCCCACAAAAACACGGTTTCTTGCTGTAATTTTGTGGGAATATTGACCGAATGAGAATCCCACCAAATTTACCGTATCCTCCACAAGCATCCAAATTGCACTACGACCAAATATGTATTTAATACCACATCTGGTACCCTAGAGGGAATCCTAGTCCTCCTACCCCACTTAGCGAGAAGATTGTCAACTCAACTGACCCACAACACTCAAAGAAAAGATTTTAAAAACTCGAACTTGTTTGGTGATTGGTTACTAATGATTGTGATTTCTCTAATTTCGCCAGAAATTATAGTTTCGCTCTCTTCGTAATCATCTCCTCCACAATCTCCATGTCCTCCCCATACTTCAACCTCGACAACTCAATAATATGCTTTGCCAAATCCGGATTCCGTAACTTCTCCTCCGCCTCCATATCTCGAGTCAAATCCATCGAAAATGGCGGCTGTGGCTGATTATTCACAATCGTCTTAATAAACACATTAAACCGATCCACATTCGTCAAATCTCCTTCCGTAAATGTCGGCTGAAACTCATTCTGCAAGAAATTTGCATCCGATACACCCACCCGAAAAGAAATCAACGAACCCACGTTACCAATCACCGCCGCCTTCACCTCTTCCTCAATTTGCCCCAAAAACTGATTCGCCACCACTAGAGACAATCGATATTTCCTCGCCTCCGACAATATCACCGCAAAATCTGGAGTTGCAAAATTCTGAAACTCATCTACATACAAATAAAAATCCCGCCTCTTCTCCATCGGCATATTCTGCCGCGACAACGCCGCCATCAAAATTCTCGGCACTAGTATCAACCCCAAAAAGCTCGAATTCTCCTCCCCCAACCTACCCTTACTCAAATTCACCAACAATATCTTCCCTTCATCCATGACCGTCCGAAAGTCAAACGAGCTCTTACTCTGGCCGATAATATTTCTCATCATCTTGTTGGTCACAAACCGCCCAAATTTGCTCACAATGTAATCCAAGACCTCGGACTTGTGGAAATCACTCGTCTGTGCAATTTGATCCGTCCAATACCGCCTCACCACCGGATCCTTCACTTTAGGTAACAACTCATGCACATACTTACTATCCGTCAACACCCGCACCACCTCAATAAACGTACTCCCCGGCTCACTCATCACAGTCAACATTGCATTTCGAATCGCGTGCTCAAATCGTGGTCCAATAATCCCCGTCTTGTGCGGATCATACAACTTATACATCAGATTAATAATCGCCCCCACCACAAAGTGTTTCTGATCCTCAGTCTGCGCCTCCATGATATTCAGCCCCATCGGCCGCTCTACATCCGAAGGGTCAAAATAAATCACATCCTCTGCCCGTGAAGCCGGCATAAACTCCAGCAAAGCATCCACCAACTCCCCATGTGGGTCTATCACACACACCCCTTTCCCCTCCCTCACGTCCTGCATCACCATGTTTTTTAAAAATTCCGACTTCCCCGTTCCCGTTTTCCCCACAATATACATGTGCCGCCGTCGATCGTCTTCGCTAATAAACACCGACCTCGTCACTCCCATAAAAAAACTATTCCACAAAAACAATA
>CAYNFZ010000026.1:3725-10584 GCA_964396725.1 uncultured Pseudomonadales bacterium
CAATCCGCTTTGTGGAATCCCACTCGGCGCCGGTGCAGTTTTAGCCGCCAACCAATGAATATGCGGTGCTTCCACAGTCTTGTTTGGAAAGTGCATCACCGTCGCCAACTCCTCACTGTTCAACACCGACTCGCCCCATCCCCACAACGGTCTATACCGATATATAAAATCAATCATAAACATCACCTTCATCCTAATCTTGCGGTTACGAAACCTGTTCTGGTCACTGGTAAACTGCGAAAAAGAACCCGTGATATTTTTTACATGCGCCTCCGCCATCTCCTTACTCGGTGAACTCACTACTACTCGCACCACCACATTAAATCCCGGCTTACCTACCTTATTCCCAATCAACTCCAACTTTCGGGGGTCCTCACTATAACTCGCCTTCTCCGGATCCGCTTCAGCCTTTTTGTAGCTACTGATAAATTTTTGCCCCGCACTCGCCCACCCACTCTCTGCTGGTGACACCAAAATCTGCACCGCTGCCCCTTCCCCCTCTCCCATCTTCGCCAACGTCGAAGTCAACGAACTCAAAGGATCCGTCGGCAAATTCTTGTAAACCTGAATTGGATAATAATCAGCCTCAGCCAACTCCATCGCCGCAAACGCCACCGACCCTCGATCCGAAAAGATGTTGTACTCCTCCACTTCCCTCACTTGTGCCCCTGGATATGCTCCATGAACCTGTCGCTCCACCAAATCACGCAACTTATCCGGCACCGATATATAAAACCTTATATCTTCCTTTCGCGCCACAATCTCAAACGAAAAATGTTCCTGAGTTCGCCACGGTCGACTTTTCCTTTTCAACGAAGCCAACGATGCAAACATCTGCTCCGCTGCATCAATCTTAATCTCATTCTCCCGTGGTACCGCCACTTCAAGCAACACAAAGCTCAAACTATACTTCTCCCGGTTTCGGTATCGCAAATAAAACACCAACGCATACCCCACACACATCAGTCCCGCCAACAAAAACAACGTCGCCAACATCACCAACACCAATCCTTGTATCAACCCTAAATTTCCTGTACCCAAACTCTCCATTTTTTCCTACTCCTCCCTACCAGTTGCATAAAATACTCGTCCATGCAACTTTTTGATGATTCTCACACACCACTCTGCCAACCACCTAGCACTACTCGTTACCTTTGCTCTCATCCCTGTACCCAATTCATCCTGGGTCATCGGCAATACCACTCTCGCCTTGTCCCCACCTCCCGCCGACTGAATCACCGGTTGTCCCTCATGTACCACTTCTTTGCCCAATTCCAAATTCTCTTTCTCCACCTTCTCTACATACTCCACCACCTCAGCCGGAATCTCCTGCTCTCGCACCTCCAACATTGGCACCGCCTCCACCTGCATTCCTGTTGCCACCGGAGCTTGCTCGGGGTGCGGACGCACCGTTACCGGTTGTTGATCATCAGCCACTACCACCCCAGCCCGATCACTCATACTCCCTCTGCCAGAGCTGTCTGTATCCGATTGCGTATTCACTTGAGAAATTTGCCCACTATCATCCACAAATTCATTGTACCACGCCAGGGTTAAACCACACCAATCTCCGCCTCAACCACTTGTATCATCCCTGCCGCGTGTCTCCACTTTTTCACCAGCTCCCTTGCTTTATTATCATCATCCACCAAGAACTTCCCAGCACTACCAAGCAGCCCTTCCCCTTCTATCACATACTGCCTACTCAAAGGCGCCCCATACTTCTCTACCGCTTCTCCCATATCCTCCACCAGAACAATCTTGCCATCGCATCTAAAAAATTCTCCTCTCGGACAACCCAATCCTCTCCACAACACTCGAAAATCCGTTCTATCCGCATCAACCGTATCCAACTCAAACGCCACAGCCAGCGAAATCACAGCCCTTTGATCTTCGCTCCACATTTCCATTGGATACTCATTCAAAGTCATGGCTTTTTTGATCCTTATTGCTCTCTCCAACTCCTCCACACTCGGAAAACCAGGGGCCAAAATCTCCGCTTGCTTCACCAGCGCATACTCCACCACCGCCACACTCGCTTCAATACTCCTACACGCCGCTTCCTTCCATGACATATCACCATGATATATCAATCCTTATCCGCCATCAACCAGCATCAGTCCCCATACCCCAACTTCTCATACACCACTCGTGCCGCATCCACCGACACCACCACCCCAAATCTCTCCAATAAATCCACCGCTACCTTTACCGGCAATCCCACCACATTACTTACCGACCCTTCCATATCCGTCACAAACTTCCCCGCCGCTCCCTGAATTGCATAACCTCCCGCCTTACCATACGACTCCCCACTCTCCACATACTCCCCCACTTCCTCCTCCCCTATCTCTCTAAACTCTAGTCTTGTCCGTTCCACCGCCACCTCCAGCTCCCCCGTATCTACATCCATCACCGCCACTCCCGTGTACACCCAATGTTCTCTCCCCGACAACCTCATCAACATCTCCCTCGCTTCTTTCTCATCTAGCGGTTTCCCCATCACCTCCTGCTTATCTCCATCCTCCAACACCACCATCGTATCTGCCGCCAGCACCACCATCCGTTCCCTGCTCTTCAATTCTCCCGCCAACCGCTTCACTACCACCCTTGCCTTCTCCCGCGCCAGCAACGCCACCAACTCCTCCACCTCCTCTTCTTCAACCAAACTTTCGTCATACCCCGAGTCCACCACCACAAACGGCACTTCCAACCACTCCAAAATCTCCCTCCTTCTTGGACTTCCCGAAGCTAATACCACCCGAGTCATATCCACCTAGCCACTTGCGTCACCAACGAAGCCTTATCCACCACCCATCCCACCATTCCCACCCCACCTCTAGCCATTCCCATCACTATTTCCCTATTCACTCCTCCCTGCGTCACAAACCACACTACTACAACCACATTTGCCGCCACCGCCATACTCACCAATGCCCGCTGTGATCTCATCTCTTTTTCTTTCTCTCGACTCGAAGCTACTCCCGAAAAACCCGACACCTTAAACACTACCAACAATCCCCCAAACAATCCCATCACATACCACGGTACCACCCTCTGCCACAACACCACCACTCCCACCAACCCCACTACCAAAAGTAACACCCACCTCAACCGTGCCGCCCAAGATAGGCCCATTATCCTTACCGAATTATTCAAACAAGCCACTCGATCTGCCTCAAAATCTCTAATCTGATTATACAACTGGCCTGCCATACTCACTATCGCCACCACCATAAACACCAACACCATCAAGCTCCAAGCTCCACCATACACCCCAAAACCCGCCATATACTGCAATCCTCCCAAAGTCAGCCCATGACTGACCAAATCCACCACTGGTTTACTCTTAAACCTCACCTTGCGCCACGAATACCCCAAAGCCAACCAAAAATTCACCACTCCCACTAAATACACCCATCCACCCAGCAATGCATACAATCCCATCGACGCCACTCCCACCGCCAAAGATGTCCACCAGCCCAACCGCTCACTCATCATCCCCAGAGCCACCGGGTTAGTCAACTTTCTTTTCTTATCCCGCTTATCATCTTCCGCATCCTCAACCTCATTGATCATAAAAGCAAACGCCGTCGAAGCCATATTCGCCCCAAACAACACCACCAACCGCCAATCCAACTGCCCTCCCCCCAGCACTGCCGGCAAAATCGTCAAAGGCACCACGTTACACACATACTCTCTCCACCGAGACAAAGTCACCAATTCCCCAGGTAGCCGCTTAAGACGTTTCTTCACCCACCCATTTTACCCGTATTCCGCCCTCTCTCCAAACCCTTAATCCAGACCCAATGCTCGAATTACCGCCGGGGACACATCCACTATCTCCACGTTCTTCTTTTCCTTCAAACCCGACACATTCAAAGTATTTCCAAATACAAACTGGTCTATGCCCAGACCATCCAATACACCCACCCCTTTTGACGATACTGGGTGTGTTCCCACAAACACCAACCATCGAACCTTTCTATGAACCTTCCTTACCAATCTTGTATCTGTCTTGGCCGTAGTACCTCCATCCAACATATCATCAGTCTCTACTACTACACACTCCTCTTCAAAAACATCTTCCGCACCCCTTTCTTCACATACCAGTTCACCATTTTCTACTCGCCACGTTGCCACGCGCAAAATTCTCGCCTCCTCCACAAGACCCGCAGTTATCCGAGTTTTATCTAAATAAACCACATCCACGCTAGCCCGACTCACCAGCATAGCCTCCAACAGACATCCTGCAAAATACTCCCCTCTTGGTATCGCTCCTTCATCACAAATTACTACTCTTACAGGTAGGCCATCCAAGTCCTTCTCTTGAAGATTTCTCCACACCGCCCTTGCCAACTCTCTTCCCGGCAAAATATTTATCAGCTCAAACCCTTCTTCTGCAAACTCAGCCGCCACAGCCTCTGGATTATGTACATCCACAGTCGCAAATCTCACCCACGGCATCTTGCCCCCACTATTTTTCTCCTCTAACCCACTCATTATCCTTTGCATCATCGCCGTTATTTGTTGTGTATTCGACTTCAACTCCAACGCTTCCCAACCCACCAACTGATCCTGTGCTTCCTTATCACCCCGGGATCCTCCAAACATTGGGATCAAAATATCCAAGCTTCCCACTTTTGCAGCCAAATCCCTATTCCTCATTACTCTCAGCACCGTATTCAACACGTCTACCCTACCCCCTCTCTGCACCTGAGTCGAAGCCACCATTACCATTTTCCCCACTTCTCGTAACATATTCGCCATCACCACCCTCGGCTGTTGGTCACTATACACACCAACTGGTTGCAGCACCCCAACCCTCTCTCCCCGTAGTTCCAACTCATCGGCCATATCAAACAAGACGGGCTCAACTCCAATCCGCCCACTCACCATCAACACATCCAGGGGTTCATTGCCCTCTATCTTCACTTTTCTCTCATAACCCAATGCCAACAATATCTCTTCCGTCAAATGCTTCATGTGCGTTCCCCGCACTAACTCAGCCACCATTACTTTTGCCCGTTCATACTTGTCTTCATTTGCAGGCAACCATTCCGGATCACTAGCACCCAAGAGTTTTCGCATTCCTACTACCATTCCCCTCCAATACATCGGATCACCTCGATTCCTAACACCCAGAAATATCTCTTCCCACTGCTTCGATTCCCTCTCTTCCCAAGCCTGGTCCAACCTCCTCCCTACCCTTTCATTTTCCACCATTTACCTTCACCTCCATTATCCTTCTTACCGACTCATCCACTCTCTTAGCCAGCAATTCATCTTCACCATACAACCGCACCAGTTCTCTATAAACCTCCAACTGCCTCGCCGCATCCGCATCCTTGCCATACACCAACACATCCACACCCGAAAGCAAAACCAAATACGCCGCCTCCACGTCCGACAACTTCTCACTCACTCCCGCCATCTCCATCGCATCCGCCACCACCAAAAACTCTCGTTCGCCTCTCTTTGCCACCAACGGCCCCACACACATCCGGCTCACCGTACACGGCAACTCCTCATTCCCCAAACCCACATGAGTCACCATCACTCCATCCACCTCATCCAACAACGATTCATAAACCTCCCAATCAATCTCCTCCACTTGCCCAAACCCGTCATGCGGATCCACCTCCGTCGCCCCCAAACCTGGATAATGCTTTACCACCGTCATCACCCCAGCCTCCTTCAGCCCACCAATCAAAGCCCCCACCCTCTCTACAATCACACTAGCATTTTCACTACACGTCCTCCCCGAAAGCACCCGACTCTCCTTATTTGTCCGATCCACTACCGGCCCCCACACTCCATCCACTCCCACATTCACCAACTCTCTCCCTACCCTTCTTCCCCACTGGAACACCCCATCCGTCTCATACTCATCGCACAACTCTTCCAAACTAGGAATCTCGCTAAACCCTTCATTCAACCTCTGCACCGGTCCACCTTCCTGATCCACAAATACCCACAACCTCACTCCCCCAATCGCCGCCCTCTTCAACTCGGTTACCAACTCTCCCACTTCTCCAGCATCCATATCTTCCACCTCAAACAACCCTACCATTCCAGCATGGGTCTCTCGTACCAAACTCGCACTCTCCGTCCCCACCACCGCCACGCTCATCACCTGCCCCACTTTCTCCTCCACACTCATACCATCCAACAAATCAAGCTCTTGTGGTTCCACCTCAACTACCACTTCTTCCTTCTCCCACAACACATACCCCGTTACCACCACTCCCAATACCACCAACAACACCATCACCAAAATTAACGCGCCGCTCCAGCCTTTCATCACCCGAAGCCTAGCAGTTATCTTCCACTTTCTCAATCTCTATCAGCCAAATAAATCTCCAGCACTTTATCAATACCAAACCCAAACTCTCGCGCCAAGACTCGCTCAGGATCAGCCCACTCCATCTCTGCACCTTCGCGCAGCTCCACCTCCACACCACTACCCACCTTCACCACATAAAACACCCTCTCACTACTGTACTTTTCTTTATCTCGCCACCACTCCCACCACTCCCGTACCATCTTTTTTTTCAAACCCAACTCCTCGGTCAACTCTCTCCACAAAGCCTCCTCCACCGACTCTCCTTCCTCCACCCTCCCTCCAAACAAAGTCCACATTCCACCGTAAGGCTCTTTGTCCTCCTCTCGCCTCTGCACCAACAGTCTACCTTCATCATCCTCAATTATCGCCGTCGCCACCTTCTTTAATCTCTCACTCATCTTCCTCCACCAGCGGATGTCCACCTCTATGCTTTGCCTTCAACTTGTAATACGCTTTCCGTCTATCCTTTCGGCCCTTCCCCGCAAACGCTTCCTTGGGATATTTCTTGTTATT
>CAYNFZ010000026.1:10594-14465 GCA_964396725.1 uncultured Pseudomonadales bacterium
ATCCAACTCACAAACATCCGCCAGCACCAACACCCACCACATCACATCCGACAGCTCCTCCCCAATCGCTACCTTCAACCTGTCCTCCACTAACACATCCCGACCCTTCAGCCACTGAAAATGCTCCAACACCTCCGCCGCCTCCAACACCAAAGACAAAGCCGCATCTTTTGGATCCGTATTTTCCCAATGCCGCGCTTCCCTGAACTTCTTCACCATCTCCGTCAACTCATCCAATTGTCGCACTTTTTTCTTTTTCACCCAGATCTCCTCTCCAATTCACACCGCAGTCTACCAAATTCGTAAAACAAAAGAATAGGGGAGTGGCCTATCGCGTGTTTTCATTAAGATAAACCACTCCCGCTGGTTCAGTTCGGCTCAGGGTTCACACCCCAGGCTTCATCAAACCCGAATCCCCCGACAAACACTACCTGGTCCAACCACCAACCCGCGTAATCAACGGCCACTGATTCATCACCCGAAGGCGCTTCACCAACAAACACCTCCACATCATGCAGTATCCATTGATTCACGATTCGGCGGTCATCTACAGACTCCACCATTCCCCAACTCAGTGCAGTCTGATACCCAACTTCGGCGACCTCTCCGTGATAATAGACCGCGGAAAAAATGTCGACTCGACTCGCGCAGTCCACTACCGCATAGGGCCCTTCCCAAGTCAGACCAGGTCGTCTCAGCCATGCTGTCTTGCCAAAGTCACTGCAAGACATCATCGCTATTCCGTCTAGGTACCCCTCCAGGCTAAAGCCAACGTGTTCAGCCGTTGCCTCCATTATTCCTGGGTTGTACCACACGACATTGCCGATGGAATGTGCTGGTGCTTCTCTTACCCAAGATTCGAAAGTTACCAACCCTGGCACCCAGCGACCCAAATGGTCACAGTAGCCCAAAGCCAGTACTTCCCAATCTTCGCTGCCCCCGCGGTTGGGTTCTCTGCATTGAGTGAGCACATCTGCATGTACACCCGACGCAAGCCCAACAGACAAGAGTAACACACCTACCAGTACCTTCTTCGCCATTAATTCACCTCCTGCAAATTAGGTATGGTCAACCCCAATTATACCCACCAAATCTCCCACCTCAACCCACTCTTTCAAGCACCATAAACATCAAACTTGATCATTCTTACTTACTCTTCTTCCTCATGTAATCCTCAATCATCTGTCTGTGATCAAACGCGATCTTCTCCGGCAAATCATCCAAATCAAACCACTCCGCTCGCTCCACCTCATCATCCACCTCCCCTCGTGTCCCATTCAAACTTCCTACTATACAGCAATCCACATTCTGTCTTCCGTCCGCATCTCGTGCTGGCGACGAATACACTCCCAACAAACCCACAATTTCTACCCCATATCCCGACTCCTCTTCGCACTCTCGCTTGGCACACTCTTCCACCGTTTCTCCATAAAACAAATACCCGCCTGGCAACGACCACCTTCCTTTTTCGGGATCTACGGCTCGCTTCACCATCAGCACTTTACCTTCATTCTCCACCAAACAAGTGCACGTCACTCGCCGGTTGTTATAACTCTTACAACTATCGCACCATTCATCTTTTCCAATCGCCCCCGTTGGATATTCCAAAAAATCATCGCCCATATACCTATCCACTTTCTTCTATTTTCTAGATCCCCAATCTCTTCCACCTGCTTCGTGATTCTTAATTCGTGTTTCTTATCGTACCCCACAGAGCGTTAACGACGTAGGGTTTCTTGTTTCTCTTCGGATTCTACCAAATCCTTCTTCCTACTCCCCAAATAAGTCTTGACTCCGTTAGAGAAATTCCCCATAGTAATCAGTACTAGCACCTTCACCAGTTTTACTAGGTCAGTCTAAACCTCTTTTCACAAGCACAAAAAAAAGCGCACAGCGGAACTTAAGACCGCTCCGATATCGGACAATGGGCTTATAATCCATTGTAAAAGCTTGCAAAAAATAATCATTGGTCCTAAAAAAACTAATGACAGACTGGCCTAGTCAAGCTGGTGAATTACATTTCGGGCTGGTTTTTCTCCCCCACCTCCTTAAGTTATAATCCACTCATGGACACACCCATCTCCAAAGTCTCCCCTCACCCATATCTCCAAAAGTTCCGCCATCCAAACGTTCACTTAAACTACGACCCAGCCGTTATCGAAGCCTGGAAAAACATCCGCTTTCGCCAAACCGTCGCCTCCACCCTCTTTCCCATTGGCTCCCTTTTCTCCTTTGCCCTCCTCAACCAGTACGGCAACCTCTCCCTCGGTTCCACCAATTTAAAAACCATCGCTATCACCATCGCCCTTAGTAACATTCTCATCGTCCCTTTCTCCCTCATCAACTTCCGCTGTCCCCGTTGCGGCCTCTTCGTTACCAATCCCAACCGTCCTCGACTCCACCGCTACTTCATCAACCTCTTCGTCCACGATTGCCCCCACTGTCACACCACTCTACGTTAATCCTTCTTTTCTTCCTCTTTTTTTCACCAACTTCTCCATCCCCAACCGTAAAGTCATCAAAATCTCCGCCACCCGATCCAAATCCAATTCTTCCACCAAATCGTCGATCTCCTTCTCAATCTTCACCAACTGCCTCTCCAACTTCCCCATCTCCTCCGCCGTCAATCCTCCCACTGCCTGCACCAGTTTCCTTTTCGCTACCACCAAGGCCTGCACCACTTGTGCCTTCTGATACTCATCCAAGCTCGTCCCCTCCACTTTCAACCTCGCCACCAACTTCTCCATCGTCTCTGCTATCCTCACCACCAAATCGCAACTTTCTTCCACTTTCCGCATACTTGTATTCTACCAGGCTAGTACACCCTCAAAACCCCGACAACTTTCGTGGACCAACTAACCAGCACTTATCCCACATCCAACTCTACCATCATTCTGCTATCATCTTGATATGAGCCCCCTCTCCAAGCTCCGCTTTTCTCTTACTGCCACCCTCATCATCACCCTTTGTCTCGTCTTCCTCACCTCTACCGCCATCACCAACAGTTTCTTTCTCAAACAACTCACCCGTTTCACCTACGATTCTCTCGAGCAAGAAACCCAACTCACCACCTCTCGTATCCAACGTTTCTTGGACACCCAAACCGAATCCGTTCAAATCCTCAAAGACTCCCCCTCACTCCAGCAACCCGATTCCAACCTCGACGACATCACCAAACTCCTCAAACTCACCAGTCAAATTTCCCCCGAAGTAGTCTACATCACTCTCGTTAATCCAGACGGCAAACTTATCACCAGCTCCCACGACGTCATCAACTTCTCCAAAGACACCAATTACAACTCCACGTCCTGGTTTACCCAAACCAGCGAGACCAGCCCCGGCGCCATCCTCCGTACCATCCACCCCAAACCCAACTTCAAACACACCCCTATTATTTTCGACCAAGACACCTACTGGCTCCTTTCTACTTCTACCCAAATTACCTCTCCCCAAGGCCAACTCTTGGGCGTCCTCAACTTCGTCTACGACTGGGAACAACTCATCGACAAACGTCTCCTCGCTACCGACAAAAACGTCTTCCTCTTCAACCACAACGCCAGCTTAATCGGCAGCAGCCACTGGCTTTCCAAACTCGACTACAATCCCGACTCCACCACTACTCAGTACCCGCTCCCAGAAGCCATCACCCAACTCCAACCCGGCGAATCCACCAATCTCAAGGAAAAATTCCTCGGCAGTCCCAGCAAATCGTTTCTTTCCGCCAGCAGACTCCACCCCACCCGCTTCGACAACCCCGACTGGTTCGTTGTTACTTACCAACCCCCTCACGACTTCGATTTCGTCAGCCAAAACCTCTCCGTCATTTCCATAACTAGCATCCTCATCTTCTGCATCGTCGCCATATTCTCCA
>CAYNFZ010000027.1:0-626 GCA_964396725.1 uncultured Pseudomonadales bacterium
GACCCGCCGTGTGTCTTCGGTCGTAGGGCAGGCTTTCAGCCCGCGCGTGGATGACATGCCCCATCAGCACGTAGGGCCGGATCGTATCCCGCCATCATGTAGGGCGGGTCGTTTACCCGCCATCCTGCCTTCTTCCGGCCTTCTTCCCTCCCCTTCGTGCCCCTTCATGTCCTCTGTGTCCTCGTGCTGATCTTAGGTTCTTTCTCTGCGCTTTCCGCGCCCCGCCACGACGGGTAAGCTCCGCGTGAACCTGCTTCTGCTTCTTGCTCCTCTCCTTCACCTCGTCCTCGATGAACTCGCCACCTGGCTTTATCAACTTAAGCTGCAACCCTTTAATTCCCCTCCCCAAATCAACTGGTTCTTTCCATTAACCGATTTCGCCCCCAAAACCTCTCCCGTCCTCACTTCTCTTACTCATTTCACCAGCGTCTACTTCCACCAAGCTCCCATCAACATTGCCCTCGAACTCACCTTTATTTCCCTCTCTTTGCTTATTATTATCCGCAAACGTCTCCATGCCAAAGCGCTGCGCCTGGGTTCCCGCCGATAACCCCCTCTACATCAGATACCACGATTACCACTGGGGCGTGCCGGTTTACCAAGACAACAAACTCTTCGAATACTTA
>CAYNFZ010000027.1:636-13656 GCA_964396725.1 uncultured Pseudomonadales bacterium
CCGGCTTAAGTTGGCTCACCATTCTCAAAAAAAGGCCCAACTTTCACCGATCCTTTGCCAACTTCAACCCTCGCCGCGTCGCCCGCTTTAACACCAGCGACCAAACCAAACTTATGCAAGATCCCGGCATCGTTCGCAATCTCAAAAAAATCCAAGCCACCATCACCAACGCCCAAGCCTTTCTCGAAATTCAACAAGAATTTGGATCATTCAACAATTTTCTTTGGGAATTTGTCGCCGGCCAGCCCAAAGTCAACCAGTGGCAATACCCAGAAAGCATCCCCGTCATGACTCCCGAATCTCAAGCCATCTCCCAAACTCTCAAAAAACGCGGCTTCAAATTCTTTGGTCCCACCACTGCCTACTCCTTCATGCAAGCAATTGGTATGGTCAACGACCACACCACCAACTGCTTCCGCTACCAGCAAATTATCGATTCCTACTAACCTTTCTCCCGTCTGTTTCTTCAGCATCGACTAACACCTTTTCGGTTCCAAACAGATTGACTATTCATTATGCCATTTATCACGCCATATAGGTTCTTTTTCCCAAACTTGTGGTATAGTAGCCGCATCGGTAACCGTAGCACCTTACCATCCGGAAAGGACAGGCATACGATGGACGACCGTACCGTTGTGAGCCGCATCCTGGGTCGAATCACCGAGGCTGCCCGCAGATTAGAGCAAGCAGGCCTCGGCTATGGTGACTGGCAACAAGTCATCGATGATCCCGTCAAGCGTCTCGGAGTAGTCTGGTACTGGCACTCCGGCGTCGCTCCCACCCCCAAAATGCTCCAAGCCCAAGAGCTTTTTGGGCCCAGATTCCTGGGTCCTTTACAAGTCGCCAACTGGCTGGGCAAAAGTTACACACCCCAACAAGTTCAAGAGCTCGGCGACATTCCTTTTAGCCTCGACCTTCTACAGGCTACCCACGACTCCCACATCCTTGCCGCAGGATATCCAGTTTACCTCTGGGAAATCTTGCCCAACTCGCATCGAGAACTTTACCATCGCGTCCATCATCCTCAAAAAATCACCTATGCCAGAGGAACTGACCATCTACCAGCCTACTTCAAAACACCAACTCCTCTTCGCTGGTATCTGGTACCGCAAGATCCGGAATATGTCATTGGATACCCTATCGTTCATAAATCAGACAGCGGTCGCGCTAGGTATCGGTCTTTAATCAAACTGCTACCTCAAGACCAAACCACCCTCGAGATCTGGGAACTTTACTATCTCTGGGAGCTCTACTACCACACTATCTTTCCACTCAAACAGAATCCCCGAGAAAACCCTGACTATGTCGGTCTACCCCGCTATCTATCAAAATCCTACCTCTTTAGCGCTACCGTAGATGACGAAGGCAAGCATCTGGTACTTGAAAGCAATAACGATCCTCTCATCAAGCCCATCTTCGATTTTGCTCCCCGCGCACCCGTAGCTCTCGGCTACGCCTATACTAGCGCCTAGCGCCTCAGCCCTCTTGGACTCTCGTCCCTGAGGGCCTTCTTTTTTCAGTCACTACTTACTTTCCACTTCGCCAGCCACCCATACACCAGCACCACCCCGTAAAACCCGTGTGACAATCCCCACCTCCTCCATCCTGTATAAACTTCAGGATTTTTCACATTCCCCGCCACCAGCAAATAGACCACCCCCAACAACGCCAGTCCACTCCAACTTTTCTCTTCTTTCACCCACTTTACCAACACCATCATCGGTAACAGTAACCACACCAAATGATGCTGCCAACTCAAATTATTCACCACCAGCATCATCACTATTACCAACGTCCAGTCAATCAACTCTGACCCTTTCTTTTGTATTCGCACCAGCCGCCACGTCACCCCCACCATCACCACCGTTACCACCTTATGCCCGAGAGCCACCAACTCCAGCGGCAATCCACTTCTCGCCAACCACCCCGTCAATCCTTGGTTATAGTAAAGCTCTTTGCCTTCAGTCCCAAATAGTTTAATAAACTCATGCTCCAGGTAATAGCCGTACAACTTTCCTCCAGCCATTCTCCACCCTATAGCTACCACCACCAATCCGGCTAGCGCCCCAGCCACCAACACCTTCCACCTACCCTTTGCCACAAAGTACAATCCCAAATACACCGGCACCAACTTTATCACCCCTGCCACTCCAAGCAAACCTCCTCCCCATAGCGGCCGTTTCTTCGCCCACCACCACCCCACCAAACACACTAGCATCACCACCAAATTCATCTGCCCCATTCCCAAATTAAACTTCACTGGAAACGACCACAAAAAAAGCGCCAAACAAATTACCCCCAATCTCGAGTTCCAAGCAATCCCAGCCATTCTCTCTACTACCACCACACTTACAATCGCCACTCCCATCAAGGTCCACACCCATATCGTTTGGGCTACCTCATATTCTACAAACGTCAAAGGCACAAACATCACCAGCGAATGTGGCGGATACCCCACCCCGGTAAACAACTTCCCATCAGCATAGAAATTCTCTCCCCAAACCAAATCCCGCGCCGCTCCCCAGTACACTCCAAAGTCGGGCGCCTGGGAATGTGTAATCACCAGCACCGATCTCACCATCCAACTTCCCACCCCCACCACTACCAAAAGCACCACTACCCAGCTTAGTTTTCTCCCCCAATTACTCCATTCATTCATTGGACTATTTCCCTTCTCACCACCTCTTTTTACCACACCAATCCATCATTGCTGTAGCGCCCACCCATTTTCCTGCTTATAATCAAACCTGCCCATGATCATTGGTTCAGACTATATTGGCATCGGTATCGGCGCCATCATCATCAAAAACCACCAAATTCTTCTCATTCGCCGCAGTTCCAAACTCCACCTCAGCCGCACTAGTTTGGGTATGTGGTCTGTTCCCGGTGGTGAAGTCGACTTCGGCGAAACCCTCGAACACGCTGTCATCCGCGAAGCCCAAGAAGAAATCGACGTCGACATCAAAGTCCACAAACTCATCGGTTACACCGACCAGATCCTCCACAGCCCCGACCTCCACTGGCTCTCCATCCACTTTCTTTGTACCATTACATCTGGTCGCCCCTCCATCCAGGAACCCGACAAATGCGACCAAATTAAATACTTTTCTGTCTCCAACCCACCCCCCAATTCCGGCATCGCCCACGTCATCAGCCCACTTTACCAATTAGGCCATCTCACTAAGCAACAATTCCATGACCGCCAAGAAAACACCCCTGCCAGCTAAACCAGACATCCCTCCTAGTCCACCTTCCCGCCTTAAAAAACTCATGACTCATCGCCACTCTCCCGCCTCCGAACCAGAAACTCCCTCCACCACCAACTACCCCCGCCTCCTCAAAGTCATTCTGATCCTCCTTCTTCTCCTCGCCTCACTAATTGTCCCTCCCCTTACCATCGTTTCCTGGTATCTTTCCAGTTTCTCTCAAGCCTCTGGAACCACCACCCACCAACTCTACTCCCAAGTGCGATCCGGTCTCAACTCTTCCATTCTCCAAACCGACAACTACACCAACTTTCTCTTCCTTGGTCTCGACGAAATTGTCGGCCAAAAAGACAACTCCCTCTTGACTGACACCATCATCGTCGCTTTCTTCAACCACCAGGATCAAACCTTGACTCTCCTCCCTCTACCCCGCGATCTCTGGATCGACGCTCTCAAAACCAAAATCAACGCCATCTATTACTATGGCGAAATCTCCGACCAAACTTCCGGTCGCGACTTTACCTCCACAGTTGTCAGCCAAGTTATTGGCCAACCTATCCACTACACCACCATCATCAACCTCCAAATCTTGGAAAACCTCATCAACTCTCTCGACGGCGTTACCCTCGACATCCCCCAAACCTTCACCGACGACCACTTCCCCCGTTCTGATGTCGACGTCACCACTCCCACCGACCCAGCACAGTTGTACGAAACCATCACTTTCGAAGCCGGCACCCATCACCTGGATGGCTTAACCGCCCTCAAATACATCCGTTCCCGCTACAGCCAAGATGCCAGCGAAGGTACCGATTTGGCTCGTTCCACTCGCCAACTCAATCTCGTCCAGGCCATCATCTCTACTATCGCCACACCACAAGCATTACGAAACCCTCACGTCATGGGTAACATCTACGGTATTTACCGAGAACTCGATACCAACTTCACCACTCCTGAGCTGGTTGCTTTTATCAAACAAAACTACCACACCGTTCCTCAATTAAAGACCATTTCTCTCCCCATAAAACAAGACCAAACCCTAGGTCTTATCACCAATCCTCCCATTTCCAAATACGACCAATGGGTTTATGAACCCGTTGATCCCACCTGGAGTCAGATCCACTTCTTTGTCCAAAACTCCCTCGGCCTCAACCCTTAGACAAGCTTTTTCCCCGCTTCTTGCCTTGGATATCTATACGTCTAGCCCAACTTCTATATTCACCTTGGCCCTTTTAACTGTTACAACAGTAAACACTGCCAGCATCATCCCAGTTTGGCATTTATCATTTGGCATTAGTTCTTCCCACCTTGACACCCTCTTCAGGAAACTGTTACTGTAGATACACTATGAAAAAAGCATTCTATTTTCTTCCCACACTATTGTTAACTCTATCCCTCGCTTCTCCGGTATCTGCCCAAAACACCAATACCCAAATGCACTCTGGTCAAAACATGGGAGAATCCCAGCGTCAATCCTCCTTTGAGGAGCTGGGAATACGTATCCACGACCGCTACCAAAACCACCTTCGCTTGTATGAACAATTCTTCACCAAACTCGAAAATCGTCGTAGCCTCCTGGCATCCGAGGGTACCGATACCGACAACCTCGACCGTTTGGTCCGCGTCGCCAAAAACCAATTCGGCACCACCAGAGGCCAAGTCGACAGTTTTAGCTCTTTCCTCAAAGGCCAAGATTACTCCGGGGGCCCTGCTACTCTTCGTAACCAAATCCGCGGCCAAATGACCCAAGTCCGTACCGAATTCACTCGGCTTCACACGGCAGTCCGCCAGATCGTCGCCGATATCGCCAATCTCAGTAACTAATTAACAGTAGTCAAACATCGCCATGGAAAAAACGCACCACAATTCCACCATCAACACTCAACTCGTCCTCTCTATGGCGCTACTGCTTCTTATCCTCTCCAGTGTTGTCATTGGGGTGGCCAAATCCAAACAGCAAGTTCAAGTGGTTACCCAAGCCGCCCCGGAATCAGAACTTCTCACCCATTCCGACGACGCTGATTCACTCGAACAAGACCTGCTCTATCTCCAGATGGATCCCGCCGCCGAGGAACTCAAAGTCTTAAATCAGTTACAATAACTCTGCCATATATTTTTCATCAAGCCTGACATATGTCAGGCTTTTTTACATGATAAAATTCACCGTCACTGTCTTCACCAAATCTCGTCACAATCGCCTTATTTCTCTCTCTCCTACTACCTTCAAAATTTACACCACTCGCCCCGCCTACAAAGGCCAGGCTAACACCAGCGCCATCCGCCTCCTCGCCCAACACTTGAAAATTCCTCCCAGTCGTCTCATCATTACTCACGGCGTTACCGCCAAACACAAACTCATCCAACTTCTGCCATGATTATCCCCGTTCTCATTTTTATCGCCGCTTTCTGGTTCCTTCACCACACCACCTCAGAGCTTACTCGTCAAATCACCATCTTGTCCCTCCTCACCACCAAGAGTCCTAGATTCGGCCTCGTACTTTACAGCCTCTTCTTTTTCCCTGGCACTTTCCTCCATGAATTTTCCCATGCTATTACCGCCGCCCTAATCGGCGTCCCCGTCGGTCACATCAATCTTTTCCCTCGAATCGACCCCACCTCCAAACACTTCCAACTCGGATCGGTTCAAATCGCCAAAACCGACTTTATCCGCCAAACTCTAGTTGGCTTAGCTCCTACCATCTTTGGCCTTTCCTCCATCACTCTTATCCTCCTCTACTCTTTTCCTTCCTGGTTCGACCTCAACACCCCCGCTGATATCCTCGTCTTCTTCTCATCCGCCATCACCCACCTCTCCCTCTTCCCCAGCATCGGTCTCTATCTCATCTTCACTATCGCCAGCACCTTGCATACCAGCGATTCCGATCGTCGCACCCTCCCTATCTTTGTCATCGTTTTTATCATCATTTCCTCCATCCTCATTGGCTTGTTTGGCCTACCCTCCGTCCCTGCCCTCATCGCTTCCTTTGCCCGCCGTTTCTTTATTCTCCTGGGAACCAGCCTCGTTTTCACCGTCATGTTAAACCTTCTCGCCCTCATGACTCTCCATCCCATCAATTTCATCTTGAGTCGTCTCCTCTCTCGCCGTATCGTTTCTCTTGATTAACATATGGTAGAATTTTCATCCAGGAGGTCGCTCACCAAACAGCAACTTTTTAACAATCCCACCAAAGGTAAACTTACGCTATCTCAGGTTATCCAAGAAATACTTCTCTATCTCTACCAAGATTCCGAGTCTCACTACCGTCTTGTTATCGGTACCGATTCTCACGACCGGCGCGAGAACCAAACCAAAATCACCAATTACGTTTCTGCCATCGTCGTTCATCGTGTCGGTAAAGGGGGGAGATATTTCTGGATCAATGGCGTCAAATCCTCTAGTGCCTCTCTTCGAGACAAAATCTACCAAGAAACCCTTCTTTCTCTCGAACTCGCCAGCAACTTCGTCCCCAACCTTAAAAAATCATTAAATGGCTCCCAAAACTGGGAACTGGAAATCCACATCGACATTGGCAGAAATGGCCAAACCAGATCCATGATCCAAGAAGTAGTTGGCATGGTAGTCGGTAGCGGCTATCACGCTAAAACCAAACCAGAATCCTTCGCCGCTTCATCTGTAGCCGACAAGTACACCTAAACTATGAAAAACAAACCTTCAAACCAACCCAAATTCATCTGGACTAACCGCTTTCTGTTTGCGCTTCTCATCACGGTTAGCATAGCCTTGGGCTACCTCATCGCCAACTAAACCTTTTCGTTTGTTACAATAATACCCATGAAAATACTCGTAACTGGTGGTGCTGGGTTTATTGGCTCCAACTTTCTTCACTACTGGCTCCAGCGCCATCCCAATGATCATCTCATCAACCTCGATAAACTCACCTACGCCGGCAATCTCGAAAACTTAAAATCAGTTCAGGATCGCCCCAACTACACCTTTATCAAAGGCGACATCTGTGACCGCAACATCGTCGATCAGGCCACCCAAGACATCGATCTTATCGTCCATTTCGCCGCCGAATCCCACGTCGACCGTTCCATCTCCGATCCTCAAGTTTTTGTCGACACCAACGTCACCGGCACCTTTGTTCTCCTCGAAGCCGCCAAAACCAAAAACATCCGCTTCCATCACGTCAGCACCGACGAAGTTTTTGGCAGCCTCGAGCTCGATTCTCCAGCCAAGTTCACCGAATCCACTCCCTACGATCCCTCCAGTCCCTACTCTGCTTCCAAAGCCGCTTCCGATCACCTCGTCCGCGCATATCACCGCACCTACAACCTTCCCATTACCATCAGCAACACCAGCAACAACTACGGCCCCTACCAATTCCCCGAAAAATTTATTTCCCTTTGCATCACCAATGGTATCCAAGACCAACCCATCCCTATCTACGGCCAAGGTCGCCAAGTTCGCGACTGGCTCTATGTCCTCGACCACTGCCACGCCATCGATCTCATCATCCACCAGGGTCAAATCGGCCAAACCTACCTAATCGGCAGTTTAACCAATGATATTTCCAATATCCAGGTTGCCAAAATGATTCTCCAAATTCTTGGCAAAAACGAATCCCTAATTAACTTCATCAAAGATCGCCCCGGCCATGACGTTCGCTACGCCATCGACTGGTCCAAGGCCAAACAAGACCTCGGTTACCAGCCCCAACACAATTTCGAAAACTATCTCCAAAAAACCATCACTTGGTACCAACAAAACCAAGATTGGTGGCAGCGTATCAAATCCGGCGAGTACCAACAATATTACCAGAAACAATACGGCCACCCATGAAACCACTTACCACGGACCTTATTGACCAAACAATAGATCGTGCCCAAGCCTCTCCCCGCAAAAGAGCCCACTTCCTTTTCCACCAACACTCCGATCCAGTTCAGCGCATGATCAACGCCCTTCTTCCCGGCAGCTACATCCCGCCCCACGTCCACCAACATCCTCCCAAGATCGAATTCTTCACCATTCTCACCGGCCGAGTGGCCTGCATCCACTTTTCCGAGTCGGGAAACATCCAACACGTCTATCTCATGGATCCAGCCGGACCCATTCGTGGCGTCGATATCCCTCCCGGCCAATACCACAGTTTCATCGCCCTTAAACCCTCGGCCCTGCTCGAAATTATCCAAGGCCCCTACCAAAAACTTACCCACAAATCCTGGCCCGACTGGGCCCCCGCCGAAGATTCACCCGCCGCCCAAGAATATCTCAAATCACTCGAAAAACAAGTTAAGGACTTACTTCAACACCAGTAAACTTCAAACGTTGGTTGCCGAGAATTACAAATTGATTAGAAATTAGACATTAGCAATTAGAAATTTCTATCGTTTAAGACTCTAGAATCTGTAGGCATGCTTATGTATAGAATCTAAAGTTCTAGCACGATACCCGCAACATGTACCAAATCATTACTCTCCCAACCAAGGAAAAACACCAACTTATCCACGACGTCATCCTTCACCCTTACCAAGTCAACCAAGATCCTCGCGGTACTCTCATCGAAACCCTCAAAACCACCTGGGACGACATCTATCATTCCAAGAAACGCCCCTTTACCCAAATGTACTTCTCTACTACAGCTCCGGCAGTTGCCCGCGACGTCGACAAATGGCATTTTCACCCCGGTGGCCAAGAAGATCGCTTCGGCGTTATCGCCGGTGACATTATCGTCGCCATCTACGACAACCGCGACAACTCTCCCACCCTTGGTACCCTTAATTTATTTGCTATGGGCCAATCTCAAGGTCGCCAAGGCCAATACATGCTCCTCGTCCCTCCTCGCACCTACCACGGCTATGTCGTCGTCTCTTCCACTCCCGCCACCATGTACAACTTCCCCACCAGGTTATACGACCCCGAAGAAGAAAAAAGACTTGCCTTTTCCGAGTACCGCTTAAGCGACGACTCAGTCTTTTCTTGGGACCAAGTAACTAAGGCCTATAACGAAAAAAGCAGTTAATCTCCCCAAATCTACCAGAGTAAGGTAAAATATACTCACTATTTTGTAAGTGTGAGTATTACCATGTCTGACAAACAAAAATTGATCGTTACAGGCCTGTCCGGTTTAATCGGTAGTCGCTTCCAAGAACTCTACGGCCACAAATTCGACTTTACTAGCCTCGATCTCTCTACCGGCATCGATATCACCGATGCCCAAAAAGTCGACCAGGCCATCGCTTCGTCACCCGCCGATCACCTTCTCCACTTAGCCGCCTTCACCGACGTCAACACCGCCTACCAGCAAAAAGCCAACAAAGATGGCCTTTGTTATCAAGTCAACGTGGTCGGTACCCAAAACCTCGCCAATTCCGCCAAAAAACACTCCAAATACTTTATCCACGTCTCGACTGACTTCGTCTTCGACGGCACCAAGAAAAAACCCTACACCGAAGAAGACAAAAAATGTCCCATCGAATGGTACGGCCAAACTAAAGCCCAAGCAGAAGAAGTCGTTGAGAACACTCTCGACAAACGGTTCTACTCCATCTTACGCACTAGCTTCCCCTTCCGCTCCAGCTTCAAACCCAAACCCGATATTGTCAGGAACATTATCCAGGGTCTGGAAAAAGACAATTTAAAACCTATGTTCACCGACCACTACCTCACCCCCACTTTCGTCGACGATCTCTGCAAAGTCTTCTTTATGTTTACCCTAAAACGCCCCCACGGCATCTGGCATGCTACCGGTTCCACCAGCCTTACCGACTTCGAACTCGCCACCGCCATCAAAGACACCTTCGGCCTCAAAGGTACCATCAAAGAAACTACTCTTGAAGCCTACCTCAAAATCGCCAAACGCCCCTACCAAAAATCCCTCAAAATGAGTAACAAAAAACTCCAAGAAGAGCTGGGCAACCCCATGCTCACCATCAACTCCGCGCTCATGATCATGAAAACCCAGATGTGATCTCCTATGCAACCGGTAATTGGCAAGATACTGAACGAGCAAAATCAGAATCACGAAACTAGAAAACAGTTGATTGTTAAGCTTGAAAAAACGCTAGGTAGACCAGTTGTTTGTCTTTTTACTAGTTTCAATTACAAAGTTGTTCTTGACGACAGCGACGCGGATGTTCTTGAAGGAATCCTTCAGACACTTGATTTAAAGGACGGACTTGCTTTGTTAATTAATTCTCCAGGCGGTAGTGGCCTTGCGGCTGAGAAAATCATAAATATTTGCCGAAATTATAGTGGTACTAATGAATATTGGGCTATAGTTGCAGGCAGAGCTAAATCTGCCGCTACGATGGTATGTTTCGGGGCTAGCAAGGTAATGATGGGAACCGTTTCAGAATTAGGACCTATCGATCCCCAAATGTCCATTATTGAGGATGGAAGAGCGAAAAGATTTTCACTAGTTAACATTGTTGACAGTTACAACAACCTTTTCCGTGAGGCTATTAAAACGAAAACTGGTAACCTACAACCTTATCTTCAACAGCTATCCAGATATGATGCTCGAGAAATAAAAGAATTTGAGGATGCTATCGAACTTTCAAAGGATATTGCCGTTACAGCACTCAATACCGGAATGTTAAAGCATATGACTCATCAACAAATTGAAAAAGAAATAAAGATGTTTTTATCTCCCCAACTAACCAAAACTCATGGAAGAGCCATAGATAGTATTACGGCAAAAAATTGTGGATTGAACGTAAAAGATATCTCACCAAAAGACAAGCTGTGGAAAATCATTTACGAGCTTTATTCCAGACAAAATAGTTTTGTTACCAGACAAGTTGCCAAATGTGTTGAAAGTAAAGACGCATCATTTGTTACTGGAATTCCTGAACAAGATAGGATAAAAAATAGCTAGCATGAAAAAATTTACGTCCGTTCCAGTCAATAAATTGAGACAGATTGAAAAAGCACAGAAAGATCTACAAGAAATGGAAAAGGAAATTGCTCCGTTCGTTAAAACACCAAACCGGGAAGAAGTCACAACAGAAGGTGAATGGACAAAGTCCAGCCAGTTGTGTTACTGAGATTTCCTCCACTTCTCAATCTCGGCATGATTTCCTGACAGCAACACTTCTGGCACCCTCCAACCTTTGTATTCTTCTGGCCGCGTGTACTGCGGATACTCCAGATATCCAGGTTTAGCATGTGATTCATCTTTAGCACCCTCTTCATTTCCCAGCACCCCCGGTAACAGCCGCACCACACTATCCACCACCACCATTGCCGGCAACTCCCCACCAGTCAGCACATAATCCCCAATCCGAATCTCTTCATCCACCACCCGTTCCACCACTCGTTCATCCACTCCCTCATAATGCCCCGCCACCAAAATCAACTGATCCAACTTTGCATACTTCCGAGCCTTCTGCTGCGTATAAGCCTCCCCCTTCGCACTCATTAAAGCTATTTTGATATTTGATTTTTGAGATTTGATCTTTAAGGATTGAATCGTCTTATCTATCGGTTCAATCTTTAATACCATCCCCGCCCCACCTCCATACGGCCTATCATCTACACTTCTATGCTTATCCTCAGTCCAGTCTCGCAAGTCATGAATCGTTATCTCCACAATTTTCTCGTCCACTGCTCGTTTCACCATCGATTCGGCAAACGTGCTGGCAAACATCTCTGGAAAAATCGTCACAATATCTATCTTCATATTGAACATCTAGGACATATAGTAAAATCTAGACATCTCGGGAATTATACGAAAATATCAACCCATAAACACTAGTTGTACAAAATGAATTGAAAACATATGTTAAAACAAACTTAACCATTTCCTATGGACTACATTTTTATCACGGGGCTCGTTGGATCGCTTGTACTAGTACCCGGCGCAGCGTGGCCAGAAACAAAGGATATTAAACATCCAGCAAAATCACTAAAAAATTGGTTGTTCGCCATTGGAGGATTTATCATGCTGTTTTATGCCTTTCTAGGTTATCAGCAAGGTGGGCCAATTTTTTTCGTAATTTTGGAAATTCTCGTTGCAATAGCAAGCATTCTTATGATGCTTAACACGCCTGACAAAATAGATACACCTATCATTAGTATCAGTGGCCTCGGCCTCATCATCTGGTCACTTTATCTATTTGAAGGGTACGGTACCGTAATCTTTATTCTTGGCCTTTGTGGAATCGGCCTCGGCTACGCATTTCAGATGGGCACGCTGCGCCGGAGCATTGCATTAACACTTGGAAGCGTTTTAATAGCAGTATTCAGTTACATCGAAGCGAGCTGGATCTTCTTCTGGCTTAATGTGTTCTTTGCAGTTTTCTCTGCCTATTACGTTTACAAAGGATTAGCTCGCCAACGAGTACATGCTTAAAAAAATATTTTCAATTCTCATCGTACAACAGCAAATATGCGAAATGTCTGTCGAAATTAAGATATAATTTCTCCAGTCACATTCGTATACTCGCGGGCGTTAGCCGACATTAAAAACGATTTTCTCATTCAAATTGTATGAAACACAAAAATATTGCACTCCAAGCGGCTCAAAAAGCCGGAAAAATTTTGAAGAACAATTTCTTTAAACAATCTCGTGTTGAAGGAAAGGGAGAACATGATGTAGTGACAGAAACTGACCGTGAGTCAGAAAATGTCATTCTTGAGATATTGAAAGACAATTTTCCAGACCACAGTTTTATTGCAGAAGAATCAGGCTCCCAACAAACTGACTCCGAGTATGCTTGGTATATCGATCCGCTTGATGGCACCTCCAATTTCATAACTGGTAATCCATATTTTTCCGTTTCTATCGCGCTCTCTTTTAAGAAAGAAATCATTTTAGCAATAGTTTTTAACCCTATTCTTGATGAGATG
>CAYNFZ010000028.1:0-13313 GCA_964396725.1 uncultured Pseudomonadales bacterium
ATGTTGGAGCGTCAGAAAACCGATGGGGGTTTGAGCTCTGATTTTTTGTGAAAATGGCTCGGTGCTGTGATACTGGGTGGATGGTAATTTCCTGGTGTATGGGTTGTTTTGGTGGTTGACATGGCTGAACACGATAGTTAGTGTTATGGGAGATAAAAAAATTCAACGATCGATGAGAAGTAAAAAGAAAAATATGCAATATTAAGTAGGAGCCACCCGGAGGGGTGGTTTTTTTTAAGGAGGGAAAATGGGGAAGGAAATAAAAGAAAATGGGCCAGAGATGGTGCAAGCGTGGAAAGTGAGTCCTTATGTAGAACGGTTGTACAGTCTCTTTTTGGAGCAGAGACCGGATGGGAGTGCGACGCCAGCTGAGGTTTTGGATGACCTGTCTGTGGCATTTACCTATGGCGGATTTGATGCTACTGAGCGAGTGGAAGTACCGGATGATACTCGGATAATCGAAGGGGTTGTGTTTGAGAATCCAGGAGTGATTCAAGAACTAAGGGAAAGAAAGTTGATGCCTGAAATGGATCTAGGGAAGCAGGTTGGAGGGCGAGATGCTGAGTAAGGAAACCTCTACGGTGATTGAGATGGGGAGAGGGCTGAACAAAGAGATAGACTACTTGGGTAGGAAGGTGCAAGTTCATGTGGCCCCTGAAGGGACGCTGTTGGATACCAGTGAGCGGTTTGAGATACCGCGGGGAGGGAGTCAGTTTGAGGTGGTGGTGGAGTTTGGCGATTTGTTTGAGAGACGGGGAATGAGTGGGAGTGTGGTGCCTGGGGGAGAGAGGTGGGTGTTGGATAATATGGATTGGCCGGAGGAGTTGCAGGTGTTGGAGGCGATACCGTTTTTGAGTGAGGAGGTGGGGCAGGCTCTAGATGAACTTGAAAAAGTGGCTAATACTCAGGTGTCGAGAGATAGGAGAATTGAGTTTAGTACATTTTTGGATCCTGATTTGGTATGCCGATATGCTGATCTAGATAGGGTGGTGGCTAGTCGTCAGCGAATTGCGATGGAGGGAATGATGCCGGTGGCAGTGCTTCGAGCCGGAATGTCTGCCTTGAATCATATGGGAGTGGATTTTAGTGATCAGGTACTAGTGCATGAGAAGAGGTTGTATGACAAGGATGATGAAACAAATTTAGCGGTGGGAATTCGTTTGGAAAATGAGGAGTGGAGCGATTTTGGAGGCAAGTGGGTGGTGATGAGAGAAGTGGCGTTGGCGACAGGTTCGTCTTTAGTGGGATTTGATTTAGCGTGTGCGGCTTACGGAGTGGAAATGGCGGGGAGTGATTGGATGGTGATGGTGGGGTCACAGCAAGGTTTGGAGTTGGTGATGGAGCATAAAAAGTGGATGGAAGAGCGAGTGGGTAAAAAGACCCAGGTAAGTGTGGGTCGAGTAGCGCACGTACTGACTGGACCACCGCATGCTTACTATATAAAGAATGTAGTGACGGACCAGTACAGTATGAGAGATGCGGGAGACATGTTGGATAGTTATTTGCCAGTGGAGCAGCGGGCGTTATGGCCGGGGAGGATTACTCAGAAACATGTAGAGGAATTACATCGGAGAGGTATTCGAACTATTCAAGGTGAACATGTGGATTGGGTGGTGAGAATGGATACTTTGAAAAAATTGAAAAGATTAGCTCAGGTAGTGGGGGAAGATCCAATTCGGATGTTTGCGATGTTAACGGGGGAGATATAGGTTGTGATAGAATCGTGGGGAAACACCTTTTTGGGAGACCAAGAGTCGAGGCTCTTAACCTGGGGGTTTAGAGAAACAGGTGGGTAGGGAAAAGAGACCAAGAGTTTAAGTAACCTACTCGGAGTGATGACCGAAAAAGCATCAGGCTGAGATCGAGCGTGAGCACGAGTCAGCTAGAAAGGTTGTTTTGGTGACATGGCAACAATGCGAGGTGGTACCGCCAGAAGAAAGGCCCTCGTGAGTTTCTAAGAGATTGGAAACTGACGAGGGTTTTTTTGGATTAATCTTCGTTTCGGGAATTCTTTGAGCGTTAGCTGGTGGGGTGCAGAGCGAATTCTGCTTCCACTGACGTTAACACTATGATGGACAAGCCGAAGGGGTGTACGCTAGTTGATCGAAGCGTATTTGTTGATACCCCGACCGTGAAGTCGTGGGAGCTTGAAGAAACAAATAACAAGTTACAAGATAGATGAAAAATAAGATATATTAAGTTGGGGATGGAGATAAAATGAAATACTCGAAAATGTTTGGAAAAACGCTACGAGGGAAAGTAGCGGAAACAAAATTTGTAAGTCACAAGTGGTTGGTGAAGGGTGGATTTGTGGCGGAAAGTAGCGCAGGGCGGTTTTACTTGTTGCCTTTGGGTTGGAGAGTGCATGAGAAGATAAAGGCGGTGATTAAGGAAGAAATGGATAGAGCGGGGGCACAGGAAATGATTACGCCGGTGTTGCATCCGTTGGGTTTGTGGAAAGAAACGAATCGAACCGATACGGCGGGGTTTGAGTTAATGACGGTAAAAGATCGACGAAAAGTTGATTTTGCTCTGGGAGGGACAGCAGAGGAGATGTTTGTGGATTTGGTACGGAAGTATAAATTGAGTTACAGGGAGTTACCGTTTAATGTATATCAGTTTTCGACCAAGTTTCGGGATGAGCTTCGAGCGCGGGGTGGTTTACTTCGAGTGCGGGAGTTCGTGATGAAGGATGCATATTCTTTTCATCGAGATGAGGCAGACTTTAGGCGTGAGTATGAGCTGATGGCGGAGACTTACTTGCGAATTTTTGATCGGTTAGGATTAGAGACATTTCGTACGGCGGCGGGGAATGGGTACATTGGGGGTGAGTATAGCCATGAGTTTCAGACTCCGGCAGAGAACGGAGAAGATTTAGTGTTTTATGCAAAGAGTGTGGGTGAGTGGTTTAACCAAGAAGTTGCTCCAAGTAGAGCACCAGATGTGAGTTACCAAGAGGAAGAAGCCAAGTTAGAGGAGGTTGAGGGTAGAGGGATTGTGGGGGTGGAAGAACTGGCGAAGTATTTGAAGATTCCGGTGGAGAAGACGACCAAGACGTTGTTGTATAAGGCGGATGATCGGGTGATAGCTGCGGCGGTTCGGGGTGGATACGAAATGAATGAGGAGAAGCTAAGGGTGGTATGTGGGGTCAAGCACTTGGAGTTGGCGGATGAGAAGCTGGTCAAGGAGCTGACGGGAGCGGATTTGGGTTATGCGGGGTTGATTAATTTAGCTGATGGAGTGGAAGTGCTGGTGGATGAGTCTTGTGCCGGGCGAGTTAACTTTGAGATGGGAGCCAACAAAACCAATTATCACAGCATCAATGTAAACTGGGGGCGAGATATGGCGGAGCCAGAGAAGTATGTGGATATTAAGGAGGCGCGAGAAGGGGACTTGCATCCAGAAACAGGGGAAGAGTATCAAGTGTTTCGTGCGATCGAGGTGGGAAATATTTTTCAGCTGGGGTACCACTATACCAAATTGATGAAAGGGGCGGTGTATGTGGATGAGGATGGCAAAGACAAGCCGTATTATATGGGGTGTTATGGAATTGGCTTGGGACGAACGATGGCGGCGATTGGAGAAAAATATGCGGATGATAGGGGGATTGTGTGGCCGAATAAAGTAGCGCCTTATAATGTTCATTTGGTGAGTTTGATTGGGGGAGAGGAAATAGCCGTGAAAATATATAAGGAATTGGTGTCGAGGGGAATGGAAGTGCTGTGGGATGATCGAGAAGAATCGGCGGGAGTGAAATTGGCGGATGCAGATTTGATTGGTTGTCCGGTGCGATTGGTGGTGTCGAAGAGAAATGGGGATAAGGTGGAGTGGAAAAGGCGAAGTGGTGCGGAAGTTGTGACTTTGAGCCTGGTGGAAGTAGTAGAACGGTTAGGAGGAAAGAAGGAAAGTTAGTATTTGGAGGTAAGATGGACGGGACTAGATTGTTTGAAAGATTGGAGCGAATCAATGAAAGCTTGATGGAGAAGTTTGGGTTGGAGTATGGGAGAGAATTTGAGTTGATCCGAATGGCTAAAGTGACTGAAGAAGTGGGCGAGTTGGCCGATGCGGTATTGGCTTTACAAGGGTTGCAGAGGGATAACAAGAAATATCAAGATTTGAAAAAGCATTTGGGATATGAGGCAGTGGATGTGATGGTGAGTGCATACCTTTTAGCAGTGGCAGCGAGGGTGGATATAAAACAGCTGATCAATGAGCGGCTGAAAATAATAGAGGAGAGGGTAAAGTGAGTGTGAGGCGATTTGTGAGGGAGTATGGGGGAGTTGTGTGGACAGATCACGCGCTGGAGCGGTTAGAATCGCGGGGAATAGATCAGAGTGATGCAGTGGCGGTGATGCGAAAGCCTGAGCGAACTTTTCCGGGGAAAAAAGACGGATCGATAAAATTTATTCGCACAATTGATGGTCGGAGAATTAATGTGGTGGCGATGCTTGATGAACGAAAGAAGTGGGTGGTGATGAGTGTGTGGGTGAGAGGTGAGGAAGATCAGTGGGGATTTCCGGAAAGGTATGTCTATCAGTTGGTGGGGTGGGGGGTAGGGATGGTCCAAGCGGGTTTGGTGACGTTAGTGAGAGGGGTAAAGAGAAAGATTGATAAGAGGGAAAAAAGATAGAGGTTTGAGTGAGTCTCAAGATTTGAAGAGGAGATAGACTAGGAGGAAGAAGTAACAAGAGAAGTAGAGAATGAAACCGACGACGCCGATGTTGTTGTGGAGGGATTTACGGAGTGGGGCGCGTTCGACGAGGCGATAGATAACGGCTAGAGGGAAGATGATAAAAAGGAGAGGACGAGTGGCGATGAGGTGGAGGCCGGAGATGAAACCATACGAGTCTTGGGGAAGGGGATGGCCGGTGAGAAACTTAATCAAAGAAAGATAATAGATGATGGTGGTAATACAGGCAATGCAAAAGAGGTTTTTCATGGCTGGTTTGATGATAGCAAAGTGGTGAAAAGGAGAGAATAGCTGAGTCAATGGGTAGCGGTTTTATCCACATACGCGGAAAATAACGGCTGATAATCCGTGGATGAAAGATAAAAATATCTGCTTTGATGGATTTCAGCTCTGTGGTAGAAACAGACGATAATAAGTCTGTCATGACGTGGAGTTTCCTATGTTTACGGGTAAATTGGGGATTGTGAACGCGAGGGTTTCAAACTAAACTACGAAGCATAAGAAATCCCGGTGAGGGTACGCACTCAACCACCTGAAAGATACGTCTTTGGGTGGTAGTGCGCATGCAGAAGGTATACAGATAGAAAGCGGTGAAGTTAATTGGGTGTACAAGTTAAGTTGATTGTGACTCACGAGGCACCGGACTTGGATGCGGTGGCAGCGGTGTGGGTGTTAAAAAGGTTTGATAAGGAGCGATGTGGTGAAGCGGGGGTGGAGTTTGTGGCGGCTGGAGATTCTTTGTCGGTTGAAGTTATGCGGGAGAGGGGATTGAAGGATAGTGAAGTGGTACATGTGGATACGGGAATGGGGGAGTTTGACCACCATACCGAGGAGTTAGCCCAGAAACGGGTATGTGCGGCTTCTTTGGTGTACGACTACATGGTGAACAAGTTTTCGGACATGATACATGATGACGCGCTGGCACGGATGGTAGAAATATTTGTGGAGATAGATCATTTTGGGGAAGTTGATTGGCCGGAACCGAACGATGATCGATATATGTTTTTTTTGGATGAGGTGCTGCACCATTTGAAAACGGTGGGTGAAAGTGATGAGGGAGTGGTGGAGTTTGGAATTAAGGCACTGGATAGTGTGCATGCGGCTTTTTCGGTGAAGGTATCGGCAGAAGAAGAAGTGAAAAAAGGGAGGGAGTTTGAGACAAAGTGGGGGAAAGGGCTGGCGATGGAGACGTCAAATGATGAAGTGATTAAGTATGGGCAGAAGAGCGGTTATGCGATAGTGGTCAGGAAAGATCCTGAGTTGGGGAATGTGAGGATTAAGGCTGTACCAGAGAAAAACATTGATTTAACGCAAGTTTATGAGAGAATACTGGTTCGGGACCAAGGAGCGACGTGGTATTTTCACCCAGCGAAGACAATGTTGTTGAATGGGTCAAGAAAAAAACGAGATCAAGTACCGAGCTCGTTGGCTTTGGCTGAGGTGGTAGAGATAATATCAAGTGTTAATTAAATGGGGAAAGAATGACGGATACATGTATTTTTTGTCAGATAGCTGCAGGGAAAATTCAGGCGAAAATGATTCTGGAGACGGAGGAGTTCGTGGTGTTTAGTGATATCCATCAGCAAGCTCCGGTGCATGCTTTGGTGGTGCCTCGAAAACACATTGGGAGTATTAATGATATTGGAGGTGATGAGGTGGAGTTGATGGGAAAAATATTTGCTGTAATTCAGGAAGCGGCCGATAAACTGGGGATTAGGGAGGCTTATCAATTAAGGGTTAATAATGGTAAGGCAGCCGGTCAAGAAGTGGGGCATTTGCATTTTCACCTGTTGGGTGGATGGAAATGTAGGATAAATAATTGAAAAATAGTTGGAGAAGGGAGGTGTTGGTTTTGTGGCAACGGTAGTTAAAGCAAAGAAGGACGAGAGCAATGACAGCGTAATTCGTCGGTTTAAAAAACAGGTTTTGGTGGATCAGATACTGACCATGATCAAAAAACGTGATTTTTATATTAAGCCTTCGGAGTTGCGTAAAGAAAAGAAAAAAGAGCAAGATAGAATGAGAAAAAGAGATATGCGCTTGAGACGAATGGGGAACTAAATGCAACTTTCGGTGGATATTTTGGCCGATAGTAAGTTTCCTGTATCCCGATCGATGATTCGAGAGCGGGTAGCTAGGGTATTGGAGGAAAAAAAGGTGGAAGGGGTGGTGTATGTGTCGGTGGCGATAGTGGGTGACAGAAAAATGCGGTGGATGAATAAAAAATATCGGGAACGGGATTACACGACGGATGTGTTGAGTTTTCCAACGGTGGATCCGAGTCAGGATGTGGATGATCATGGATTTGTGGACCCTGAAGCTGTAGGGAAAGTTTTAGGGGATATTTTGGTGTCTTATCCGCAGGCGATGCAGGTGGCAACGAGAACGAACCAGCTAATTGATGGGGTGGTGGGGGATTTGGTGGAACACGGGTTGAATCATCTGTTGGGGATACATCATGATTAGGAATAGGGTGTAGTTACCTAGGGATGAGTTGGAAGGGAAAAAATTTCTAAGGAAATCGTAGATACCCCCGCCCTTTTCGCTCCGCTCCAGTGACGGGGAACTCTGCTGGGTTAATAGATTCGAGGACCCCACGCCACTGAAAGTTGTGTAGGGTGCGTACAATGGCAATCAATCACGGAATACTAAATATGAAGATTTTGACTCTGTTTTTAGGAAGAACTGTGAGGGGACACAAGTGAATTTTTATTGATATTTGCTAAAGTTTCGGAAGGGTGGGTGAAAAGCAAAATGTAATGGAAAATGAAAAGAGTCAAGAGAGCGGGTTGAGGATTATGTTGAAGAAGAGATCAGTAAGAGAAATAAGTAAGAGAAGATAGCCTGAGACTTCAGCAAGGTGGGGTTGTGGGTGGTGGAGGATAGTTATTGAGTTTGGGGAGTTTGTCGGGTAAGGTGGTGAATATGCAAAGTGATTTTCGTAGGTTATATCGGCCAAGTCGAGTAAGCGAGTTGGATCAGAAGAGGGTGCGTGAGTTTTTTGAAGGAGTGTTGAAGTCGGGACGGATATCGTCGGCATATTTGTTTACGGGTCCGAAGGGCACAGGGAAGACGAGTACGGCGAGGATTTTGGCGGCGGTGTTAAATTGCGAGAAAAATGAAAAGTTGGAAACTGAGCAAGGACGATTGCAGGAACCATGTGGGAAGTGTGAGATGTGTATGGCGATTAGGAAGGGAAGAAGTACGGCGGTGGTGGAGATAGATGCGGCGAGCAATCGAGGGATTGATGATGTGAGGCAATTGCGAGAAAGAGTGGGGTTGATGCCGACTGAAGGAAGAAGGGCGGTATATATAGTGGATGAAGTGCATATGTTGACTAAAGAAGCGTTTAATGCATTGCTGAAAACATTAGAGGAACCACCGGAGCATGTAGTGTTTTGTTTGTGTACCACGGAAGAAGAAAAACTACCAGGTACGATAATTTCGCGATGCACTAGAGTGGGGTATACCAGAGCGACAAAGGAAGAGATAGTAAGGAGTTTAAGGCGAGTGATCAAAAAGGAAAAGTTGGATAGAAAATTGGTGAATGAGGAAGAAGTGTTGGAGGCGATTGCGGGTAGCGCCGATGGGAGTTTTCGAGATGCAATCAAGGTGTTGGAGCAGGTAGCGGATGAGGAAAAGATAGAGCTAGCTGATGTATTGGCGGTGGTAGGTACAGGAGTGGGAGGGGTAGATCGACTGATGATGATGATGGAGGAAGGGCGAGTACGCGAGGCATTGGAGGTGGTGGAGGAGATGGAGATGGCGGGGGCGGATATGAAGTTAGTGAGTAAAAGATTGGTGGCTTTGGCGATGGAGAGGTTGAGAATGGGAGTGAGGAGGGAGGGTAAAGTCGAGGGGAAGATGGTGGAGTTGATTGAAGTGGTGAGTAAGGCCTTTTCCCGGTTTGGACAAGTGCCGATCCCGGCATTGCCGGTGGAGATGGCGGTGGTGGAGTATGGGCTTAAATATTCGAGCGAGGTAGAAGAAGTTGATGACGTGGGGAAGGAAGGGGAGAAAGAGACGGAGGGCGAAGTAGATAAGGAAGAGATGGGAGCTGAAGGATTGCAGAGTGTGGACAAAGAGATAATAGGGAGTAAAAGAAAGAAAGTGGAAAAGAAGCTAGAAAAAAACAAAAATGAAACGAGTGGCACGAATAAAGTGAAAAAAAAGTCAAAAAGTCTAATGGTTGAGTTGAAGTTGGAAGAAGTGAAAAAGAATTGGGGAAAAGTGCTGGCGGCAGTGGAGAAGGAGAATCATGGATTGGTGACGGTGCTGAAGCGAGCGGAGGTGTGTGAATGTGGAGAGGATGGAATTGGATTGGTGGTAAGTTATAAATTTCACAAAGAGCAGTTGGAGCAACAGAGATATTTGAGTGTCATGGAAAGAGTAGTGGAAGAGGTGTTTGGAAGTCGGGTGAAATTAAACTTTCGAGTGGAAAAGGGTAGAAAAATCAGTCCGGAAATGGCGAGCCATGATAACGTTACCGCGGTGGTACCGAGAGAAGATCAGGATTTGATCGAAACGGTGGAAGAGGTGTTTGGAGAGTGAAGTGGGATGTGGGAGAGGAGATGGGGAAAATGCGATCTCCTGACGTTTTTTAAACTGACTGAGATGGAGTTTGCTGTTTGGAGAGAGAGGAGTTAAAATTGGCGAGTTAAGGGCGGAAAAAATATAGGAGAAATATGGCAAATCCATTTGGGAAGCTGGGGGATTTAAAGCGATTACGTGATCAAGCGATGCAGATTCAAAAGCAGTTGAAGGCGGAAGAAGTGGTAGTGGAAGAGGGTGATGTGCGAGTAGTGATTTCGGGAGATCAAGAGATTAGAGAGTTTACGGTGGCGGGGATATCGTCGCCGCAAGCGATTGCGACTTTAAACAGAGCCATTAAAAAGAGCCAGAAAGTGGCGGCCCAAAAACTTCAAGAAATGGGTGGAGGTTTGGGGGGATTGTTGGGTGGTGGAGCCTAGAAGTAAATTGGCGGACTAACATTTTGCCTGTTTACAACCGAAAAAGCATCGGGTATGCTGGGCGGTGATGAGATGTAGTTGATAAGTAAGTTTAGTGTAGCCACGGTGTTATCCGTGGTTTTTTTAAAATGAGACTTCCTAAAACGATACGAAATTTGATAGAGCAGTTTGAGAAACTACCGGGAATTGGACCCAAGTCGGCTCAGCGGCTGGCTTTTTATTTACTGCATGTACCGGAGGCGGAGTTGGAGAAAATGGGTCGGGCGTTTAGCGAGTTGAAGAAAGGGACGTTGCTTTGCGAGGTGTGTCACAACGTGGGGGAAGGGGAACGGTGCGAGGTGTGTAGTGATATGACGCGGGATCAGAGGATGATTTGTGTGGTGGAGCAACCGCTAGATTTGATTGCTCTTGAGAAGAGCAATAATTATAAAGGCCTATATCACGTGACGCACGGGGCTATTTCTCCTCTGAATAACATTGGGCCGGACCAATTGTTTATCAAAGATTTGAAAGACCGTATAAGTGATGGTAAAATCGCCGAAATAATTCTTGCTACGAACTCAACTATGGAAGGCGAGGCCACCGCGATGTTTATTAAGAAAATGATTGAGGGAGTGGGGGTAAGGGGTTTGAAAGTATCACGGATTGGTTTAGGTCTTCCTGTAGGAGCGGATATAGAATATGCCGACGAGACGACATTGTCGCGGGCGTTGGCGGGGAGAGGAGAGTATTAGACTATGTCAGTGGAAATAGAGCAACTAATACTACCAGAGGCCCAGCCATCTTCGTCACAATCTGGCATAAGATTTGAACCTTTGAAGCCTTTGATTGATGACTTGTCAGTGAAGGGGCGGGGTTTCCAAATTGGTGGTGACAAAGAGATCAGGGGACCTGAGACCGATTGGGATAAAAGAGCGGAGTCTTATGATGCTGCCTGGACTAGGGAAAGAAATTATCAGTTGAGAATAATGGAGTTTGGTGGTTTGAGAAAGTCAAATTTTCAGGTGCTTGCAGTGGCAGGAGGAGGGAGTCATTTCGAAGCTGCGTTGGCTCTGAGCGTGGAGAGGTTAGACGTGGTGGATATGTCAATGGGTATGGTAAGGAAAGGGCAGCGAATTTTTGACAGTAGAACTATTCGTAATGGTGAGAGGATGGGTTTTGTTCAAGGAGATGCTTTAAATTTGCCTTACCCTGACAATTACTTCGATCGGGTTGTGATGAGGCACGCTTTGCATCATTTGGCGCAACCACAACAGACTATTAACGAGATGGCAAGGGTGGTGAAAGAAGAGGGTGTGGTGGTTTTGTCTGACGGAACGCCTCCTAATATGAATCCAGCAGTGGTTGAGGATTATAGAAATGTGTTTGGGTTGAAGGAGCAGCGTCGCATTGTGACCGATCAAGATATGGGAATAGCGCTGTTTATGGCTGGATTAACAAGCGTAGATACTGATGTGTACTGGATGGCGGGGGCGAGTGTCTCTGATTGGCTTCAATATAGCGGGTTGGATAAAGAGACTCAGGAACAAATATTTTTAACGAAACTTCATCAGTCTGAAGAGACAAATCATGCATATGGGACTAGATATTTGTTAGTGAACGGTGAAGTGGTTGAGAAAAAACCCAGAGGCGCTACTGCTTGGTTTGAGAATCCTGATTCGGGAGAGGCGATACATGATTTAATTGAAACTTGGAGATTTGCGATAGTGATTGGAAAGAAACCTGAGGCGATGGCGCCAAAGGGTTGGAGGTCTGGAAGATGAAAGTTTTCTTTACTGCAGCTATTGCTGGTAGTCCTAAGTTTGGGGGGACCTATGTAAAGATTGTTGAGAGGCTTCAGAATTTGGGTCATGATGTGACCGCTGATCATATACTCAAAGCAGATCGGACTGAGATCAGAGACCAGCATGATGATGACCAAAGAGTGAGGTGGTATAAGAAAGTGCTGAAGATGATTTCGTCTTCAGATGTGGTGGTAGCTGAAGTATCGACGCCCAGTATCAATGTTGGTCACGAGATTTCACTGGCCTTAGAAAAAGAGACCCCAGTGGTGGCTATATATAAGAAAGGATTTCACCCCGTCCTTCTTCAGGGGATTAGGAATGATAAGTTTGTTCTGGTTGAGTACGAGGATATTGGTGAAATTATTGATGATATCCATTCATATCTTGAGTATTCTCAGGAGCAGAGAGACACGCGGTTTAATTTCTTTATTTCGCCCAAGATATCCAACTATTTGGATTGGATCGCCAAGACTAAGAGGTTGCCGCGGGCGGTGTATCTGCGGAATCTGATACAAAAACGGATGGAAGAGGACGAGGAATACAATAATTAAACTAGAGAAAAATGAAGATAGTTTTTAATGCATCACTGACAGGAAAAAAAGAGTACGAAGAGCACTACAAAAAGATTCATGAGTTGATCGAAAAGACTGGGAATAAGATCGTGGCGGCGCCGGTATTGATGGGCGATATCCACAAAAAAGTGCGCGAGAGCGATACTAAGGAGGCGACTGATTACTACCAGAAACTGATTGGATGGACGAAGCAGGCAGATGTGTGTGTGTTTGAGGTGAGTTATCCGTCGACTTCGATTGGGCACGAGATTGCGATAGCGCTACAGTATAGTAAACCGGTGGTGGCTTTTCATGTAAAAGATGCGCCGGAGAATATCGTACTGGAGAGCATTAAAAGCGATCGGCTGCAGGTAATCGATTATGAATTGGAAAAGCTGGGACGATTGGTGGAAGATGCGATCGATTATGCTTCGGAGCAGATGGATACTCGATTTAACTTTTTTATTTCGCCGCAGATTGGGGCTTATTTGGACTGGGTGGCTAAAGAGAAGAAATATCCTAGAGCAGTTTTTTTAAGGCAGCTAATTGAAGAAGACATGAAAAAGCAGGATTATGATATTTGAAAGTCTAATAGAGCGGAATGGTTGGTAAAGTGTTAGTTGGGGAGAAAACAAAAGGCTGAGGAGGCCTTTTTTGATGGAAAAAAAGTGAACCGTGCTTATGGGGGATGGCACGGTTCACAGGGCACAAACTTGCGTCTGTGCGAGGTGATTATAGCATGGAGTGTGGGGGTGTAAATGGTGGATGAGGAGGGAGAAATGATTTATTTACGCAGAAGACCATAATTGTCCCTCCAGCGAAAAGACTTGGGTGGGTGGGGCAAGCCGGGATGAATGAACAAGAGCTACTCTTTCGGTGAATTTCAACTTCGATGGAGAAATAGAAGATACCAGGCTCGTGGTAGAGAGTCACACGGGGATAAGTTGTTTATGGGTACTGATAGTGTGTTGGTAGTGGGGGGAATGGTGGTATTTTACCGAGCTAGGTATTGGTTGAACGACGGGTGGGGATGGATTAGGATGAATGTATGGCAAATAACCAGAGTGGTGTGATTAAACAAACATTTGAGAAGTTGAACCAAGCTACGGGAGGGGTGGCTGGTGATGTTGTGGGCGGATTGGCGGATACGGGAAAAGAAATGGTTAAGGATGTTGCCAAGGCACCGATAGACATTCTAAAAGGGTTGTTGGGAGCAGATGGTGATGAGGGGGTGGAGGAATCGAAGGTTACTTCTGGGAGTGGTAGTCAGCAGGTTGGTGGGTCGAATAATGCCATAAGTGCAACTAAGAGGATGGAG
>CAYNFZ010000029.1:0-13192 GCA_964396725.1 uncultured Pseudomonadales bacterium
TTGGTGGAGGTCGAGGCAGAAGTCGAGGCAGGTGTAGGTAGTGATGGGGGAGGAGTCGGGGAGGTTGGTGGTGGCTGAGGGAGAGGCGGTGTTAGAGTTCAGAAGAGAGCTGGAGGTAGAGCTTTGGGTGGGAGTGGATTTGGTGGGAAAGAAACGAGGAATGGTGAGGGCGGCGACGCTGAGGCCGGTAATGGCGAGAGCGCCGAGGAGGAGGGTGAGGGGGGAGATGATGAAGCCATGTTGGGGGGCAGGGGGCATGGGGACATTCTATACTTTAATGACCAATCAGTAATAACCAATCAGTAAATAAATACCAATATACGTGTTGAGGGCGTTGGGGAAAATATTTAGAGATACGATAAAAATGGAATGATTGGGTAAATAATGTTTGGGAGTGAGTAATGGAGTGGAATGATTTATAGTGCCCTTCGGCAAACTCAGGGTAAGGGCTGGCGGTATTGAGCGGTTGGGCACCCCGTATAATCCTTTGTTTCACTCAGGATCGACGGGGTCATGCCGTAAGCGGTTAGGCATGAAAAAAAAGCCCGAGGCTTTGTGGCCAAGGGCTTGGGGGTGGGCGAGGTTCAAGTGTCATTAAAAATTCCAGGTAAGCTCTTTTCTGGTGATGCTGGTTTGGAATCTTTGGAGAGTGGTTGGGACTTGGGGGATGGTTCGTTGCGAAAGAAGAGGTGGTAGGCAAGGGCGTCGAGTCCTGTGTTGATCACGGTGGCGATAATGGAATAGGCAACGGTTGTGAAGAATTTGTTTACAGTCATGGGGTGGTTCCTTTAGGATATGGTTTGGTTGGAAGGCGAAATATTGAGGCATGTGTGGACTGCTTCTACCAGCTTGTGGGACAAGATGGGCTTGGTGACGTATTTGTTGGCGCCGGCATCGATGCCTGCTTGGACAGCGGAAGGGTCTGGTAGGCGGTGGAAGAGCATGAGGATGGGGGTGTTGCAGGTGTCTGGGTGTTGGCGAAGTTGGTGAATGAAGTCGAGACTGTCGAGTCCAGGCATGATCATGTCGAGAACGATGAGATCGGGCGGGGTGGTGGCGAAAACGGTATCGAGCAAGTGGAGAGCTTGCTTGCGGTTCGCTGCTTTGGATGTCTGGAAACCGGCACGTTCGAGGATGATGGCGATGAGGGCGAGGGCGCCGAGTTCGTCGTCAACGATTAAGATTCGTGCGGTCATGAGGTTATCCTTTCAGGAAAGAGAAGAAACTTTGAGGGTGGGGTTAAGTAGGTCGTGGATGAGTGGGGGGAGTTGCTGCTTAACGTTTTCGAGGTTGAAGCTGTAGCTGGCACTGCTGGCGAGAGCTTTCATGGTAGAAATATCGAAGTGGCCTGGCGTGTGGATGAGGATGATGACCGAGGACTGGGTGGCTGGGTGTCGGCGTAAGTCCTCGACCAAGGTAGCGGTGTACACCCCAGTAGTGCGGGTGTTGATGAGGATGATGGCCGGAGCGGCGTGCTTGAACCTTTTGTCGAGAATTTGGAGGAAAGTGCGGGGGCGAAAGTTGGCTACCGTGGTGAACCAAACATTCAGTTTCAAGTCAGGTATGAGAGGGTGGAGAATGTTGTCGTTGGAACTAATAATGAGGATTTGGTGGGTCATGGTTTTGGCTCCAGGTGTCGGGCTGATAGAGGGCTTTAGTTCGTTGTGTTGGCGCGGAGGAAGTTGAGGACTGTTTCAGTGAGAGTTGAGTGTGTAGGTGTATGTATGGTGAAAGCCTCGTTATTATGGCGGATAGCCGCTGTCACGGTAGAGATTTCAGAGGACGTAGACAGGAGGATGATCTTGGTTTTGGCGGTACTGGGGTTACTGCGGAGTTGGGGGATAAAGTCTAAAGAATTTTCGATGCTGGCGTCGAGAATGACGAGGTCAAAGATAGTATTTGGTTTGGTGGAATATCGATGCATGATTGCTTGAGCCTCAGGGAGGGTGGCGGATTCTTGAGTGATGGTTGTGGGGTGGGGTGTGAGGGCTGCGCGAAGCAGGGGAAAGATGCTTTTGTCTGGGGTTATCAGGAGGATTCGGACAGGCATGGCAGGACTCCTTGGTATAGTGAGAAGAGAATCAGACTGAGTTGTTTTGAGGCGGGGTGAGCTGGTGCACTTTTCTGATAATTAGTGACGGAATAATGGGTTTATGGAGGATGGAATTGGCACCAGCTTTTTGGCATTGCTGGAGGAGTTGCTTGCTATTGCGGTGAATTAGAACCAGAATATGAGCGTGTTGAGTGGTGGGGTGGTGGCGGAGTTGGTGGATAGCTGGTATCGGGTCAAGAAGCTGAGATTTTGCGGGGGTGGGCCGATCCGGAGCGGGGGTGAGGAATTCATGGAGGATCTTGAGTGGATTTGGAGCATTGGGATAGGTGTTTATGATGATCAAATCTGGACTCTGGGCGGAAAACTGATTGTTGAGGATCTGGGTGAGTTCTTGGGGGGTTGCGGTGGTGATGGTGGTGAATCCTGCGTGCGAGAGTCTGTCGGTTATCAAGTGGCGATCAATGGGATTGCTATCGATGAGTAGTATGAGGGCCATGTGGTTACTCCTGGATTAGCTAGAAGTGGTGTTTGGTGCAGCGGAGAGAAGATAAGCAAAAAAACACACAATAATTGTGGTGGGGATTGTTAAGGGGCGAGAATCTTGTTTTGCCTGGGGATTTTATGATGTTATAGGGTTTTAATCAAGAGGTTGGGTGGTTGGAGCGCGAAAAATCCCAACTGGAGCTGGGATTTTTGTTTTTATTTCGAAAAGGAATTACTTGAGTTCGACCTGCGCTTGCTGTAGACGTCATGGCTCCCCGTAGAGCGGGGGCCCCGCTGGGCGAGGCAGGCAGGTCTTATTTAAGCTCGACCTGGGTTCCAGCTTCTTCCAAGGTTTTCTTGGTCCACACATCAAAAACTTGATTTTCTACTGTCTGCCTATGCGGCCGTATTAGAAATCAGGTTTTGGTGAGGGACTTCGCTGGCTTAAGTTTTTGTAGAGTTGGTTGGTTATTTAAGTTCTACTTGGGCTCCAGCCTCTTCTAATGTTTGCTTCGCGGCCTCGGCGTCTTCTTTTTTGGCACCTTCGAGAAGGGTGGCGGGGAGTTTTTCGACGAGTTGTTTGGCCTCGACTAGACCCAGGTCTTGTTTGATGCTACGAACGGCTTTGATGGCGGCAATTTTGTTGGCGCCGGCGGCGGTGATGACAACGTCGAATTCGGTCTTTTCTTCTACGGGTGCGGCGTCGGTGACGGCTCCAGGTGCGGCGGCCATGGCGACAGGAGCGGCGGCGGAGACACCAAATTTGTCTTCGAGAGCCTTGACTAAGTCAGCGACTTCGAGAACCGAGAGTTTTTCGATTTGGTCAACTAATTTTTGTAAAGTAGGGGAGAGTTTGACCTCTTTCTTTTTTTCTTGACTTTTGGCTTCGTCTGCCATGTTTCCTCCAATGCGGAATATATTATTTAGTATGTAAATTAATTGGCTTGTTTTTGATCTTTGATCTGGCTGAGGACTTGGACAAGGCCTCGAGTGGGTCCAGAGAGGACGTTAACCAGGCCGAAGGTGGGACCGTTAATGCGGGAGATAAGTTGGGCGATGAGTTCTGGCTTGGTGGGGAGTTTGGAGAGGTCTTCGGTTTCAGCGTAGGAGAGAACTTTGTCGTCTAGGATGCCGAGTTTGATCTGGAGAGCTTCGTGGTTTTGGGCGAATTCGAAAAGGGCTTTTAAGGCAGAAACGGCGTCTTCGTAGGCAAAGAGAAAAGCGTTGGGTCCATTGAGGGCCTGCTCAAGGGATTCTAGGTCAGAGGAAAGGGCTTCGGAGATGGCGATTTTGAAGAGGCGGTTTTTGGAAACGGATAGTTCGCCGCCGGCTTGTGAGACTTTGGCACGGAGTTCGGTTTGTTCGCTGGAGTTTAATCCGGCGTAGTCGGCGATGACGATGGATTTGGCGTCGGAGACTTTGGTTTTGAGTTGTTCGAGTTGCTCGAGGTTTTTTTGGCTTGGCATAAGAGTAAATGCAAATATCAAAATGCAAAATGCAAAATGCAAAATGCAAAATGACAAAGCTAAATGAGTTAGTTAATAAAAGGTGTAACCCACCATGTTTTTCGATAGTCGGCTGACTGCTTATTTAGTCGTATCCTCCTTCGAAAAATATTGGTGGGTGCTTTCATACCAGCTGAATTTATAAAAATTCAGGGTCTGAAATCAAAAAGATCTCCGGAGGAGATCTGAACAGAAAGCTAGTTATGAGTGACTAGTTGCTGGCATCTTCTCCTCGGCGGGATTTCTGGCGTTTGTGACCCGCTGTCTTTAGAGTAGTTGTTATTTTACTACAAGATGTGAGGAAGTAAAGGGGGGTGGATGTAGAGAGGTTTGGCCTGGTTTTTTCTCCGCTCCGGGATCGTCCTTGAGTAGCGATCCCGGAGCGGGGTAGAATGGGGTGGTATGCCGAGAAGGAGAGTGAAGTTTAGAGATGGTGGTATTTATCATGTTTTCAATAGAGGAGTGGTGAAACTACCAATTGTGAGGTCTAAATATGATTGTGCGCGGTTTGTTCAAGGACTTGAGTATTATCGCGTCTCGGGAAGAAAGAAACTTTCGGAGTATTTGAATGAAAAGAAGTCTAATCGAGAAGAGACTGTGTCAGAAGAGGGGAATGAGCTTGTGGAAATATTGGCGTATGTGTTAATGCCAAATCACTATCATCTAATGATTAGGCAATTGGTAGAGGAGGGGATTTCGACATATGTGAGAATTGTGGCAAACAGTTACGCACACTATATGAACAAGAGGTATGACAGGGGAGGGGCATTATTTCAGGGAAACTTTAAAGCTGTTGAAGTAAATTCGGATGAACAGTTGATCCATTTGTCTAGGTATATTCACTTGAATCCGGTGGTGGCGGGGATAGTACATGAGAAAGAGATGGAAGAGTATCCCTGGTCTTCACTTGTCTGGTTTTTGGATTCAAGAAGATCTTCATGGGTGAAAGTATCTGAGGTAATGGGTTTTTTTAGAGGGAGTAGAGAGTATCGGGAGTTTTTGGAAGATCAGGTTGGCTACTCTCGTGAAATGGGAAAGATAGGCTATTTACTACTTGATGAGTGAGACTCCGCTCCGGGATCGCCCTTGGGTAGCGATCCCGGAGCGGGGAGGAGAAGAGAGGGTGTTGCAGGGAGAGGTTGATTGTGGTCATAATGGAAGGTGATGGAGAAAACTAAGATAGTCGGTAAGCTCGTGGGAGGGGGATTTATGGCTGGGGTTAGGGCGTTGTCGTGTTTGGTGTTGTTGGTGGGGATGGTGATGGCGTGGAGGGTGGGGTTAGTGCAAGCAGTGGTGGAGGATTACCAGGTGACGTGTGTGCGGCGGACGTTGGAGCCGGGAGAGGTGCGAGAGATCGTGGGGTCAGTGGAAGACGTGTTTGTGAGTTATGAGGAGTGTGAGAGAGCAGCGGGGGGGTCAGGACAGGGTTTAAGTAGTTCTCAGATAAGCGATTTGTCGAATGCGAGATGTAGTAGTACTGGGGATTATGAGTGTGTTGGTGAGAACAAGTATTATTGTCCGTACAGTGGTGCAACTTGGATAAAAACGGGGACTTGTACGCAGGAAGATCGAGATGCTCAGTCGAGGTATCAACAAACGGTGGATGAGATACAGAACAATGTTCAGCGAGTAATAGATCGATTATCGCCAGGAACTAGAGTTGATCGGGTAATAGACATTTCAACTTGGCCAGTTTGTGGGGGTTATGGAGTTGATGGGACATACTACGAGTCCGGTGACTGTTTGTATGGGGCCGAGTGTGTGACTGATACTTGGATTATGGCCCAAGTGGGCACTGCTTGTTATGGTAGTCGTTCTGGTGGTGTGATATCTGGAGGGGATGATCTGTCTGACAGAGATGAAGTTGTCGATGAGGTTGATACTGACTGGGACTTGGCTTTGTACACACCGATATGTGAAGAGGGCGAAGAGTTGAGTGTGTTTGGGGTATGTTATGTACCAAATTGTATTGGTGACGGTCAACAATGTTGGTACGGGGAATGTAAATGTGGGAATGGAGAAGTGGGATTAGGTGAAACATGTGATTCTGGTTTTGAATATTGTGGATACCAGGAACCAGTGAGAGTAGCGCAAGGAGCAAGGTCATCTTGTGGCGGTGTAGGGGCGACTCATGGGACATGTGAACTGGGGGCAAAGTGTGATGAAACTACCGGTGAGTGGCTGATAGATTCAGACTGTGATTATTCCAGACTGTATCGGCATGAAGTAGGTGATCGGATTGTAGTTGGTGAAAGAGCTTGTCCAGTGAATGCTGTTCGGTGTGAGTGTACGGAAGTTACAGGGGATATTTATACTGAAAGGGCAGGACATGCGACTATTGGACCAGGAGCATCTTGTATAAATGGATACGAGATTAGTGGTGTATATTTAGACACAGGCCAGTCATATAACACCGATGTGAGTTATGAGATAGATGAGGGTTTGTATGGGTTTTATAACTGGGTCGAGAGAACTGAAGCGATAGTTGAGGGAGTTGGTGAGGTACCGGTGGGAGATTTGGCGGTGGCAGCCACTTATCAGGTTTTAGATTTGTTGACTGGTGGTATGAGTCATGACGAAGAGTTGAATGAATGGGCTGAAGATTGGAGAACAAGAACTGGGGTGTTGATAGAGAATGCAGATCAGATGGGAGTGGGGGAAGTATTAGCTGCTGGAGTTTTCCAAATTGCGGATGCGTTGACCGCTGGGCTGAGCCAACGTGAAGGTGTGCAGATGTGGAGGGAGCGGACGGAGGCTATAGGCGACAATTGGGATGATTTGACTATATGGCAGAGGATTGGGGTGATTGGGTTTCAGGTGGGAGATGCAATTTCTATGGGTCAATTATGGCAGACGGCAGAATCATATGAGTTTGCAAGGCAGCAGTGTGATGCTGGAGATCCAAACTGCGAGTTGCATTATGTGGGTGGTGGGCTTAACTTACTACTGGCAGGAATTGATTTGGTTGGAACTGGAGCAATGATTTCGCCAGCGGTGGGTGATGTGGCTGGGGGAGTTTTGGGTCGTGTGGGAGATCTTGCTAGTGGAGCTGTGGGTAGGGTGGGTGACGTGGCGACTTCGTTAACTGGAGTTACTCAGGCAGACGTTGTGTATGGTTGGAGGAGGTTTGTTTATGATGTGCTTGATATCCCACCCTATGTCTATGAAAGCGGAGGATCTGCTCCTGTGGATATGCTGTCGATATTGAATCAAGTGGATGAAGCGGCTCCAGTGAGAGGTCAATTAATTTTTCCAGGAGATGATGCAGTTCAGGATGTTTCAAGAGCTTTGGTGCCATTGGAGCAGACTGCTCAGGGGGCAAGGTATGTACCAACTGATGTGGTTGGTGTACAGTATTTGGCAGATGATGCATACGAAGGTGTGGCGCGAAGCAATGTGTTGAATATCCGTGGCTTGAGAGATCAGGTTCAGAGCGCGATGGAGCTTGCTGATGAAATTGCTCAGGTCGAGAATGCTGGTGGGATTGTTGATAGAACTACGAGATTGTTGTACGAAAACGCTATCAGTGGTGTTAATAGGGGTTTGAGAGATTTTCCTTTTCCGGTCTACACTGATGATTTGATTGGCTTAAACGATCAATTGTGGGGCTTGATGCGGATGCAAATGCAGACATACGAGCAAAGCCGAGTATTGGCTCAGGATTATGGGATTTTGTGGCATGAAGCAGATGATGCGTTGAGATTTGCCTCGGTTAATTATCCTGGTGTACCAATTGAGGATGCACTTGAGAGTGCTTTGTTGTATTTGCGAAGTATGGAACAATAGAAAAATGGCATTAGATACATGAACATGCATTACAAAAACATCAAACCAACGAAGCAGTATCACAGCTCGGATGACCTGTTCGGTGCTGGGGTGAGCAAGAAGTCTACCCGCAAGAGGAAGGGTGGGTTTGGGAAGTGGTGGAAGAAGCGATCGCTGAAGCAGAAGCTGGGGTTGGTAGTGATGTTGGTGGTAGTGGTGGGGATGGGGGCTGGAGTATACGCGCAGTTGTTTACAGACTTTGATATTCGGCAGATGGCGTGGGGTGGGGTAGAGGTGAGTCAAGATTTTTTCCAGCAGTATGGTGGAGCGGATCAGGGAAGTCTGGTGGATGATGCCAAGGATCCCAATCGAGTGGTGGATCCGAATTCACAAGAGGGTCGGTTTAACGCTCTGTTGGTCAAGTATCCAGATGCAGATACGGCAACTATCAGTGTTAGTGAGTTTGCGGTTTCGGGTATTGTTTTGAACGCATACGATGATTCTCGGGATGTAACTTATGTGTACGCTTTGTTTGAAAATCTTCCGTCTATCACAGGATTTGAGCCGTCATATTGGGTGAAGGACAAGGCAGCTAGATTGAGTACAAAAGTGGTGGGTGAGAGAGTTAAGGGGTTTCCGCCTCAGGATTACTTTGTGGGGGAGATTGCAGGAAGCATTTCGAGTTACGATACATTAGTATTTTCATATGACCCTAAGTCTGGGAGCTCGGGGCCGGAGGTAACATTCGTTACATTGGAGTTTAATGAGACGGGCGGGGGCGGTAATTAACCTAATTTCTAATTGATCTAATTTCTAATCAAGCACCAATGCATCAAATAACAAATAACAATTAAATTCTAAATTCGAATAACTAAGCTCCAAAAAATGAGCAGGAAGCAAGAGACCCCGCTGAGCGTGGCTAGCGCAAGAAACAAGACTAGAAAATTTCTAATTGCACTAATTAACCTAATTATCCATATTTCTAATCAAGCACCAATGATCAAGCATCAAATACCAAATAAATATCAAATGACCAAGTTCCCCACTACGCAAAAGCTTCGAGGGGCAGGCAAATATCAAATGAAGATCAAATGACCAAATGACAAATAAAGATAAGCACAATTATATGAGGAGATGGGGATGGTTGGGGATGGTGGTTGTGGGGCTAGTGATGGCCTGGGGAGTGGGAGCTAGGGTTGCGGATTTTGAGATTCAGGCTACGGATAACTGCTGTCAGGTGGGACGCCAATGTAATACTGAAGCGGATTGGATTCAGGGCTGGCATGACTATCAGACTGGGCAGTGTGGTGGATCGGCGCCTGCGCAACCTTCGGCGCCTTCGGCACCGTCTGCACCGGCGGCACCGAGTTGCCCGGGAGCGGCCAATTGCTCGGTGACGTGTTGTAATGGTCAGAGTTTTTCGGATGCGTGCCCCGGGAATGGGTCGTTTCCGGTGGGTGGATGTGATATCTGGAGAAATGAGGCGTGTGGATCCAGAGGTGGTTGGGGGAATTGTGCTCAGCCAGACCAGCCGCCGGCGAGTAATCCAGTAGTAACTGATGCGGAGCAGAGAACTGGAGAAACTTGGACTGCTTGTGGGAATATTGAGAACAGACCAGATGTGATCCAGATGTTTCGCGAGGCATTCGGTGATCAAGCGGAAGCCAAGTGGAATGAAGAAGCATGTAACCATATCCAGGACGGAGGAGTGGCACAGACGAATGGGACAGATACGAGCCAGGCGATTAGTGATGCTATAAATGATGTGGCAAGCCAACCGGCGGATTCCAAGACCCAGACTGGAGATGGCGTGACTGGTGGAAGTGGGCCGACTGGGGAGCCGGTGGTGGTGGCGGACCTGGTGGTGGTGGGGCCGTGGGGGGATACGTGTTATTGTAAGGACCCGGCGACTGGGTTGAATGCGCCGTGCCAGGATGTGGGAGGGGTGACGGCGCTGTGTTGTGACAGCGATAAATGGCCATCGTGGAGTGGATCGGAGTATTGTGTGGAGGGGGGGTATGCGTGGACGTCGGTACAAATACCGGATGGAGCCTGTGTGGCTTATGTACAAGACAATGCGGTGGCGGGTGAGGCTACAACCTATGTAGATTTAGTGGAGAATGGCAAGTGTGATACCCGAGATGGTCAGGTGATGGTGTGTGACAACGGGACTTTCCGTCCGAGACAAGGAGATGAGTGTACTACGGTAGGGGTGAGTTCGGGTGGAGGGATGGCAGCTTATGAAGATCCGAATATAAACGCGACGGTGGCTTGTTGGCGGAAAGATTACCCCAAAACTTATGTGGATACAGTTGCGACTTGTTACAGTTTGCGTGGGACAATTGAGGACCCGGGCCCAGGTACAACAGTGGTGGATGGGTTGGGAGGGGGTACGGGGGGGGGATTGGCGAGGCCAGTGGCACCACCTGGAGCGAGTTGTTACAACGTGGATGATACTTGTCTGGTGAGTCGGTTGGAGGGGGAGGCAGCGGCGTGTGATGAGAGGATTTACTTTACTAGCAAAGTAGAATGTGTGGCGGAGTTGGGTAGAAGAGCGACAGCGACGGTTGGTAGTGGGACGGATGCGGCGGGGATTCAGATGGATGCGGCGACGGTGGAGTGTCATCAGGGAGATGCGGTGTTTTTCGTGTCTTCGGCGGCGAACTGTTTGAGTTTGGGAGGGAGTGTTCCAGGAGCGGTGCAGCCAGATACACCGACAACGTATATGTGTTACGACGCAGAGAGTCAATGTGGAGCAAGTTCTGGGCACGCGAGCTGTGATGAGCAGCGGTACTTTGGAACCAAACCTGCCTGCGATGAAGAGTTGGGCAGGAGAACCGGAGCGACCGTAGGAAGTGGTGGTAGTTTTGGAGATGCTGGGGTACCGAGTGAGTTACCGGCGGCAACGGTGGTGTGTTACAAGGATGGGCAGAAATTGTCGGCAGATTCGGATGCGAATTGTTTGAGTATTGGAGGGAGTTTGGAGGGAATGTGTGCCGATGGAACGCTTGAGGGACAGTGTTCGATAACGGATACTAAGAGAGGTTTCCGATGTGCTTTGGTGGAGGAAGAGATGAGGTTGGTGCGCGATGCTGTGTGTACGATTGGTGATGTGGTGAATACTGTAACGGATGCGGTGAGTAGTGTGGTAGATACGTTGACGGGGGGCGGTGATGAGGAGCCGGTGAATCCGGGGAGTGTGAGTGGGCCGGTGGATCAAGGGGACAGTGGGTTTGGGGATGTGTTGACGGGGAATGTGGATGATGCTGATAAACCGCCGGTGGTGAGGGCCAAGCCAGATCGGCAGGGAGTGTCCTGTGAGGAGTTAGATTGTGAGCATGGATGTGATGAGGAGAGTGTTACGTGCATGTCTGTACCAGTTGGAGCTGGAGGGGAATGTAACAGTCGTGACGAAACGCGGGAGGGTGTGTGTGTGGGTAGGGATGATCGTGCAAGACTCGAAGCCGAAGGTTGGGAGAGAGAAAGCTCGGGGACTTGTTATACACTAGGGTATTATTGCATGGTTCATGATAGTTGGGATAACGATGTGTCCAGTAGCGTGGTGGATACAATGTGGGATGATTTGTTGGATGCAGCCGATAGTAATACTCGAGATTTAAATGGGAGTGATAAAAATGATGTTGATGTAGTTGGAAGTTGCATGGATGGAGCAGGTTTGTGCTTGGATCCGGAGTTATCTGTTGATTCGATCAATAGGATATTCCACGGCAGTGGTTGGGAGATTGTGGAGGGAGGAGGATGTCTGGCGGGTACTTGTTTGATCTCACCTGAACCTGAGGTATCTCCGACGCCAGAGCCGACGCCTTATTGTCATGCGGATGTGGCCAATGGGTGCATGTATGGGTGTGAACTGACTACGTATGGAGGTCGGTGTCGAACGGTGGACGAGGCGGTGCCACAGGGAACGAATGATACCAGTAGTGCGCCAGTGGGAGATGTGAGTGGACAAGGGGGGTGGTTGGATAGAATAGTGGATTCGATAAATAATGTGGTGGATGACTTGAGGAGAAGTGCAAATGACGGTCAAGCACAAGATGATGCAGATAATTATTCCTGCTGGAGCTACACTAATAAAAAGGAATACCAGAACGGGCAGCAGTGGTGTCAGAGTGCGGTGGAGTATGTATGTAAGAAAGGGGTGATGAGTCAGACTGGGAGAGCGTGTTCAGCTGGAATGGTGGTGGTGCAAACTGTGTCGGATGCAGTCACGAGTGTGTTTAAGAGAGAGTATTGCCATGAGGATTTAGAAAATACTTGTGCCTACGGATGCAGACCCACTGTGGGGGGAGGGGAGTGTTATCCTGCTGATAGAAATGCGGCTCCGTACTATTTCAATAGTTATGACTCTGACTGGTTGGATCAGTATTTTCAAATGGGTAATACGTTGGGTGATGATGTGGCATATAACGATGTCGTACCAGGTGATATTCGTGATCCGAGGGTGATCTGTGTAGGAACTGATGATGAGGGGAATGCCGGTCTAAAAGGTTTGTGTATCAACGACATGTCATTGGGGGGTGGTAGGAGATCGCAGTTAACTGAGGATGGATGGGTTCGGATTGAGAGTGGGGATTGTGGCTCGACAGAGTTTGGGTATTACAACGAATCCTGTTGGTACCATCCAAATCCATCACGTGAGCCACCGGATGATTGCTCGGAGGTGGATAGGATTTTTGTGGAGTATGGGATTTGTCCGGTAGATGCTAGATGTGGGTGTTATTATTATGAGAGGTTGTAGGGAATAGGGTCCAGTTTATAAGATCTGAGCTGGAGTATAGTTGTCTGGGATTTGGTGGGGTGTGGAGAACTTCAATTTCTAATTGACCTAATTAACCTAATTGATCTAAGTACCCTAATTGTTCTAAATAATTCACAAGTACCAGAAACACACGGTGAACATAATTAGCCTAATTGGTGCTAGCGAGTTGGGATGTGTTTAGGTTAATTGGGTTAATGAGACCAATTTTCAGGTCATGGTTTGGGAGGGACAGAGAAAAACACTTGAAGGATTGGGGTCACAGGACAAGGGTGGGAGGCTAGACATAGAGATCGGATTTTTTACGGTGGTGGAGGAGGAAGAAGAGTAGTCCGGGGACAAGGATGGCCAAGGAGATGATGACTATGAGGATTTGAGGTTGGAAGGTGGAGAGGAGTGATGGAGGGGATTCGTCGGTGGGATGGTTGGGAGCGAGGAAGAGGGGAGAGTCTTTGGTTTGGAGGAGGTTGTCGAGGGAGGGAATGGCTGCAAGTTGGGAAGGGGAGAGAGAGATTTGGGGTTGGTAGATGGCTGTTTGGTCGGGACTGGTAAGAAGGGTGGGATCAGGTGGAGTGGTTTGATTGGTGGGGAGGTATCGGGGAGGGGGTG
>CAYNFZ010000030.1:0-10096 GCA_964396725.1 uncultured Pseudomonadales bacterium
AAACTTATGTTTTCTTGGGAAAGTATCTTACTCCAGGGAGACCTTTAAAATCTGCGTCTTGAGTCCAAACTGTGGCATCGTGAGCTTTAGCCGTAGCATACACGATGCTATCAGCTAGTGGCAGCTTGTATTCCTTACCAAGGAGAGCAGCTTCGAAAGCAAGTGAGCTGTTTGGTTCAGCCAGTTTTCCCTGCTTCATGTGGGCGATGATTCTTAAGGCAATAGATTCATTATGATCCTGGAGTAACTTTTTGAAGACTTCGAGGAGGCAAATGGTAGGGACTAAAAGATGGTCAATATCTTCAATGGCTTGGCTGAAATTTCTTGCGTTTTTAGTTTTGGCAAAGTATTCAAGCCAGGCTGAGGAATCGATAAGGTTCATAGACGATCGGGTTCACGGACTATTGTGGTATCAGCACCTTTGATGATACCTTTGAGGTTTTTCATTGGTTCAATTGGGATTAATTCGATTCTATTGTTGAAGGCAATGACTTCCATTTTCTGACCGACTTGAATCTTTGATTGTTGACGGACTGCTTGAGGAATGACAACTTGAAACTTGGGAGATACGGTTACTTGTGGCATACGTTTTTGTTATCGATAGTAATTGCGTATGATAATAACTGTAGACTAAATGATTATCAACTAGACGCTGATGAATATTTGGTGAGGGCGAAGCGCCAGAAGCGGAGGCTGAGAATAAAAAATAGTGCTGCAAGAATAAGCGACCAGAGGAGTGTATTTTAGCAGGAGATAGTGTGAGACTGATGGAAGGGGGGATTGAAGAGGTTTAGATACCTCGTGCATTGTCTATTTGATGATGAGATCGTGGTATTGAAGCAAAACAGGGATGATTAACAACACCATCAAGAAGCCGAGGGTTCCGAATTTGTTGTGTTTGATTAGATATATGGCAGAAATGATGTAAAAAATTTCCAAGGGAAAAGTTGTCCATTTGCAGAATGAGCTGCACCAGGAAGTGGATGGATACTCTCGGTGGCCAATGTCAGTGAACCAATTATGAAAGCCAAAAATATCTGATAGAAGATCGCGGATCAAGTGCAGGCTAGAGTAGATTAAAACAATGTAGAGGAAGATTTTTCGTAAATTGCTCATTGTGCTATTTGGGATGTTCTAGTCTGTTTTAGAAATTGAGTTAGTAAAAATTTGTCTATTGACTAAGCTCCAGAGGGACAGAAGGATAAGAAAAAATGAGGTGTAGAGATAAATGGCTGGCAGACCCCAGATGCGACTGATGAACCCAAAGAATAAGGTTATAAGAATTCCAGAAGATTCGATAACAAATGCACTAATAGAAGTAACGGTAGCCCGGCTTAAGGATTTGATCTGGTGTTGAATCCGACTGTTAATGAGAACTCTTAATGGAGAGGTAATAAAGTAGGAAAGGATGAGGAGAAAAATCATCGGTATGCTGGGAAAAGAACCGACTAAAAAAAGAAGAGCAGCGCCAAATAAAGGGAAAAGCGAAAATACCCAAGTTTGATAAGTGAATTTATAAGCTAAGTATGCCCCAATAGAGTTAAATACGGACCACAAGAATCCCACAATCCCAAAGGCAATGATGGGAAGATTTACTAGTTGATAGTAGAGTTGATCAAATTCTTCGAGGTCGCCAAAGATGGAGATTCCAAAGGAATAGATGAATAAATACAGCAACACTTTGTTGGTTTTAACTTCTTTTAAAGCTAACTTAATGTGTTGCCAATAATGGATCTCTTCAGTTGATTCAACTTTGGGAGCTTCTTTGATTAGAAAGGCAAAGAATGATGATAGTAGTAAAGGGATTATGGAAAGGAGTAAAGTCCAGTCGAGATTGAAGTGGGCGATAATTCCACCTGTGATTGTGGATATAGCTAAGCTGAGGTGAAAGTAGAATTGTTTTTTTCCTAAGACTTTTTCGTACTGGTGCTTTTTGTTAAAAGCCACTAGGTTGTCGTATAGGAGCGCCTCTTGTGTACCAGAAACTAGAGAACTGCCCAGGCTCCAGAATAAAAACCCTAAAGCATAGAGATAAAAATTGCCGCTGGCAAAAATCCAGATGAAGAAACAAAGTAGTTTGATTAAGGGGGCTATGACAAGTAATTTTTTACGACTCCAGTAGTCAGCCAAGGCCCCTGAAGGAATTTCAAAGACCATGGCGGCAAAAGCCCACCATGCAAGAAGGATGGAGATTTGTAAAACTGACAAACCCTTGAGACTAAAGAGAAGATTGTAGATGGCGTAGGCGAAAATAAAGTCATAAAGTGATGAACTTAAATAAAAGTTGCGAAGGAAGCTTTGGTATTGGTGGTGTTTTGTCATGATAAGGTCAGCTAGAAGCTGACGAATATTTGGTGAGGGCGAAGCGCCAGAAGCGAAGGCTGAGGAAAAAGAAAACGAGAGCGGCAAGGATGGACCAGATGATGGTGTGCAAGTTGATGAGGCCCATGAAGGCTTTAGCGGGAATGGTGAAGGCGATGGCGACGGGGATGATAAATGTTAGAAGGGCGCGAATGGGGAGAGTGTAGATGTCGATGGGGAAGCGGGCCATGGAGGAAAGATCGCGATAGATCATGATGGTGTGGTCGACTTCGGTAGTAAGAATACCCAAAGCAGCGACGAAAATGTGAATGGCGGCAACAATGACAAAACCGTTTATAAATAGAATGAAAAAGAAGATCAGGTTAGGAAGTGGTTGATGGATAGCTGATTTGGCAATAAAGAAGAGAATAACAATGAGTAATGGCATATCAAGAATGTCCGTTTCTCGGGTGAGAGCTTGAAAAAGCGGGTTCATGGGTTTGACCAAACGAAAGTCAAATTCTCCGGATATTATTTGCTCTCTGAACCAGTAGATGCCACGGAAAAGCAGTTGGCCGATAATATCAAAAAGATTAAAGAACAGGAAAAATAAGATCATTTGATCGAAGGTATAACCAGACACTTGTTCGACTTGGTTGCTGATAAGCGAGAGCAAAACTAAAAAGAAGCCAAAGCGAATAAATTTTCCCAAGATAAACATTAAAGCACCACCGCGTTGTGTCAGATTGCTCTGGGCAGAGAGAGTGGAGGCTTTAAGCCAAACGTGAAGGTATTTTTTAAGATTCATCTGCCGTAGGCTCCATAAACTTTAAGTCCTTGGTGCCAGAGAAAGCGTGCAAGTGCCAGGCAGACACCAATCCAAAAAAGCTGCATCGAGTAGCCAATGAGAATTTCTTGAAGAGACAGCCGGCCAAGATAGAGCTGCATGGGAAAGAAAAGAAAATACGCGGTGGGTAGGGCCAGGGTAATGCGGGCAAATAAAGGAGGAAGCATGTCTAGCGGAAATAATCCTCCTCCTAGGGTATTAACAAGAGTGAAAATAAGGAAGCGTTGAGCCCAACCATTGTGCTGGTAATACCAAAAAGTAGTCATAGAGATAATAAAACTAAAAACGAAGTAAAGTGCGGCCGCCAAGACAACCGAGAGGGTAAATTGAGCGAGTAAAAGCGGATGAGTCTGAAGTAAGAAAGGCGGTTTTAATAAAAATATGATGGCTGCAATTTCAATAATGGAAAAAAATATATTGAGGGTTTTGTCGGAGAAGTCACGAGCTAACCAATAAAAGAAATAGTTAAATGGTTTTATCAGGTGATTATTAAGATTGCCGGAGGCAATTTCACCTTGAGCATCGATGGAGCGGGAAGAAAAGACAATAGCCACGACAAATGAGCTGAGGAGGATGTAAGTGAGCAGCTGCTTTTGAGAATATGAGTAAATTTGATTAGTGTTGCTGGTAACTGCAGCCCAGAGAAAATAAAGAGTCAAAGTTTGAATCACCATGCGGACACGCCACATAACAAAGTTTAGGCGATACACAAAACCATTTTGCCAGGATATTTGAGCGATCGAGATATATTTTGAAAGAGGCATTATTTCCGTTTCAACTTACCAGTGAAGACTTCGCGAATGATGGCTTCGATGGGTGGTTCAAGGATGTTGAGGTCGGCAACAGGAAATTTTTTAAGGAGTTTTGAGGCTTTGTCAGCGGCTTGTTTTCGAGGAACGTTGATGCGGGCGCGAGGAAATTCGTATTCACGCAGGTCGCCGAATTGTCTGAGTTTGGTTTCGGCAACAGGCTTTGAAAGTACAAGTTCAACGATTTTATTTCTGGCGTATTTATTGATTACGTCTTGGAGTTTGCCATCAAAGAGAATCCTGCCTTGATCGATGATAATGACACGCTTACAAAGTTCTTTGACATCGTCCATGTAGTGACTGGTGAGAATGATGGTGGAGTTAAATTCACGATTGTAATCTTTGATAAAGTCGCGCATGGTTTTTTGCATAACTACATCGAGACCAATGGTAGGTTCGTCGAGAAAGAGCACTTTGGGGTTGTGAAGCAGGGCAGCGATGAGTTCGCATTTCATGCGCTGGCCGAGGGAGAGCTTGCGGACTTGAACGTTGAGAATGCTTTTGACGTCAAGAAGTTGGACTAGTTTGTCGAGTGTGTTTTTATATTGTTTTGGTGGTACTTCGTAAATTTCGCGATTCAGGATAAAAGTCTCGATGGCGGGAAGATCCCACCAAAGCTGATTTTTTTGGCCCATGACGAGGGAAAATTGTTTTTGGAACTCCGGTTTTCGGTCCCAAGGAGTGAAGCCTAAGACTTTAACTTGGCCAGAGGTGGGATAGAGGAGGCCGGAAAGACATTTGAGGGTGGTGGTTTTACCGGCGCCGTTGGGGCCGATGAAACCGATTAATTCGCCTTCTTGAATTTGGAAGCTAATGTCGTTGACGGCTTTGACGGTGTGGTATTTGCGGGAAAAGAGAGATTTGATGGAACCGACGAGGCCGGGCTCTTTTTGGTGGACTTTGAAGTGTTTGGTGAGCTGGGCGACGGAAATGGCGGTCATAGATACGATCTATTGTAACGGGATTGGGAAAGGTGTGGGGTTGGATTGAGCTAACGAGGAAACGTAGAGGCTACTACAAGATTGCTTGTGGATATGGTGGGGGCGGTTACCAGACCACTTTCTTCAAAGGTTTACCAACACGGAAGTTGACCACGCGGTGGGATTTGACGGTTTGGCGTTTTTCTTCTTTACCGAAGGGGACGACTTCTTTATCGCGAACTTTGGAAAGATAGAAGGTGCCGAAGCCGGAAAGAACAACTTTTTCGCCTTTTTTGAGGGATCGTTTGACTTCGTCCAAGAAGACTTCGACGGCTTCGTTGGCGGCTTTTTTGGTGAGGTGGCCTTTTTTGGCTACAATGTCTACAAGTTGTGATTTCGTCATGGGGACCCTTTACTCTGGTATTTGATTTTTGGCTATGTATCCACTTTAGTGTGGAGAAGAATTGCTGTCAAGCATTAGAATTGGGTGGAAGTGTGAAGCTTTTTTGGTAACCCACGCACTAGAAAGCCCTGGGCGAAAGTTTGTGTAATGAGTGGCTTGAATCGGCTTGTGGATCTGGACCTTGTGTTTACAAAATCAAATTAGGTGATTTGATGGGTTAGTTTGTACGACGTTTTACTTGGCGATTTCAGTGGAGCGAGTTTCTCGAACGACAGTGACGGTGACGGTGCCGGGATAGGTCATTTCGTTTCTGACTCTTTCTTTGATGTCGAAGGCGAGTTTGGCGACTCCTTCGTCGGTGATTTTTTCGGGCTTAACCACGACGCGGATTTCACGTCCGGCTTGAATGGCGAAAGCCTCGGCAACGCCGTCAAATGAGGTGGCGATTTCTTCGAGTTTGGCGAGACGTTTGACGTATTCCTCGTAGTTTTCGTAGCGGGCGCCCGGCCTAGCACCGGAAATAGCATCGGCTACGTAGACAAGTACTGATTCGGCAGAACTGAAAGGTTTATCTTCGTGGTGTTGCTCCACACAATCGATGACTGCCAGGGGGATGTTGTATTTTTTGAGGAGTTTGACGCCGAGTTCGACGTGACTGCCTTCTTCGTCGTGAACGACTTTGCCGATGTCGTGAAGCAAGCAACCAAGGCGGACGATGTCGGCATCGGCGCCGACTTCATGGGCGAGGGCGATACCGATTTTGGTTTCTTCGAGCGTGTGGGCGATCATGTTTTGGCCATAGGAGAAGCGATACTTGAATTCACCGAGTTTGGCGACGAGTTCGCGTGGGAGGTTGTAAACACCCACGGCGTGGCAGAGTTTTTTGCCTTCTTCGAACATAATTTTCTCGATGTCGGTTTTGGCTTTTTGGATATATTCTTCAATCCGGGTGGGTTGAATACGACCGTCGGCCAAGAGGCGCTGCAGGGCGGTTTTGGCGACGACGCGACGAACGGGATCAAAGCTGGAAATGCGGACTTCTCCAGGAGTTTCATCTAGATCAACGTCAACTCCGGTGGCTTGTTCGAAGGTGCGGATGTTTCTGCCTTCTTTACCGATGATGCGACCTTTGGACTCTTCATTGGGAAGTTGGACGGTGGAAACGGTGTATTCGGAGACATAATCGGTGGCGCCGTGTTTAAGGGAATTGACGAGAATTTCTTGGGCTTTGTCGTCGGCTTCTTCTTTGGCTTTTTCCTCAGCTGAAGTGATGGTACGGGCCATTTCGGCTTCGAGACGTTTTTCGAGATTGTTGAAGATGATTTTTTGGGCTTCTTCTTTGGAAAGAGAAGCGACTTTCTGGATTTGGGCAGAATACTTTTGTTTGAGTTTCTCGATTTCCTGGAGCTTGGTATCGGTTTGGGTTTGTTGCTGGGTGAGGAAGCGTTCTTTGGCTTCGTTCGAGGCTTGAATCCGAGCGATTTCAGTTTCTTTACGGCTTAATTCGATTTGTTTTTGGGAAAATTCATTCTGAAGTACCCTAGCATCTTGTTCGGCTTTGCTTCTGATTTTCAAGGCTTGATCTTTGGCTTCGAGAATGATCTCTCGGGCTTTGGTTTGAGCTTCTTGAACGGCTCTTAAATCGAGAACTGGCTGTCTTTTAGGTTTGGAATATTTTTTGGGTCTGGGTCTGAGAGAGATAGTGGGTTTTTTGATTGAAGGTTGGGATTTTCCAGCTTGAAATACCCCGGATAAGGTTTGAAATAGTGACATATGACCTCGCTTGCGGAATTATTAACACGAATCAATTCCTTGAATGATTGACGATTATCGAATGGAGGACAAAACACGCACAGGAGACGTTGACAATAACAAAAAGTTATTTTGTTGGGTATGACAGGGGAATCAACATGTAGCAAGAAATATATTTGACTATGTAAGTGACTTATCCTCGAAGGATATTTTACTCTTTAAGACCGGATTCGTCAATCGCGTTGGCTATGGTTTGGGTAGAATAACCTCTCTGGTAGAGAAGGTTTTTGGCTTTGGAAATACGAGCGTATATGGGTAGTTTGGAGAGCTTTTGATGGTGTTTGGATAGGTATTGAGAAGCTGAAGATAGAAGTTGCTCAGGGGAAAGATGGTGGAGATGGTGATTGATTAGTTCTTGGTCGACGCCGAAGCGATGGGAAAGGTGGTAACGGATTTGGCGAGGTCCTTTGGATTTTTTTAGTTGAGAACGGATAAAGGATTGGGTAAATTGGTCGTCGTTTATGAGCCCGAGTTCTTCAAGATATATGACGACCTGATGGACTAGCTTGGAATCAGTGGAGTGTTGTGAAAGCCGGGAAAGGAGTTCGTGGCGAGAGCGGGCTCGGTATTTAAGAAGGAGGATGCCGTTGTTGATGAGGTCAGTTTTGGTTTTTGGCTTTAGGCTCATTCATCTTTTCCCAGATTTTTACTTCGAGCTTTTCCATAAGTTGAGGTTTTTCCTCGAGAAGGGTTTTGAGGCTTTCGCGACCTTGAGCTAAAACCTGGCCTTTGTATTTGAAGAAACTACCGGATTTTTCGACGATTTCCAAGTCGCAGGCAACATCGACGATACCGCCTGATTTGGAAATACCGGCTGCGTTCATAATATCGAATTCACTGCTACGGAAGGGAGGGGCGATTTTGTTTTTGACTACTTTGGCACGGTGGCGACTACCGATGATTTGGTCGCCGTCTTGGATATTGCCAATTTTGCGTATATCGATACGAACTGAAGCGTAGAATTTGAGGGCTTGGCCACCGGTGGTCGTTTCGGGATTGCCGAACATAACGCCGATTTTCATGCGAAGTTGGTTAGTGAAGATAACAACGGTCTTGGAACGGTTGATAGCGCCGGCTAGTTTACGCATGGCCTGGCTCATGAGACGAGCTTGAAGGCCCATAACTGAGTCGCCCATTTCGCCTTCGATTTCGGCCTTGGGGACAAGGGCGGCGACGGAATCGATGACTAAGACGTCGAGACCACCGGAACGAATCAGGGTTTCGGCGATTTCTAGGGCTTGTTCACCAGAGTCAGGTTGGGAAAGGAGAAGATTGTCGAGATTGACGCCGATGGCTTCGGCGCGGATAGGATCGAGAGCGTGTTCGGCGTCGATAAAAGCGGCCACACCGCCTTTTTTCTGGGCCTCGGCAATGATGTGAAGACAGAGGGTGGTTTTGCCGGAGGCTTCGGGACCGTAGATTTCGACTATACGGCCGCGAGGAACCCCGCCAGCACCCAGGGCGATGTCGAGAGCGATGGCGCCAGTAGGAATAACTGCGACTTTCTTTAAATGTTGGTCGGAGTCACCCAAGCGCATGATGGAACCGGAACCGTATTGTTTTTCGATTTGTTGCATGGCCATTTGGACGGCGGCTAAGCGCTCGTTTTGTTGCTTGTTGGAGGTGGGTGTGGGAGTGGATTTGGGAGGAGTGGATTTTTTCCGTGCCATAGTGGATTTTTCCTTTCGGTTTCGGGTATTTGTATGGACCTACTATACACGGAGTCCGTGGTAAAATACAACCACTTTGACAAAGTCGAAGTGGAAATAACAAATCTCAAGCATCAAGTTCCAAATAAATTCAAATAACTAAATCCTAATCAGCAAACGATTAATTGAAATTTTTTTACTAGTTTATTGTTTGATGTTTGCAGATTGTGATTTGGAGTTTACGATTAATTTACGTTAATCATTTCGGGGCATAGTCTAGTGGTAAGATAGGCGCATGGGGTGCGTCTGACGCTGGTTCGATTCCAGCTGCCCCGACCATACAGGACAAAGCCCTTGTCCATGAAATCTTTGAAGGGTTGATTTAGCTGATATGAAGCTACTTTCTTATCTTTCAAAGTAAAGTTCAAGAAGATTTTGGAGACAATCTCATCTTTACCCTGCATAGACTTGGTTTTCCTCAAGACATCGGGTAGTTTTTTGAAAAGTTCGATAAACTCAGAATTGTCAAGCACCCCTTTTATTGCACACGGTTTCTAAATAGCGGGCGTGAAATACAGCTGGTGGCATTTTTAGAATGGTATGAATTCGGTCATGATTGTAGCTGTACAGGGTGTGGTGAATTGCCTCCAAAAATTGTCCTTCATCACTGAAACGGTCAAACTCCAATCCTAGGTCTGTCTTAAAGTTGTTGAAGAAAGATTCTTGATAGCCATTCTCCCAAGGTGAGGCTTTGGTGCTCATCGAAACCTGCACGCCCAAGTTCTGGACTAAATCGATGTAGTCCTTACTGGTGTACTCCATCCCTTGGTCGGTGTGGAGGTAGGTTGGTTTTTGGAACCTGCGGTTCATCAGCCCATCAAGAAGTGCTTGCATTACCAGGTTCTTGGTGTGGGTTCTAGAGATATGCCAGCCTACAATTTCTCTGGTAAACAAATCCATAAAAGTAGCCAAGTAAAGAAATCTGCCTTTAAACGGTAGGTAGGTAAAATCTCCAACCCAGGTGTAATTTGGCTTTAGTGGACATTGGTTCTTAATTTCATTAACAAATGGTGCTGGTTTTCTTCTTTCATCCCGCCTCTTTCTCCACCTAGCTTTCCTTTTGTATGGCTTAATGCCAAACGGTCTCATGCATCTTCTGACTCGCTTTTTACCTATCCCCAGTTCCATAGCAACCCGCCTGTAGCCATAACTAGGTTTGTTTACCAATACCACCTCAATTTGTTCTTTGAGTAAACTGTCTTTGTTTTGTTGGATAGTGCTTTCTTGATACAATCCCCGCCGGGAAGTGGCCAATGATTTTGCCAATGTTTTTTTGTTTGTTTTGGGGTGTTTTT
>CAYNFZ010000030.1:10106-13037 GCA_964396725.1 uncultured Pseudomonadales bacterium
AAAGGGATTGGTAAATTCAAAATCCGGGATACTTTCCAATACCTGCTTGGCAAACTCACCCCTTCTTTTTTTTTGTTTTCTCCAACTCGAGCGTGAGAACCCCTAGGATATTCTTCAAGTCTTCGTTTTCTTTGAGTACCCGTTTATACTCCCGCCAACTCACTTCCTGGTTCATCTGACCCTTAAGCCAGTTGTAAATGGTTTTGTCACTCACTCCGTATTGTTGGGAAAGCTCACTGACTTTTTGTCCCGCTTTTACTTTGGCTAAGATTTCAACTTTAACCTCGCCGGCTATTCCTGCCATTTTTACCCCCTTTTATGCACTGCCTATTTTACATTCTGTGTGCATTATGAGGGGAGCGGGCCACTGCTTGGAGAAATGGGTGCAGAGCACAATCCTGGAATGGGAAATGTTGAGGTGGTAAATAATTTAAGAGAGGCATGTAATTTGCCGTTGGTGAAGAGTTGGGAACGTGAAATTGATTTCAGGGACGATGAGGCTAACATGCAGCGATTTGCAGATGAAATAAAGCGGATTGCGATAGAGTTGGGGGTCGACGAGAAGGTGGTGGGTGGGGTTCAGGAGCCTGAAGATGTGGTTTGGTTGATCAGGAGCATAGTTCGATAACATGGGTTGAGTCTGTGGTTTATTTGTGTTATGTTCGGGTGGTAATAATCTGCATATTCAAAATGGAGGTTGTGTGGAAAGATTGAAAAGTTTGGTAGAGCGAGGCTTGGAAAAAGTGGCGAGAAAAATGCAAAGCGACGGAACAAGAGTCGGATCAATCATTGTTGGAGGTGAACGAGTGGTTGTAGATGGAAAACTGGTGACGGGGAGAGGAAAGGGGAAAGATAAGAAGAAAAGGGTGTGGATTGGAGATCTGCCTGGATGGGCTCAGGCCAAGATTGAGGCGGCTGAGCCTGGCTCAATTGCGGTGATAAATAGAGAGAATGAAGGCTTGATTATTAAAGACAATGAGGCGATTTTTAATGGGGCAGTAGTTATTACCGAAGAGATGCTGGAGGAAATCGAGCAGGCTGCTGATGAAACATAAAATACTAAATCATTTCAAAACAGTTGATCCGGTGATACATAAGGCAGCGAAGAAAGTGAAATTGGAGCTGCTGGTGAAGTTGGAACCGGAAATGTATTTTGAGCGGTTGTGTCGGGCGATCGTGGGACAACAGCTGTCGGTGATGGCAGCGAGGACGATTTGGGGAAGGTTTGAAGAGTTGTTACCAAAGAAAGAACTGACGCCAAAAAATATTTTGAGGATCAAGCACGAAGACATGAGAAAGGCAGGGATGTCTAATGCAAAGGCTCGCTACGTGAAGGGAATTGCGGAGGCTTATGATGCGGGTGAAATTGATTTTTTGAGCTTGGCAGGTATGGCTGATGAAAAAGTGGCCGAAGAGTTGATAAGGCTTAAAGGGGTGGGGCAGTGGACGGTGGAGATGTTTTTGATGTTTACGCTGGGACGACCGGATGTGTTTTCGTATGGAGATTTGGGGTTACGGCGGGCGATGGAGAGACTGTATGAGATCGAGGAATTGAGACCGGAGCAGGCGGAGGAGATTTCGAGTAAATGGTCGCCTTGGCGAACTTATGCTTGTATGGTGTTGTGGGAGACAATCGATAACAATCCAGACGTTTAATTTCTAATTGACCTAATTGATCTAATTAACCTAAGTACAATTGAATGCATGATTGGTGAATTGAACAAAGAAACGAGAGGAATGGTGGGGGTGTATAAGCCTCGTGGGGTGACGAGTCATGATGTGGTGGATGCGGTGCGGAGAGTTACGGGTGAGCGGAAAGTGGGGCACGCGGGGACGTTGGATCCGCTGGCGGAAGGAGTGCTGGTTCTGGGGATTGGACGGGAGGCGACGAAGAAGTTGGCAACGGAAGTGAAAAAGGAGAAAGAGTATGTGGCGGAGGTGAAGTTGGGAGTGAATACTTCAACAGATGACGGTGAAGGAGAAGAGATCCTGAAACAAGTTCAGGATGACGAAGTTCCCACATGTAGAGATATTGAGAAGGCGACAAAAAAGTTTGTAGGAGAAATTTGGCAGACTCCCCCACTCTACAGCGCGGTGAAAGTAAAAGGCAAAGAAGCGTATAAGCTGGCGCGGAAGGGAAAGAGGGTTGAACTGGAACCGAGAATAAGAGAAGTGAAAAAGATCGAGGTGGTGGAGTATGAGTGGCCGAAGTTGTGGTTGAGGGTAAAAACTGGAGCGGGAGTGTATATCCGATCACTGGCGCGGGATATAGGGGAAGAGTTGGGTTGTGGAGGTTATTTGAAACAGTTAATACGAACGCGGGTGGGAGAGTTTGGGTTGGAGAAGTGCGTGATGGTGAAGGAGTTATGGGAAGGAAAGGTGCAAGATTTTACGTTGGTGTTGCCAATTGAGGGGGGTAGAGTACTGTTGGGGATGAAGAAAAGAGGGTTGGGAGAAGGGAAATGGAATGGGTTTGGAGGGAAACCGGAGAAGGGTGAGGGGTTGATGGAAGCAGCGAAACGAGAGTTGAAGGAGGAGATCGGAGTGAGAGCCAGGATTTTAGAGGAGAGAGGGAGGATGATATTTCTGGGAACGGCTGAGGTGGTTGGGGTGGTACATATATTCGTGGCTGGTGGATTGATGGGGAAGGCGAATGAGAGTGAAGAGATGAGGCCGAAATGGTTTGGGTTTGATGAGTTGGACTACAAAAAGATGTGGGATGATGATCGGCACTGGTTGCCGTTGGTGTTGGCGGGGAAAAAGGTTGATGGCTGGTTTGTGTATGATGAGGATCGGCTACGAGTTTTTGGTTTGAGTCAAAGTGCGACGGATAAAAAGAGTGCGGTGGTGGGATGAAGGACCGTGGGTAAGAAGAGCCTGGCGATGGACGGCAGTGCCATAGCCTTTGTTGGTGACCCAGTGGTAGTGGGG
>CAYNFZ010000031.1:0-12235 GCA_964396725.1 uncultured Pseudomonadales bacterium
ACTCCCACCTCACCCCAATACTTCCACGCTACACCTTCGGCCGAACTCCTCTATCACTGGCCCTCAGCTACCCCAAACCCTACCTACCTACCCACCCGCACCCCTCGCCCTCCCTCTACACCTCGTGCCTCGACTCCACCTTCAACTCCCGTTTACAATTATCAACTCCAACCCGACCCCGACGGCGTAGAAGGTTTTTATATCATGAAAAACGCTCCCGGCGAACCCATGGCCACAGTGGCAGAATTAAACACCACCGTCAATCAGTACCGCTCCAGCCATACTCTAAACACTCTCTATATCGACTCTCAAATCTGTGTCCTAGCCGACCAACGCGCCCACGAAATCGAATCAGATTTTTCCCACGATGTTTTTTCCACTCATTTCGAAAACGGCGACTACAATCACCTCGGATTCCAGATTATCGGAGAAAATATCTGGTCTGGCGAGTTTTCCGCCGTCCACATCGTCGAATTTGGCTGGGACCAAAGTCCAGGCCACCGAGCCAACCTCCAGGGCAACTGGAGTCGGGGATGCGCCGGCATTTACGGTCCCAACGTTGCCTTTATCTTCGCCCGCTAACTCACAATAATTTCTTCAGCGTAAAGCCATCATCATCCAACACCGCAATTTTCTCGATTTCCAAAATATCCGTATCCATTTCCTCCTCCGAAACTTTTTCTTCGTTCTTTTTCCCATTGACCACAAAATCCACCGCCGGTCTTGTCACCTCCACTCCTACAAAATCTATCAACGGGAAAAAAGTCTTCACTTCTTCCTGAAATTTTTCTGCCAATCTACTCGAAAATTTTGAATGCACTCCACGCTCCGTCCTATCACACAACTTATTCTCCCACTCCCGTATCACCTCCACCACTCTCTTTCCCACCCTGTTGAATTCATCCTGATTCCTCTCTTGATTCTTCTCATACTTGGCATGTACCGCCCCAAACTCCTCAAATAATTCCGACTCTACCGCCAGCATCCTTCTAAAATAATCTCTGTATTTAGGCATACTTAACATCTCCAACTCATCTTTGCTTCATCTCAATTAACTATACACTAAACCTCATCATCCCGATTATTACTCAATCTCCAATTCTCTGTCATCACTAACCACTTTATTGCCTGATACATCACTTGATCAACAAATTTTTTAGCCAACCACACCCTCATTCTCTCATGCACATCCATAATCTTTCTCTATTTCTATTTCTCAAACCAACTTTCACCAAACAACACCTATCTACCGACCATTGCACCATATCATCATCACCATACATTTTTTCTATTTTTCTGAAAGCTCATCTTCCTCTTCGCTTTTCCATCCCATCAATTTTCAAATACATTGTCACTTGAAATTCCTAAAATAAATGGGGTGGCTGACCGGAATTGAACCGGCGACCTCCGCTTCCACAGAGCGGCGCTCTAACCAACTGAGCTACAACCACCATCATCTGGTCAGATTTCTCAAAGTCAATATCTATATCTCTAGTACCAGACAATCGTATTATATCTGACCATCTTTGTTGGCTCAAATTCCCATCCCTTCACCCTAATCTCTCCAATCTTTTTTTACCATTCTCACCAATATCTCCATTGCACGAGTTTGTTTCTCCCTTTCAAAGCACTCCCTACGGGTTTCCCACAATCCCTCTTCATCGTTTATAGTCAGACTTGTCATTACTATCTTCTCCACTTTCTCGTTAGCATACATCCGGCAATATTCCTCACTTAATTCTCTTACCGGCACGTACCACAACACTCCAAACACCATCGTCGCCCCTATCGCTATCACTCCTAAAATTTTCATCTTCCCACCCACCCTTGTCGCTTATTTGTAGTGCGCCCAGGAGGAATCGAACCTCCAACGAGAGCTTAGAAGGCTCCTGTTATATCCGTTTAACTATGGGCGCATATCTCTATTATGTCAAAGCTTGTCAGTTTCTCATAATCCTAGGCACGTGAGCGGGATACCAGAATCGAACTGGCGCCTTCTCCTTGGAAGGGAGATATACTACCACTATACTAATCCCGCACTTTATTCGGTTGTTCATTTCGACGTCATCTCTCATCTCACTATGGGTCGGGGAGACAGGGATCGAACCTGCGACCTCACGCTCCCAAAGCGCGCACTCTACCACTGAGCTACTCCCCGTTAGTGTATTATACTTCATCCTTCTTTGTCCCACCAAAAATCATGCCCAACTCCACACTCGTGTGCCGAGAGAGGGACTCGAACCCTCACGATGTTGCCATCACGAGATTTTAAGTCTCGCGCGTCTGCCAGTTCCGCCATCTCGGCATGTGACCAATTATACCAGCCCTTTTTTAAGAACTTCACAAAGCGCCACTCAAATACCTCCACCATTTTTCTTTCTCTGCCTCAGTCACCTCGATCATTACGCTTCCTCGATTTGGTTGTCCGTACACCACCACACTTAAAAGAGGTAAACCCAAAATTAAAGGTAATACCAACAGATCCTCTTCACCCTCAACCGACACCAGTAACTTTCTCCAACTCTTCTGCTTACCCAGCACTTCCACCACTTCTTTACTCACCCCACCTGCATCATTTCTCACCGCAATTTTATTAAAACCTGGCAGTTCCACCATATCTTTTACCTTTTTCCTTCCCACCAATCCATCCACTACCGCTACGTCAAATCCCAAATCCAACTTCAAACATCGCGCTACACTCAAATCACCTACCACCGCCAGCCTCGTCGGTACTATCTTCTTCATTTTCTTTTTCATCAACACATCGCTCATCATTTTACCCGCAGGCCTCGCAAACACTTCCCGGTCGCTCATCCTTAATCTCCAGCCTGGTTCAAGGATTCTCAGCCAAACTATTCCCTCTCTGTTAATCCTTCCTTCACGGATTTTACTCGAGGACAAATACTCTCCTTCACCATCCACCACCATCTCCGCTATCGCTACAGGTAATTCTTTCAACCCCAGCTTTTTTCTTCTCTTGTTAACCATTCTCGCCCCCTCCACGGTCTGCCTACTCACCACTACACCCTCTATCGATTTATCGCTCAATGTTGTTCCATACACATCCTCCAGTTCAATTAGTCGATACTTTCTGATTCTTTTCTTTGCTAACAACTTCTCCAGCTCTTCCACTCGGGTAGAGTAGGGGAGTATCAACTCTTTTAGCTTCTTGTCACCACCAAACCCCTTCTTGGTTACTCCAATCACCAACTCCTTCCCCATCTCAGCCGCCAGCTCTATCAACGCCTCGTGGCCACGGTGTATTCTGTCAAAAGTCCCTCCCAGGGCCACTCTTATCAATTTCTTCATGTCAAAACCTCATACCAAGCCACCAATGGCATATGATCCGAAATCCCTACCTCTACCACTCTAGTCTCCAGCAATTTAATTCTTGCACCTTTACTCCACAAATAATCTACCGCCAAATTATGTTCTCCTGCTCTATGAATCACCGGATGTAAAGTCCTACGACATCCGAGCGGACGGTCATCCCGCATCACTTCCTTTAATTTCTCATAAATCACCGTATCGTCCGTTACATTAAAGTCTCCACCCAGTATCATATTTTCCCGACCTGCCACCAACTCAATCAGTTTTTCCACGGCTTTCATTTGCTCTTGGCTAATCAAAGGATGCATACTCCACAAAAAATGAGTTACTCCAACCCATACACCAGGCACAACTTCAGCTTCTACCAATATTCCCGGCAACAAATCGCCTTCCGCTAAACTTCCCCCCAATTTGATTTTCTTTCCCCAGTAACCTCGAGCTTCCGTCTTTTTCATTTTTTTCTTTGTCAGTATCCCCACCCCTACCTCATACTCGTGCTTTCGTGTCTTCATCTCAATCATCGGCTCAAAAACCCACTCATACCTCAACTCACCAGCTATCTGTTTTACCGAATCCGACACTCCCAAAGCCAAATGAGCATCCACTCCACGAGTTACCTCCTGCAGTAGCACCACGTCAGGTTCTTCCTGCTTCAAAAACTCTACAATTCTTTGCCAGTAATTTCCCATCCAAGCATTTAAGCTCACCACTTTTAGTTTTTTCACCGTATCATCTTAGCCTAATTATCAGACTCTTCAATCCCAAAGCCATCAAAAATATCATCCCTGCCGTTACCGCAATCATCGGACCAGTCGGCATCTCTGTAACCACCGAAATCCACAAACCCAATACCGTCATCACCATCGCTACTATTGGAGTTCCCATAAACATCTGTCCCACATTTCTAGCAAACAAACGTGTTGTGGCCGCCGGTATTACCAACAATCCATTTATCAACACAATTCCAACCATCTTTGTACCAATCACTACCGTAATCGCCAACAGTACATTAAACCAAGCCTCCACCGTTTTCACTCTCAATCCACTCACTCGAGCTTGCACCTCATCAAAAGCTACCAACAAAAACTGTTTTCTCATCACCACAAACACTATCCCTACCACTACAGAAAACAACATCACTATCATCAACTCAAATCGAGATATCGCCAAAATATTCCCAAACAAAAAACTAATTAGTTCCGGCTTGTAACCAGGAGTTACTGACAACAAGATCGCCCCCATTCCCATCGAAAAAGGCAACAAAAACCCCAAAAAACTATCCACCGGAACCAAACTCTCCGTTTTTTTCTTCGGAATTACAATCGCCACCAATACCGCATAAATCACCGCCGCTACTACCGGATCCACCCCTACCAACACTCCGATAGCCACTCCGGTCAATGAAGCATGTGCCACCGCGTCCGCAAAAAAAGAAGCCTTTTTCAGCACCATCAGTACTCCCATCACTGCCGCCAACGAAGATACCACTACCCCCGCCACAACCGCTCTTTGCATGAATTCAAATCCAAACACCTCTATTATTTCATTCATTTGTGATGCTCATGTCCATAAAACTTAAGTTCTCGCCCATAAATTTTTTCAAACATTTCCTGATTCAACACTTCATATGGTTTTCCGCTACACACCAGCTTTCGATTTACACACACCACGCTATCAGCATAGGTATACACCACATCCAACTCATGCGAAGCCACCAAAACCGTCATGTCTCTTTCTTTTGCCAACTTATCCAACAAATCATACAAACTTTGTTCTCCGGCTACATCTACTCCCGCTTCCGGCTCATCTAGTATCAACAGTTCTGGCTTCGCTACCAAAGCTCGCGCTACCAACACTCTCTGCATCTGTCCTCCCGACAACTCCCTTAACATCCTTTTCGTCATTTTTCCTACTCCCACTTCATTCAATACTTTTTTTACCCGTTTTTCTCGTTGGTCCGATTTTCCTTCCAGTACCACCATTCCTACAAATTCATTCACTGACATTGGAAACGCCACAGCAAATCCAAACCTTTGTGGTACAAATCCAACTCTTTCCACAACTTCTCGTAAACTCCTTCCAAATATCATTACTTCACCCGTAAATTCTACCAATCCCAGTAAAGCTTGCATAATCGTTGTTTTTCCCGAACCATTTGGTCCAATCAGTGTCGTAATTGAACCTCGTTTTACCTCAAAACTTACATCTTCTACTGCCGTATGAGTCATCCCCGGATATCTCACCGTCAAATTATTCACTTCAATCACCTTCTCATTTTTGGGCATTCACGATCCTGCTTGCATTATATTTCATCAGTTCCACGTAGCTTTCTCGTCCCCAAACCCCACCGAGAGGATCCAATTCCGCCGTCACTATTCCCGCATCCTTAATCAATCCCAACAACTGGTCATCACTAAACTGTGGTTCGGTATACACCACCGCTAACTGATTTTCTCTGATTTTATCTATAAAAAAAGCTACATGTTTCGGATCTGGATTTACTCCTGCATTTTCCTCAAATATCGCCACCACCTCCAGTCCATAATCTCGAGCAAAATAACCCCACGCTGGATGGAATACTGCCATCTTCCTGTTTCCCAATCCCAAAAACATATTCCTCATTTCCACATCCATTTTTGCTAACTCTTTGGCATATTCTTGATACCTGTCTTCAATTTCTTCGGCGTACATCGGATAAAGAATCTTCAAACTCTCCTTTATATTTCTCGACATCAGCAGAGCATTGGCTCCCGAAAGCCAATAGTGTGGATCCACCCCTCCTCGCCCATGCCCTCCAGTCTCGTCTTCTCCACTAACCCCATATTCCATCAATTTAATCTCCCTATCTACCACCGCTAATCTTTTCACTCCCAAATTCGCCGCTTCATCTCTAATCCAATCATCTACCCCATGTCCAATCATATACACCACATCAGTCCTTGCTAGTTTTTTTGCCATTCCCGGATCTAAATCAAAAGTATGCGGGCTACTTCCAGGTTGGAGCAACAACTCCACCTCAATTCCCTCAGCTGCAATCTTTCTAGTCATGTCATATACTGGAAATATCGTCGCCGCCACTGTCATGTTTTCTCCCTCGACTGCTACATTTTCTCCCAAAACCAACCTTATTCCCCAACCCAACACTACCAACATTCCCGAGATACCAAACATCATTCCAACGATTTTTGTATTATTTAATTTCATTATTCTTTTCATCATCATTTCCTACCTCAACAAAATAAGGCCAGTTATTCTACTATACACTATCTAGTATTTACCCCACATTATCCAAACGTAATCGCAAACGCTTGTACTTCGCCCTCAAACACCAACTCCAACACATGCTTTCCCGGCTCTATCAGTTTCACCAACCGATACAGTCTTTCTTCATCCACCACGACCCTTCCACGTTCTACATCCGCCCCAGCTTCCTCACCCTCAACTACCTCACCATCCACTCTCACTTCCACCTCAATCGCTGCATCCGCCGCCAATACCAAATTCACCTCACTCGCTTCAAACACTAATTTTAGCGCTCCTCCATTGGTCTCAGCATACTCCGCCTCAATCTTCCAACTTCCCCATAACGCATACATATTCTCTCCCACTTCTTCCGGATACTCATACACCGCTTCATTACTAGCTACATAGCTCTGCGACTCATTCAATCCTTTCTCTCTCAAATATCCCAAATACAGTTCCGGCGTTCTTGTCGCTATCGTATACGTCGGATTATCTATTACCTCATCCACCTCTATCCCCGCCTCTGTCAGCAGAGTCTGTATCCATTCTTCCACTTCATCGTAGTGTCCTTCACCAAAGTAACTCGCCCGTATATACCCCTCACTATCCACCAAATACTTCGCCGGCCAGTAACGGTTCGAGAAAGCCCTCCACGTATCAAAATTATTATCCTGCACCACCGCATACTCCAGCTCAAAGTCCGCAATAGCTTCTCTTACGTTATCCGTACTCTTCTCAAACTCAAACTCCGGTGCGTGCACCCCCACAATCACCAACCCCTCGTCAGCATACTTTTCATGCCACTTTTTCAAATAGGGGATTGTCCGAATGCAATTGATGCATGTGTAGGTCCAAAAATCCACCAACGTCACTCGGCCTTCAAATCCTTGTTCCAACAAAGCCGCCGTCTTCTCATCCACATTAAACCACTCACCTCCTGGAATAATCCTTGGCGCTTTTGTCTTTTTCCGCTTAGACACCTTTCCCTCGTCGTCTCTTTTCGGCCTCTCCTCCAACTCATCCAGCACCTCTCGAACTTTTTGGTTATCCTCCAAACGAGTCAAACTGTCTGCATAACCCGGAAAGGCTTCCAGTGCGTACTCCTGAATCTTTCTTTCCCAACCAAAATATAGCATTACTGCCGTCAAAATCATCACCATCCCAAAGCTCCTCTGAATCTTGTTTGTGTTCACCATCAACCACGGCACTTTGTTTAGCAACCCTTCTCCTCCCAGCATCACCCCAAACATCGGTATCGCCGTTCCCATCGCGTACGCCAGGGTTATCAATACTGCTCCACTATCCACCGCACCCGTCAATGCCACCGAAATCACCGATGCCATAATCGGACCCACACATGGGGTCCACACTATTCCCACCGACAATCCCATCAACAATCCGCCTCCGAAACCTTCCCTCACTCCTCTAGTCGGAATCTTCGACGACATTCGCGCCAACAACTTCTCCACCAGCGCCTGGAACTTCGGTAGCACCAAACTCACACCAAACGAAAACACAATCACCACCGACAGCAATCTCACTGTATCCGCACTAATCCCAGTCGCCCGTACCAAATTAGTCAGAAACAAGGTAAAAAAAGTAAACGACGCCACAAACCCTAGCATCACTCCCAACGGTTTTCTCTTTCCTCCGCTCGCACCTCCCCACAAAATTATTGGCAATATCGGCAGAATACACGGTGACAATATCGTCACTACTCCCGCCACAAACGCAAATCCCACCAAAACAAACACCTTATATCCCCATTTCTCCAATTATTTTTACTACCAATCTGCGCTTTTTCTTACCCTCTCTTTACAAACTCTCCACTAACGCTACATCTTCTGGAGTTCCCACATCCTTTGTATACTGCTTAAATTCATACGCTCGTACTTTTTCACCCCTTTTCAGTAACCATGGAATCCACAAACCTGGAGCATCTGGATTTTCTCCACTTTCTAAATATTCATCCAGCAACTTATACATTCTTTTCGGTATTACATAAAACGGTATCGCCGCCAACGATAATTTTGGTTTTTCTGGTTTTTCCTCAAACGACACCACTCGGCTATCTTCTCCTACCTCCACACATCCCAATCTGCCTCGAATTTCTCCTACCTCTCCCATATCTCGAATCACCGTGCAAAAATCTCCCTGGTACCTAGCATAAAACTCCAATAATTCTTGTATCAATTTTCCTTCAAACTGCGTATCGCTCGGGGATATTATCGTATCCCCAACCTCTTTCCATTTTTTTATCACTATCCTTAGAGCTTTTTGTAAATCTCCCAAAGCTCCAGCACTTCTATCCTCCCAACCCAATCCGTTACTCACAACCTCTACTATCATCTCCTTGTTCTTCATCTCTTCTCTCCACTTCCTGTAAACCCCCTCAAACTCCCTATTTGTTATCAGTAACACCTGTTTTATCCCCGCTTGGACAATACCTTCTACCACTCTCGTCACCAGAGCCTTCCCCTTCACTTTCACCAATCCCTTTGGTATTTCCAGCACTCCGTTCATGCGTTTCTGGCGACCCGCAGCCAATATCACCGCTACGTTTACACTATGTTTTGTCTCCATCTTCATCTTCATCTCATCTATTGTACTCACCCCAATTAATTTCTCAATCCACGTTATCAATTTTTCTACTAGCTTTTACCGCCTTTGTTATTATTCTGTCTAAGGTCAAAGGCGAAGCCAAAGAAATCAACTCCAAAGTAAAAATCGACAGCTCAAACGCACTCGGAATTTGGTTAGTAATAAAATAAGCTCCCAACCCCACTAGCACCGCTGTGCGTAACGTATCGGTAAACATTTCCTTTTGCGTCCCTTCTATCACCTCTGTCTTCACTTTTAAATTTATTGCCAAATCGGTTTTCCGTTTAATTCTATTCACTCCAAACCACATCAACGTCCCAAATGTTACTAATGCCGTTACCGTGTTAAATCTTCTATTAGGTATCGTAATCAAACCTGTAAACCATCTTATCGACCACCCACTCGGAAAATTACGTACCAACACCCAGGCAATCAACATCAAAATCACCACATAACCACTGGTATACTTTGCCAACTTTTTCGGTAGAATCTCTACATCCCGACCCTGCATCACAATCACTTTCAAAAAATATCGCAGCGCAAATATAGCCACTTGCACCAAGATCAACACTCCCCACACCCACAATAAATTCTCCCACCCAAAATCTATCGTTTTCGAAAACCACGGATAGGGGATCTTAAACACAATTCCTTCAATCGGATACGTCGGGTATTTCACAAAGTTATATAGCAAATTCGCGTCTAAAGCCTTGTTATAAAAATCTGTCAAAAACAACCTACCTATAGTTAAATACGATGCCAATTGAATAAAAAAATCAATCGTATAAAATAAAATTACTCGATCTCCACTCTCTACTCTTTTCTTGATGTAAAAAGTCTGCTCATGCTCACCCTTCATCTCCATCGTTTTTTTCTTAAACTCTCCGATATTCGCTTGTTGGGCTACTCGGATAATCCGTAGCGGTATCAAAATTAAAGTCTGCGTGATTCCCAAGCCAATCACCGACCACCACATCTCTCCCAAAAGACTGTAGTAAAAAAACAACATGCTCGCATAAAATCGATACAACTCTCCCGAAAAAAATAACCACGCAATCAAGATCATCACCAAACCCGACAAAATACTCACCAACCGAGGCACGCTCCCTGCTTTATTCTCCATCCCCTCTACTCTAGCTTGCTTTATCTCCTGAGAAACACTTTCGCGAGTCATGTCTTCATTTCATCACATTCTCTGCTCTACTACAAATATCTTGACTCTTACCAATTCACCCAATACCCAATTTTTGCTTCATCGTGGACTGTCTGAATCCACTCTTGCAATCTTTTCTGTCTTTTCTGTGATTGTAATTGTTGTCGAGCCAACTCCACCAATTCTTCACTGCTAGCCTCTTCCGGTAAAAAATCACTATTTTCTTCCAAAAACGTCCCTATCTCATCATCACCCACCTCATCATCCGCTCCCAGCAATTTCTCCACCGCTTTCTGAACCTTCAACTCTGCCTTCAATTCTTCTACCGACATTCCCTCCACCGCCAGTCTTTCCTCTAAACTCACCCCTTCTCCCAATTGTGCCTCTACCTTTTCCACCTCTGCCGTCAACTCCTCCTCTGTTACTTCCACCCCTTCGTTTCGAGCTTTTTGTAAAATCAATTCCTTCGTTACCAGGCTATCCAACACTTGCTTCCCACCCTGTTTTTCCAAACTTTTTATTACTGACCAGCGCCAAATCGGTTTTCCATTCACCGTTGCAGCAATCACCCAATCACGCCCCATAAACAATCCCACCACTACCACTATCAACCCCAAGGCCACCCACTGCCACCATCCCCGCATCTTAACCGCATTCATAACCCCGATATTACCCTTGGCTTCTTTTTCCGTTTGTTTTTCCTGTAGTACTTGTTTTACACTTTGTACTTTTTTTTTCTTTGCCACAGTTTCCCCCTTTTTTGGTGCTTTTTTCATTCGCCTAGTATATCAGTATTCACCACCAGTCTCATTCTCATCTTGGTATTCCTTCCATTCGAGGCTAAAATACTTATAACAATCAATTACCATATTTTATATGAATTCTCCAGTCAAACACTCCACTCAACGAGTCGGTGTCTTTATCGACACCTCCAACCTCTACTTTTCTTCTCAAAAAATCTACAAAACCAACGTCGATTTCAAACAAATTCTTACCGTCGCTGTCGCCAAAAGAAATCTTGTTCGCGCCTTTGCTTACGTCATCGAAAGCGATTCCGGTAAAGAAAAAGATTTCTTCCAGGCTCTTCAAGACATCGGCTACGAAGTCCGCACCAAACCTCTCCAAGTCTTCCACGGTGGTGCCAAAAAAGGCGACTGGGACGTCGGCCTCTCCATCGATGTAGTCCGATCTCTCCCTTTAATCGACGTCGTTGTCTTGGTCTCCGGAGATGGTGACTATGTAGACCTCCTCGACTATTGCCGCGGCCATGGTCGTCGCACCGAAGTAATGGCCTTCAAACAAACCACCAGCCACAAACTCATCGCCGAAGCCGATGAATTCATCGACCTCGCCTCCGACACCAAACGCTTCCTCATCGGCCGTCCCAAACTCAAGTAATCATCGTTTCATTCATACACCACTCTCACTAACTCCTTCGCCGGTATATCAACTCTATCTCTGTCACATCAAGTTTACCTGTGAGCCCGGAAGGATTCGAACCTTCGACAAATTGCTTAAGAGGCAACTGCTCTACCGCTGAGCTACGGGCCCATGCGGCTCCCTCGATAAATAAAAAGTTGAGGGAGCAGCATGTTAAGTGGATCGCATTAAGTGGCAGGCCACCTAATGTGTGCCAGGGACAGGAATCGAACCTGTATCTCATGTTTTTCAGACACGCGCCGTGACCGACTTGGCTACCCTGGCATGTGACTGCCTAGAAAGATTACTCTCCTCAGTCTATCGAAGGATTGGCTAGCCTGGCATCTGTGGATCCGAGAGGACTCGAACCTCTGACCTTTCGGATGTAAACCGAACGCTCTAACCAACTGAGCTACGGATCCTCTCTAAATTGTGACTTTTCTATGCCAAGTTTGCCTGATCCAATCAAGCTTTGTGCCGAGGAGAGGA
>CAYNFZ010000032.1:0-12157 GCA_964396725.1 uncultured Pseudomonadales bacterium
CTTCGGCATGGACCCCGTTGGTCCTGCCGTCATGATTGCCACCATCGGCATTGCCACCGTCGCCCTCCTCTTTTTCGTTGCCCAAAAATGGTTCGGTACCTTCTCCGCCGCCATCGCCTCCCTTCTTTACGCCGTTTCTCCCGGCGTAGTTACCTTCTCCCGTTCATCCTGGAATCCCAACCCCATGCCCTTCTTCTCTCTTCTCTCGATTTCCAGTCTCTACTTTGGCACCACTACCAGTCGACTCTGGTCCATTCTTCTCTCCGGCATCTGCTACGGCATCGCCATTCAACTCCATTACCTTGGTCTCATCCTCGGCCCCATCTTGGTAACCATCACCCTCGCCCTTACTCCCCCAAAAAAATATTTCAAATCGCTTCTTTTCGGTATCATTGGCTTCTTCATCGGCGCCTCCATGTACTTTGCTTTCGAACTTCGCCACGGCTTTCCCAACATCCGCTCGGTATTCGAGTTTGTTACTCGCTTCGGCTCCACCACCGGCCCACGCAGCTCCAACCTCGCCAGCCTTTTCACCGAAATCAACCGCTTCAGCCTCGAATCCGTCCTCAGCAAAAACTTGGTTCATCTCACCCAACCTCTTAACTACCTCCTCCTCTTCTCCATTGTCCTCTTCCTCTTCTACCACCTTGTAACCAAAAAAAAGCTCTCCCGCCCTTCCCTCGCTGTAATTATTTTCTGGTTGCTTGGCATCGTCGGCTTTAGTCTCTACAAAGGTCAGCTCCACTACCACTATTTCCAACTCCTCTTTCCCGCCCCTTTCCTCCTGCTCGCCCTCCTACTTTCCCCTTTGCGCTCAACCCTGACACAGATATTCGTCTCTGGAGTCACCCTAGCCAGCGTTTTCTTCCTCCTCACCCAAGAACCCATCTGGACCACCGGTTCCAACCTCATCGATCAAACTTCCTGGGTCGCCGACGAAATCATCCAACTCTCCGCTGGGAAACCCTACAACTTTGCCCTCATTACCGACGGCAACTCCGACCACGCCTACCGCTTCTTCCTCGAACTCAAACAAGCCACCCCCATCACTCTAGAATCAGAAATAACTTCCCAACTCATCGCCGTCTGCGAAAAAGAACCCAAAGACTGTTACCCTCTTGGGCATCCTATCTGGGAAATCGCCGGTTTCGGTCGTGCCGAAATCGACCAACAAGTCATTCTTCTTCCTAACCTGGTACTCTATCGCCTCGTCCATCATCCAGACTCCGTCGACCTCATTGGTACCACCGCTCAAAAAAGTTAATCCACACACAAGTTCAGTTTCTCCCCAATCTAGGCTAGAATATTCCTTATGGTCAAAGCCCCACTCTTGTCTGTCATCATCCCTGCCTACAACGAAGCCGACAACTTTCACGCCGGCAAACTCAATTCCGTCCATGAATACTTAAGTCAACAAGAATACTCCTGGGAAGTTATCGTTGTCGACGACGGCTCCACCGACCAAACCGCTTCCCTCATCTCCAGTTGGATCAAATCCAAACCCCAATGGACCCTGATCAAAAATCTCCACTTCGGTAAATCCCAAACCGTCGCCACAGGTATGAAAAAAGCCCAAGGCCAGATCCGCCTCTTCACCGATTTCGACCAAGCCACCCCGATCTCCGAGGTCTCCAAGGTAATCAAGGCCTACCAACAAGGCTACCAAGTCATCATCGGCTCCCGGCAACTTGCCGGAGCCAGCCGCCACTCCGAACCCTTTCTTCGCCACTTAATGGGCCGCGTCTTCAACTTGGTCGTTCGCATCATCGCCGTGCGCAAAATCACCGACACCCAATGCGGTTTCAAAGCCTTCTCCGCCGTAGCCACCGCCAACCTTTTCAACCGTTTAGTCGTTTACAAAAACCACCAAGCCGCCGATGCCTACACCGGCGCCTTCGACGTCGAACTAATTTTTCTTGCCCGCAAATTCGGTTACAAAATCACTCAAATTCCTGTCCGGTGGAAATACGTCAAAACCACCCGCGTCAATCCTGCCAAGGACTCCATTCGTATGTTCATCGATGTCCTCAAAATCCGTTGGGCCTACCTAACTGGTCAGTATCGTCAATCATGAAACGAGTTACTTTTTCCTGGTACATCCTCACCCTAATAGGTTTGTTTGTCTACTCTTATTCTCAGATCGATCTAAACCTCACCCTTTCCTCCCATCCACTCTATCAATCCATCCAGCAACAGCTTATTCACCTGGGTTACTTCAATCGTCTTCTCTCGACTTTTCTTTACCTTCTGTTGCTCAGTTCTTTTTTCTTGGTATTTATATCATTGATACATCAAGCAAAATCAAAGACAATCACTTCTAGCAACATCATCAAACTAGTGCTAACCACATCATTCTTACTCACTCTAGCTTATCCCGCTTTCTCCCACGATATCTATAACTACATCTTCGACACCCGCATCCTCATTCATCATCACGCCAGTCCCTGGACTCATACCGCTCTCGATTTTCCCTCCGACCTCTGGACCCGCTTCATGCACTGGACCCACCGCACTTATCCCTATGGTCCCACCTGGCTGTTTCTCACCATCCCTTTCTATCTCATGGGACTGGGAAAATTTACCCTCACTCTCATCTCCTTCAAACTCCTCGGTGTCGCCAGTTTCTTACTTTCTTGTTACTGTATCTATCGCCTCGCCCATAAATTCCACCGCCCCCACACTACCACCTCTCTCGCTCTCTTTGCCTTCAATCCTTTAGTCATTATCGAAAGCCTCATTTCCTTCCACCTTGATATCACCATGACCGCTTTCATGCTTCTTGCACTGTTCCTCTTTTCCCACAAACGCCCACTCCCCGCCTGGCTCTCGTTGCTTATCTCCATTCTAACTAAATACACCACCACCGCTCTCATTCCTTTTGCTTTCCTCTACCAAAGTCACCGCCTCAGCTTCTCACAATTCATCCGCTATTCTTTTTTTGCCAGTTTATTCGCCACCATCCTAGTTATCACCCAACGTGAACTTCTTCCTTGGTATTTTCTCCCTTCCCTGGGTTTAGCTGCTCTGCTACCTACATCCCGCCAAATCACCATCTTCACTTTCTCCCTCTCTTTATCACTCCTCCTCCGCTATCTTCCTTTTCTCTACATCGGTTCCTACACTCTTGTGGTTTACCAAAGTAGAAACATCCTCACCCTTATCTCTTTTCTCACCACCTACTTGATTCTCACAAAATTCTCCAAAAAGCTTCTCTCTTCCAGCTAATAACCTGATACAATCCCTCTTATGTCTGTTACCAAATGTTACCTTTGTCAACACCGCTCCCCAGTTTTATCTTTTCGCAAATTAGGCTACGACATTCTCCACTGTCCCGCCTGCCATCTTTTTTTTCTCGATTTTAACCAAGATTACCCCTCCTTCATTCAGGAATACTACAACCAAGAGTTCTTCACCGGATCCGATCAACGAGCCGGTTATGCCAACTATGAAGGCGATCATATCGCCGAAACCATCAACATGACCCGATACCTTCACCGCCTTAAAAAACACACTCCCACCGGTCGACTTCTCGACGGTGGTTGCGCTACCGGCCTTTTCATGTCCCACGCTGCCAACCACGGGTTCGACGTCTACGGCTTTGACATTTCCGACTACGCCGTCAATCTCGCCCAGAAACGCCACCCCAATCGTGTCAAAAAATCCACCGTTACCCAAGTCAGATATCGTAAATCCTTTTTCAACGTCATCACTTTATTTGACGTCGTCGAACACCTAAAAGACCCTCGTCACGACCTCATCCATCTCACCCAATTCCTCAAACCCAACGGCCTTCTGGTCATCAACACCGGCGATGCCTCCAGCCCACTAGCTCGTCTTCAAGGTAAACACTGGCATTTCTTTATTCCTCCTCAACACTTATTCTTCTTCTCCCGCTTCACCCTCACCAAACTCTTAAACCAAATTGGTTTTCAAGTCATTGGTATCGATTACAAAGGCAAATGGATTAGCCTCCGCTATCTTTTAAACTTAATGAAACAAATCCAAAAAAATCCCCTCGCTTCCGCCCTCTATCCTTTGGTTACCCACAACCCTATCGGTAAAATTCCCCTTTACCTCAATCTATTCGACAACATGATTGTCTATGCCAAAAAAGCCTAATGCATTCATCACTACCTACCCTTTTTTTTCATTTCTTGCCTTGTGTATCATCTCCGCCGCCCTCTACCTCCGCTTCGAACCCGCTCTCACCAATACCACCCACTTCTCTTTTGATCAAGCCGAAGACATCATCTTAGTCAAGCATCTAATTACCGACCACAAATTATCCCTCGTCGGCAGAAACAGCGGTCTCGATGGCGTTTTCTTAGGACCATTATCCACTTGGATCATGACCATTCCCTACACTCTCTCCGCTGGAAATCCCAACGCTAATCAGGCCTTTTTAGCCACTCTCGGTATTTTATCCACCCTTGCTACATATGTTATCACCCGTCGTACTATCAATCGCCCTACTGCCTTCATCCTCACTCTCCTCCTTGCCTTCAGCCCTGCGTTTATTTCCGCATCCCACAATGTTCTCAGCCCTTCCCTCCTTACTTTTGCTGCCATCATCCACTTCTGGCTTCTCTATCACGCCATTTTCCACCACCAACTCCGCTTGATCCCTTGGATATACCTTACTCTTTCTTTATTCTTTCATTTTGAAATTGGTTATGCCATTTTTGCTCTCCCCATCTCCAGCCTTCTTTTGCTCTTCTCATTTCGTAGCCGTTTGTTTCTTCCTCGATATTTACTCCCCTCGATTTTTCTCTTCATTCTTCCCTTTACCCCCCAAATCATCTTTGACTTTCGCCATCACCACCTCATCTCCACCAACCTTCACGCATTTTTAATCGGTACCAATCAAAGCCTTGGATCCGAAACCATACCTTTCGCCACCCGCATCACCGACCGTTACAACAACCTTCTCCTAGATTGGCAAACCACTCTTGGTCTATCACCAGACGACCCTATTTTTTCCTTGCTTCTTATATCCACCATTATCCTCGGTTGGTGGCTCACCCTTCGCTCCTCCACTCCGCACATCAAAAAAGCTCTGATTCTCTGTCTCTCTCTCATCCTTTTCACTTACACCGCTTTTATTCTTTTTCCCGGTTCCATTTGGCCTTGGTACCGTAGCCCTTTGGCTCTTTTTTACCTCATTGCCTCTGCCATCGGTCTCACCACCATCTTTCGTTGTTCTCCTCCGTTTTCACTCCGATTCTTCTCCCGCATTATCGCCATTTTCTATCTCGTCATCATGCCCTTAACCACTCTCGATCTTTCTACCCGATACCAAATCTTAACCGGCAATTATCCCGGTAACGTCTCCACCTTAAACAACCAACAACTCGCCCTCGATACCATCTACACCGATGCCGCCGGAAAACCCTTTGCTCTCTATATCTATACCCCACCCGTGTACCCCTACATTTGGGATTATCAACTCTACTGGTATGCCCAACCTAAATATGGTTACCCCCCCACCATCACCAACATCTACCCCCAACCCCACAATCCCACCTTGGTCTATCTCCTTATCGAAACTGGCGATTATCTCCCCTCCCGCATCCAAGATTGGTACCAGCAATTTCCACCCCTTGGTCAGCCTCTTCAATCCTGGCAAGTTCAATCCGACATCCGTATCGAAAAATGGTCCATTACCACCGATCCTACCAACCCTCGACCCTTGATCCGCGAAGTCAACCTCTAATTACCCCACCAGTCCCAGCACTTCATCAAATTTCTCTATCACATAATCCGGTTCACTAGCCAGCAACAATTCTTTGTCATACACCCGACGATTCATAAGAGGTAAATATAAACAAGTCTCAATTTTCGCTGCTTTTCCCGCCAACACATCAGTTTGATTATCGCCCACTATCAAACCAACCCGATATTTACACTTCAGTTGTTCTTGCGCCAGATAAATTATCTCCGGATCCGGTTTTAACTTTTCTACATCCTCTTCCCCCAGCACCACACTAATCCACCGATCCAGTTTATTATGCACCACCGCCGGCATAATACTACTCACTCTCGAAGAAGTTACAATCGCCAACTTTTTTCCTCTCTGCTGCAACTTCTTCACCGTTGACAGCACTCCTTCATTTAGTTCCACCATTGGCATATCTCGATTCACATACCCATAAATCGTTTTTACAAAAGCCTCCATATCCTCCACCCCTTTTTTCTCTGCATACCCCCAATCACCAAAAGCCTTCTCGATCACTTCATCCCGATTCACTTCCACTCCAAAATCAGCAAAAGTTGCTTTCCACGCCCGGATCCACAACTCCAATGTATTGGCCAGACATCCATCCCAATCCAACAGCACACATTCAATCATATAATTTGTAGAGTTTTCTTCACCAATCATCACAATTTCTAATGTTACAATCAAGTTACACATGAGTAAACGATATCTTTTCCCCATTATCGCCTCGATTTTTTGTTTACTCCTAGTCTTCTGGAAGCTTCCTCTTCATGGCCAACTCCCGTTCCCCGGCCACCTTCTCGTCGGTCGTTTTTTCCCCTTCAACACCGTAGCCTACCCGGATTATCCTCTCGGCGTTCCCTATAAAGAATTCATCTCCGCCGACACTATCCGCCAAACCTACCCCTGGCGCCAACTCGCCATCGACCAACTCAAACAAGGCCAGATTCCTTGGTGGAATCCCTACTCTTTTTCCGGCACTCCTCTCCTCGCTAATCTCCAATCCGCACCTTTCTACCCTCTCAATCTCCTTTATTGGGTTTTTCCCTTCAACTCAGCTTGGATTCTCCAAGTCCTTCTCCAACCCGTTCTCGCCACCCTCTTCACCTTTCTCTTTCTCCGCTCCCTCAAACTCTCCCCCCTATCAGCTTTCATTGGCGGCCTCACCTTTGCCTTCTCTGGCTTCATGACTGTTTGGCTCCAACTCAACACCGTGGGGCACGCCGCCCTCTGGCTCCCCCTCCTTCTCTGGTCACTTTCAAAGGCCACCAAACATCCAATCTATTACTCTCTCTCCACCCTCGCTCTCACCAGCTCCTTCTTAGCAGGCCACATCCAAACCAGCCTTTATGTCACCTTATTCGCCATCGTTTATCTCTTCTTTCTTCATTTCCAGCCTCGTCCCCAACCCACCCAGCTACCCAGATTCCACCTCCACTTTCTCGGTCCGTTCCTGGTTTTTCTCTCCACTTTTCTTCTCATCCTCCCTCAGTACCTTCCCACATTCGAATTACTTCGTCTCGCTCCCCGCCAACAATCCGACCCAGCTATCTTCAACCAATTTCTCCTTCCCCCATCACACCTTGTCACCCTTATTGCCCCCAACTTCTTCGGTAACCCTGCCACCAACAACTACTGGGGCCAAGATTACGGCGAATTCATGGCCTACTTTGGACTCGTTGGCCTCATCTTAGTTCTCATTTCCTTCACCCAAAAATCCAAAACACCCCTGCACCGTTTTTTTATAGCGACCTTCTTCATTACCCTCTTCTTATCTCTTCCTCACTCCATCTCCCGCCTCCCTCTTTTGCTCCGTCTCCCTCTCTTTAGTAGCTCAGCTCCCAGCCGTATCCTTTTTCTCACCCATTTCTCTGCCGCTATCCTCACTGCTTTCGGTTATCAACTTATTTCTCACCCGAAATCTCGTTTTCCCTTCAAACTCCTTCTCTTCATCACCTCCACCCTGATTCTACTATGGATAATTACCACCGGTTCTTGGTTCTCCACCACCGATCCCGTGGCCACATCCCAATGGCGCGTTGCTTCCAGAAATCTTATCATCCCCAGCCTTCTCTTTCTTTTTTCCACTCCCATCCTCTTTCTTCGCCACCGCCGTCTCCCGTTTGTCTACCTACGCCTACCTGTTCTTTTTCTCCTCATTCCCTTATCCCTTCTCGATTTCTCCCTTTTCTCCAACAAATACTTACCCTTCACCGAACCCAAATTCATCTTCCCTTCAAACCCTCTTTTCTCTAAGCTTCAACAGTCTCCCGATTATTCCCGATTCTTCGGCGACTTCACCGCTTCAGTTACCTCCAATACCTCAATTCCTTATCATCTCTACTCTCCCGAAGGCTACGACTCACTCTACTCCAGCCGCTACGGTACTCTATTAACCTATGCCGCCAACCAAGGCCAACCCTCCAATTCCATCCCTCGCTCCGACGCTAACCTTCCTATCAACCAAGACAACTTCTATCGCCAGCGCCTCCAAGACCTCCTCTCCATTAAATACATCCTCCATAAAAACGATTTTCCCCATTCCGATTTCGACCATGACATCAGCCGTTTTCCAGAATCAGACTATCAACTCATCTGGCAACAAGCTAACTTCCAAATCTACCACAACCTCTCTGCTCTCCCGCGCGCCTATTTAGTTTCCCACGTCATTAAACATAATTTCAATCAAGACCAACAGGTTCTCGATACCCTCTTTGATCCTAAATTCGACCCCACTACTTCAATCGTTATCCAAGACCACAACCACGTATCCTTTCCTGGTTTCACCACCCCCAAGCCTCCTGCCCCTTACTCCCTTCACATCGATTCATATACCCCCCACCAAATCGATATCACCATCTCCACCCCCGCGGATCAATTCCTGGTCTTAACCGATACCTATTATCCAGGCTGGAAAGCTTATCTCGATGGCACACCGCTCGCCATTCTCCCTGCCAACTATATCTTCAGGACAGTCTTCGTTCCCGCTGGCCAACACCAACTAGTTTTCCGCTACCAGCCCCAACTGCTTGATTTCGTCATTAAATAATCTCTCCCCATCAGTTTCCCCACCATCTTCCTGTATACCACTTCACTTCTCCCAACTCCTGAACCCCTCCCAATTCTGGACTCTCATCCACAAACCGCAGTATCCAGTTATCCACTTTCATCAACCAACCCAGCTCAATTTCCTCCGTCCCCACCCAGTCTCCCCAGCTTGTCTTTCCCAGTTCCAATTTCTTATCTAATTCGTCATACAACACATCATTCATCTCTCGTTTGTACACCGCCAGCCACCCTATCGATTCTTTTCCCCGAATCACTTCATATACCGCACTGCTTCCCAATTCATTTTCCAAATACTTATTTCCCAACAATCGCACCTCAGCCTCAGTTTCCACAATATATTCGTTTGTCTCCAAATAGTTTTTCTCCTTCTTTACCCGTGGGTCCAACCACACCGATATCGCTCCAAACTGTTTCATTTTCTTGGCATCCGCCCCCGTAGGAAATCCCACATGTACCACTACTCCATCCTTATCCACCTCCAACTCGTCCATCAAATACTTCATCCCCACCGTATTTACCGCTTCCATATCCCAACTTACCTTCGCAACCTTCACCCCTTTATTTTCCAGTCCTTTCACATATGTCACCGCGGCTACTTGATTCTTCATCGTCAATCCCTCTCCATCATTTCCATAACTAGACACTACCAAGGCTACGGCATACCCCACCAATACCAGCAACATCATCCAATTTTTTCCCCATTGTTTCGTTCCTTCCCTTACCACTTCAGCCATCATCACCAATCCGGCCGGTATCTGAATCAAAAAGTAATACGCTGGCAGTGGACCACGATAGAAACTAAACCCCACCACAATCATCACCAGCCACCCCATTACCCACATGAATTTGTTTTTGTTTTTCTGATTCTTCACCATCCACCCCCCGATCACCACCACACCTACCATCCACACCAAAACCCTGTTCGTCTCAAAAGCAAACAAATTTCCCACGTTCTCCACCGTCACTGCCAGAGACGTTCCCAACTGTTTAATCAAAAAATAATGGTAACTCGTTACCTCCCGATCCAAAAATCCCAGCAGCCCCTTTACATTCAACCACCCATTGCGCCCATCAAACACCAATGTCGGAACTAAAGTTACCAAACCCATCCCCACTCCCACCATCTTTTTTTCCATCTTTCGTGAGAGAAGCATCCACATCACCACCGCCATCGGCAACAACCCCAACCCCCCAAAGTGCGCTTGGTATCCCAGAAACACGCCTCCGGCCATAATCCCCACATCACTCCATCGCATCTTTTTCTTTTCCACCAATCGTAACAAAGGCAGCATCACCAAAGCCGCCGCTATCACACTTAGGTTTGGATTCCACACCATCCGATCCAACCACACCAAAAACGGCGATCCTGCCCATAACGCCACTACCCACCACTTCTGTTTATTACCCATATACCGCCCCACCAGCCAACCTAGCACCCCACCCGTTACCAATGCATTCACCAACCCCACCGCCACCAATCCCGGCATTTCACCCATTATCGCCGTCGTCACCGCCGCCACATAATAAATCAATGGTCCGGTAAACATCTCTGCTGGACCAGTTCGCGGTCCAATCAACGTCAAATCTCCTACTCGAATCCGCGCTGCATTCTCCAGTATCTGTACTTGATCAAACCCAAAGTTGTACTGATCCATACGCCAACCGCGTAGCATCACCCCCAACCCCACCAACCCCACCCATCCCCATTTCCTTAAAATTGTTTTTTTCATCCCAGTATTCTTTTTTGTAATTCGTCCAACCGCTTCTCTCTTGCAGCCGCCAAAATAAGTAACGCCAGTTCCCGATCACGAAATTCTTCCTTACAAACCAGATCCACCAGTTCCTCAAACCCCACTTCCATCAACTCTACCTTCTCTCCCGCATCCAGCACCAACTCTCCCACTTTCTTCAATCTCCTTGCCACTAGTGTATACGACGCCCATTCCAACACTCCCGATGGCTGACTTGCTACCAGAAGTTCCCACTCCTCCGCTTCCATCCCCGTCTCTTCCCTCAACTCCCGTTTTGCCGCAACTATCACTTCTTCCCATACTTAAATCACTCCTCCCGCCACTCCTATAAACGGCTCCATTCCGGGTTGTTCTTGCCGGGTTAACACCAACATTCCTTCCTCCGTCACCGGGATCACATTCACACTATCAGCTCGTTGCACTTTTTCAAACACAGTCTTACTGCCGTCATACAACTCCTGCTTCCACTGCCACACTTTAAATAGCTTGCCAGAAAACACTCTTTTTGCCTGATCTGGAATTGGTTGTTTTGCTATTGGTCTCTGGATTCTCATATCACCCCTCCCAGTGATTATATCCTTTGCTACAATTTCATTGTGAAAAAACCACTTGCTCTCACCACCACCATCCTTTTTTTTGTCGCCCTTACTGTCATTATCTTCCGCAAATTCTTTTTCCAATCCCTCCTCCCCATCCCTTACAACATTCTCGTGAGCTGGTATTTTCCCTACAATCTCGGCGGTTGGATAGGTTACACTCCCGGCATTATCCACCCTGGCGGCCTCTTCGCCGCCGATGTTTTTCGCCAGATGATTCCCTGGAAAACCTTAAGCCTCGAACTTCTCCAATCCGGCCACCTACCTCTCTGGAATCCTTACGCATTTTCTGGTGAACCACTTCTCGCCAATCCCCAAATCTCTCTCTTTTATCCCTTCACCCTCCTCTTTCTCATCTTGGAATTCAATCTTGGCTGGAGCCTCTACCTCGTCCTCTCCCCCTTCCTTTCTGCCCTCTTTGTTTTTCTTTTTCTTCGCTCTCTCCGCCTCAAAACGTCTTCCGCCATCATCGGCAGCCTTGCCTTTGCCTTCTCCGGTCACATGCTCTCTTGGCTCCAATGGGGCGTTGTTACTCACTCAGCCTTGTGGCTCCCCCTTTCTCTTTATGCCCTAAACCTCTACCTAAAACAGCACCATCGCCTCGGCTTACTGATACTCAGCCTCTCCCTCTTTTCCACCATTACCGGGGGATATCCTCAAGAAGCAGCTTATTCTCTTCTCTTTACTGCTATCTATCTCATCTTCCTTCTTTTCTCCTTACCTCGTCATATTAAACCTCTCCGTTCCCTCCTCCTAGTTTGTCTTATGGTCTTCCTCCTGACTCTCCCTCAACTCCTTCCCACTTTTCGTTTATTCCAACTCTCCGCTCTTCGTGGTGCCGCCTCCGAAAGTCTTTATCTACGTACCCGCCTCCATCCCCGCCACGCTCTCACCCTCTTCTCTCCTGATTACTTCGGCAACCGCATTACCGGCAACTACTGGGCCGATCGCTTTACCTCTGTCGACTACATCGATGCCAACCTTTTTATCGGCACCGTCGCTCTTATCTTTGCTCTCTATTCCAT
>CAYNFZ010000033.1:0-12056 GCA_964396725.1 uncultured Pseudomonadales bacterium
CATGCCAATGGCCAGGTCGTTGGTGATGTTTCTGGCGCCAACGGGGAGAACGGTGGAGTGGGCGAGGGAACCTTCAACGTAAATGGAAACACTGGTGGTACCGGCGCCGATGTCGACGAGGATAACTCCGAGTTCACGTTCGGTTTCGGAAATAGTAGAGAAGGAGGAAGAAAGACCTGAAAAGATGAGTTCGTTAACGTCGATACCGACTTCGGAGATGCATTTGACCAAGTTTCTGGTAGCGGTAGAAGCAGCGGTAATGATGTGGGCTTCCGCTTCGAGACGAACGCCGGTCATGCCGATGGGGTCTTTGATACCTTCTTGGGAATCGACGACGAAATCGCGGGGAATAACATGGAGGATTTCGCGGGAAGCGGGAAGGGAAACGGCGCGGGCGGCTTCGATTACTCGGGAGACGTCTTCGGGGATAATTTCACCCTCTGGTTCAGCGACGGCGACGACGCCTTTGGAGTTTTGAGAATCGACGTGACTACCACCAATGCTAACGTAGGCGTTTTTGATGGAGAAGCCGGCCATACGCTCGGCGGCTTCGACGCTTTCGGTGATGGCGCCGATGGCGTCTTCAATATCAACAATTTGGGATTTTCTGACGCCACGGCTGGGGTGAGAAGAGACACCGATGACGTTGACGTTTTCGGTTTCGGGAGAGATGGCCGAGATTATAGTACAGACTTTGTCGGTGCCTACATCAATACCAGCAATGATTTGTCCCTTAGCCATGGTGAAAGGTGGTGGTTAATATCTAAATTCTTGAGTAGATAGATGTTAAGAAGTATATCACAAGAAAGATGGTGTCTTGTGATAATTGTGGGTGAAGGTTGGTGTTAAATAATAAACGAGGTGGGCATAAGGTGGGTGTTTAAATTACCGAAGGTGTTTAAACCTGGTAGAAGATGGGTTGTTGAATCGCAAAGATGTGAGTATGTGATATTTTATTGGGGTATTTTGATAGATTCAATCGGTGGAGCGACGAATGACGGGTTTGTTGTAGCGGAGGTCGATTTGAGAGACATCTGGCGGACCTTGATCGAGGATTAAGTGAAGAGTGTTGATTTGAGTTTTGAAGGGTTGGTTGAGGTTAAAGAAGACTTGGGTGCCAGAATCGAGAAGAACCAGAGCGGATTGATCGGAGTTGAGATTAACTGAGGTAACGGGAAGAAGGTGGTGATGGAGAGCGGAGCTTAAAGAGATGGTTTGGGTAAGAGGACCGGGTGGGATGATGTCTTGGATATGGTAGGAAGTAGCGCTGGGAGAAATGACGAGGGGAAGGTCGGGAATATGTTGAGGGGAATAGTCGGTGATGATGAAGTTGGTGGAAATGAGGAGAGAGGCGGAGGAGCTGGCAGTGGCGAGTTGGGCAATGAGGTTGGCGGGAGTGAGTTGGGCAGTGAGTTGGCCGGGAAGGCTGGTGAGTAAGTTGGTACTCTCAATTAAGGGAGAAGAATTGGTAATTTTGGTAGTGGTAGTGGACTGGTTAAAAAAGAGAAGGTTTTGGCCTTTGAGTTTGGTGAGTTCAATAATGATGGAATCGGGACAGGGATTGGCGGCGAAATGGCAATGGATGGTGGTGATGGTGAAAAGATAATGATAGATGATAATAAAGGCAAGGGCTGTGATGATGAGGATGGTGATGCGAGAAAGGATAAGGAAGATAGATTGAAGCTTTAGTGAGCGGCGGCGCATGTGATGACAAGCCTAGCTAATTGGTGGGCGGCTTGGCGGTGGAGGGTTTGGAGTTGTTGAGTTGGAGAAGAAGGTTTGAAGGGGGGTGAATTAAGTTGGGAAGTGATGAGGGAGGGAAGTTTATCGAGACGAGACTGGGGAAGGAGTGTGGCCAACCCGTGGTTGACTAAGAGTGAAGCGTTTGCGACCTGTTCGTTTGCTGCCGAGACGGGAAGGGGGATGAGGATGGAGCGACTGTTGGAAACGAGAAGTTCGGTGATGGTGTTGGCTCCTGCGCGGGAAATAACAAGATCGGCGTGGCGAATGAGCCAGGCTACATCGGAAGCGGAAAACCACGGTTGATGGTGGTATTGGGAGAGTTGGGTAGGGGTGAGGGCCGAAATGGCAGAGGCATGCGAGGGTTGGGTGTGGAGAGCTGGACCTTGGCCAGTTTGGTGAACTAAGTAGTAACGCTTGGTCCAGGATGGGAGGTGGTAAAAAACAAATTGATTGATGGCACGAGCTCCTTGATTGCCTCCGGTAATGTAGAGGAGAGGATGGTTGAGGTTGAAGGGTAGCCATGAGGGTCGAGTGGGGTGACAAAGGAATTCGGGGCGAACGGGGTTGCCGGTAAGGGTGAAACGGGGATGATGGGCAAGAGTTTGAGGCCAGGATACGGCGACAGTGTGGGAGAATTTGGCAATGAGTTGGTTAGTGAGGCCGAGTTTTAGGGTTTGTTCGTGGGTAATGATGGGGATACGGTGAGCGATGGCGGTGAGAGCTACGGGTAGAGCTAGATAACCGCCGAAGGAGAGCAGGCAATCGGGAGAAAAGTGACGGATGATGTGGTGGATTTGGTTGAAGCAAGGGTAGAGTTTGAGCAGTTCGGAAAAGTTTTTGGAGATAGGTTTGCGGTGGAGTTTGGGGGCATCGATAGGAGTGAAGGGGATACCCAAAGATTTCAGTTCTGGGGCTTCTTGAGAAAATAGATCGGAAGGACCAGTGGTACGTCGGCCAAGGAAAAGAATCTTGGTAGTGTAGGCGGAGAGAGCCTGGATGGTGGCCAGGGCAGGAGTGAGGTGGCCGCCGGTGATGATGAGTTTATTGGTTTGTTTCATACGTTGGTCCGCGTTAGTCACGTTGAGTGTGGTATATAGAAGCCCACGGTGTTTTTATTGGGGAAAAATGTGAGTGGCTTCTGTAATGGTCGATTGAAATTGGTAGGCTTGTATGTGGCTGCAGTCTTAAGATCGTGGAACTTCAATGGTAAATCTAGATAAGTTTATCAATAATCCAGCTGAAGCGAGAGAGATGAGGAGAGATGAGCCACCGTAGGAAATGAAAGGCAGAGTAATACCGGTTAAGGGAACGAGAGCAGCCATGGCACTTAAGTTGAGAAAGGCTTGGAGCGTGATAAGGCAAGTGGCACCAAGGGCAGTGAGGCTCATGAAGCGATCTGGGAGGTGGCGAGCGATGTAAAGACCTTTGAAGGCTAGAAAGAGAAAAAGAGAAATAATGACTAAGGAACCGAAGAAACCGGTTTCCTCGGCAATGACGGCGAAGATGGAGTCGGTAGTGGCTTCGGGAAGAAAGCGGTATTTTTGAAGAGAACGACCAAAGCCGGTACCCAAGAGTCCACCAGATCCGAGCGCGATGATGATTTGGCGAATGTGGTAGGAAGCACCTAGAGGATCGTGATTGGGTTGGAGAAAGGTAAAAAGGCGGTCTCTACGGTAGGGAGATGAAAAGATCAGGAGAAGTCCAAGAAGGCTAGCGGAAAGTCCGGTGAGAAGGAGGGCGGTGAGAGAACCACCGGCAGTGAAAAACATAACGAAGGAGAGAGTGGCGATGATAATGGTAGTACCAAGATCAGGTTGGAGCATGATAAGGAAGGAAATGGCGGTGGTGATAATGATGAAGATTTGAGGTTTGGGTTTGTGCTGATAGAGAGAGGCAAGATAGAGAATCAGGCTAAATTTGACAAGTTCGGTGGGTTGGAGGGTGAGGTTCCCTAGTTTAAGCCAGCGAGTAGCTCCTTTGATATTGGAACCGACACCAGGAAGGAGAACGAGGATGAGAAGGAGAACCGAGGAAACAAAAAGAGGGAAGGCAATTTTTTTGAGAAAGGTAGGTTTGACCAGAGAAGTAGCGGTAAGGATGCCAAGACCGAAAAGGGTCCATTTGAATTGGAGTTTGGCAAAGTGAAGCTGGTCGTTGAATTGATGGTAGGCTTCGATAACTGAAGCTTCATAGACAAAAAGAACGCCTAGAATAAGCAAAAAAATAATGGCTCCAAGGAGTGTGTAGTCGGGGCGGTGGGGGGAAGAGGGGCGGAAGAGATAGTGGCGTTTGAGATGAGAACGAGTACGGGTCATGGATGTGTGGGGGACGGAAGTTGGTGAACAAGGTACTTGAATTGGTTTCCGCGATCGAATTCATTGGTAAAGAGTTCAAAAGAAGTAAATCCGGGGCTAAAGAGAACGGTGTCTCCTGGTTTGGCGGCTTGATAGGCGTGGCGGACGAGATCGGATAAGTGGGGAGATTGACGGTTGATGAGGGAGGGAGTGAGGTGGGGTAGAAGTTGATCGGTACCAGATCCTTGGAGCAAGTAAACGGCTTTAGCTTGGGCGTTAATGGCTTGAATGGCAGGGGTTAATGGCAAGTCTTTGGAGGTTCCGCCAGCGATGAGGATGGAGTTGGGGTAGGTAGCGAGAGCTACTTGGAGGGCGGTGGGGGTGGTACTGGTGGAGTCGTTGATGAAGTGGATGTGGTTGATGGAATGAAGGGGTTCGAGCCGGTGGGGTAGAGGAGCGAAGGAGGAGAGGGTGGCTAAAGTGGAGGCGTGAGGAAGTTGGAGATACTCAGACAGGGCGAAAGCGGCGGCGAGATTGTTGAGGTTGTGGGCACCGCGAAGGGTGGGAGAAAAGGTATGAGGGAAAAGAGAGGGTGAATAAGGAATGACTCGTGATGGTGCGGCATGGGCGAGCTGGGTTAAGGAACGATCTTGCTGGTTGATAAAGAGGGTGTCTGTGTGGGATTGGTAAGCAAAAATGGCGGTTTTGTCGTGGACATACTGGGAAAAAGTTTGGTGGAGGAGGTGGTCGGGGTAGAGGTTGGTGATCACCGAGAGGTGGGGGCTGATTTTCTCTTGGTGAAAGGCCTGGAGTTGCCAGGACGAGAGTTCGAAGACATACCAAGTCTGGGGAGAGTAGGTTTGGAGGAGTTCGAGGGAGGCGGTAGGGGTAGCGTTGCCGGCTAAAGTGGCGGTGTGGTGGGCTACAAGAAGGTGGTGGATGAGATGAGTGGTAGTGGTTTTGCCGCGAGTGCCGGTGATGCCGACGGCGCGAGTGGGGCGGGCGAATTCGAAGAAAAGAGTGGCGTCCATTTTGATGGGGATGTTTTGACGGCGAGCGGCTTGGAGAAAAGGGTGATCCCAAGGAACGGAGGCATTTCTGATGATGAAATCGGTGTGTTGGAGCAATTGTTGAGGATGGTCTCCGAGGGCGTAGGTGATGGGGAGGTGTTTGAGTTGTTGGAGAGAAGGTTGGAGTTGGTGGGCGGTTTTCTGGTCGGTGACGGTGACTTGGGCTCCGATTTGGGCGAGGATTTTGGTGCTGCCAACTCCCCTACCCTGGAGTCCGAGACCCATGACGACAACTTGTTGGCAACGATAAGCTTGAGAAAAACGTTGGAAAGGGGTCATATCTGAAGAGATTCTACCGGAGTGGATAAGGAGAGTAAATTGTGTAGAGCGGGTTGCAATTGGAATGGGGCGCCGGTAGTGATAAAACGTGGTGGAGAAGCGGAGGGTGGCAAATGTAGGTGTTTGAGGGCCTGGTTGGCAACTGCAGATGAAGGGTCGTAGATTTGGGTTGATCTAGGTAGAGAGGATTGAATGAGTGGTTGGATGAGAGAAAAGTGGGTGCAAGCCAGTCCGAGGGCGTCGATGTTTAAATGGATGATGTGGTGGTGGATGGGTTGGAGAAGAGCGCGAATGGTGGAGGGTGGAGCGAAGTGCTCGATGGCGATGACGAGATCGGGGGTGGGAAAAGAGTGGAGAGTGAGAGAGGAAGCGTATTGGGCGGTGAGGCGATCAAGCTGGGGCGATTTGGCGGTGAGGGGAGTGGCAAGGAGGCCGATGTGGCCGGTTTGGGTAAGGCGGGCTAAGGGTTTGACGGGAGGCTCGATGCCAATGAAATGGGTGTGGGGAAATTGGGTACGAAGAGCGGAAACTGGGGTGGTGACGGTGGCGGTATTACAGGCAATGATGACGGTGTTGCAACTCTGGCTGACGAGCCAAGATGAGATGGTGGTGGTGCGGTGGCGGACAAAGCTTCTTGGTTTGGTACCGTAGGGAGTGTGGGCTTGGTCGGCAAGGTAGATAAGAGGTAGAGATTTTTTGAGGCGGAGGAGCTGGGAGAGGATAGAGAGGCCACCGATGCCGGAATCAAAAACACCGATCATTTCTGAATCAAGGCCAACCAAACGCCAAACAAGGCTAGCATGATGGAGGCGAGCCAGAAGCGCATGACGATTTTGGGTTCGGGCCAGCCCATGGACTGGAGCCAAAGGTGAAAAGGGGCGGCGGGGAAAACTTTTTTCTTGAAGATTTTTTTGGAAAGAAGCTGGATGACGCTAGTGGTGATTTCGAAGACAAAGACGCCGCCGATGACGATGAGGGCCATGACTTTACCAAGAAGCAGACCAATAACGGCAAAGGTGGCTCCAAACGAGAGAGCGCCAACATCGCCGAGAAAAATTCGGGCAGGAAATATATTGAAGTATAAGAAGGCGATGAGGCTACCCAACCAAAGGGCGATAAAGACAGAAATGGGAGTGTCGAGGATGGAGGCGGAAAGAAACCAAAAAGCAAAGAGAGAGATCAGGAGAATCCCGGAACTTAAACCATCGAGGCCATCGGTAATGTTGATGGCATTGGTAAAAGAAACGATAACAAAAGCGGCGAAGGGAATAAAAAAAGTGTCCAGGTGCCAAACTCCGAGAAAAGGGATGTTGATGATGTCGATTTTGAGGTTGAAGAAGAGCAGGGCGGCGATGATGGCGGCTAAGATCCATTGGATGATGAATTTGTGACGGAGGCGAAGGCCGAAGAATTGGGTTTGTTCGATATGAAACATTTTCATGAGGTCGTCGTAGAGTCCCAATAGTCCAAAAGAAAGGAAGGTAAAGAAAATGATGTTGAGTTCGTCGTTTAAGGGATAGTCGCTGGAAACGTAGACTCCAAGATATGAGATTAAGGGGAAAAGGAGGAGAAAGAGGAGGGTAACGACGATGATGACGAGGAGACCGCCACCGACTGGGGTGCCAGCTTTGTGGCGGTGGAATTTGTCGAAGATAGGAGTACGTTTGCCAAAGGCATCGAGGGTAGTTTGTTTGCGGCGCTGGAATTTAATGAAGTAAAGGGTGTTGATGAAGGGAACGATAGTGATACTGGTGACGATGAAGGAAAAAATGAGAAGACCGAGAATGAGAGTCATGGGAGAGCTAGAGCCCTAAGAATATTTTCAAATGAGGTAGAAAGATAATGAGGGCAACGAAAATGGCAAATAGTGAGTTTAAGAGGACCATACCGGCGGTAACGTCTTTGGCGATTTTGGCATGTTTGCGGTATTCGAGAGTGATGAGGTCGATCATGGACTCTATGGCGGTATTGATCATTTCGGTGGTAATTACCAAAGTGATGGTAAAGACGATGATGATGAGTTCGAGACGAGTGAGCTTTAAGGCGAAGGAGGCAATAAGAGCAATGGCGCCGACCAAGAGATGGAAACGGATGTTGGGGTGTTCTTTGAAGGTGATGTAGATGCCATCGAAGGCATGGCGAAAACTAGAAAGTTTGATCATAGAACGATTATAAACTGTTGGTTATCAAAAGCCTATGGTTTTGGGAGATGGTGGAACAGGAGATGTGTGGGGGGGGAAAGGGAACTAGTTTACGCGTTTAATATGGGCACCGAGAGATTGAAGTCTGGTATCGAATGATTCATAGCCGCGATCGATAAGTTCGACTTTGTCAAGAGTGGTCTGGTCGGGAGCCATGAGGGCGGCTAGGACCAGGGTGGCACCGGAGCGGAGATCGTGGATTGGGCTGGTTTGGCCTTTGAGTTTTGAGGGTCCGTTGACTTTGATGGCATGAGGGTGAGAAAGGGGAGAAGAGGTGTCGAAGTTGTAGGTTTTTTCTAGATTGTCGACAGCGATATCAAAGAATTTGATGTTGGCGCCGAGGCGGTTAAGGCTGTCGACATGCTGGAAACGATTGGGGAAGATGGTCTCGTGGATGATACTCTCGCCATGGAGTTGGGTGGTGAGTACAGTCCAGAGAGGTTGCCAGTCGGTCATGAATCCTGGATGAGGTTTGGTAACAACATCGGTAGCGCGGAGGTTGCCTTTGTAGAAAAAGCGAATGCCGTACTTACCGAGCTCGTAACCTGCGTTGATTTGATCGAGTTTGTCAAGGAAAGCTTCGAGATGCTGGGGAAGGGCGTTTTCGACGATGACGTCACCTTTGGTGGCGATGGCGGCACAAGCGTAGGAGACAGCTTCGTTACGGTCGGGCATGATGGAGTGGATGGCGGAATGGAGGTGTTTGACACCGTTAATCTCGATGATGCGGCCGGGTCGGCGACGGATGTGGGCACCCATGGCGGTAAGAAGTTCGATGAGGTTGTCGACTTCGGGTTCGAGAGCGGCGTTTTTGAGAATAGTGGTGCCATGAGCTAGAACTGCGGCCATGATAAGGGTTTCGGTGCCGGTATGGGTGTTTTTGGTAAACTGATAGGTGGTAGCTTTGAGAGTTTGAGCTTGAGCATGAATGCGATTTTTACGAGCGGTGACGGTAACTCCCATGGCCTCCAAACCCTGAAAGTGGCGGTCGAGGGGGCGAGAACCGATATCGTCACCTCCTGGTGTGGGGACGGTGGCTTGACCAAATCGGTGGAGAAGAACCGGTAGAAACATAGTGGAAGCGCGGGATTGAGGACCGTATTTGTTGGCGACAGTGGAGTGGGAAAGTTGGGTAGGATCAATAAAAAGAGTGCGTTCACCGGCAGTACGGGTTTGGGCTCCCAGAGAATGAATGATGTTTTGGGTGATAACGACATCGTCAATGTGGGAAAAGTTGAGGAGGCGAGATTCTCCAGAGCCAAGGAGAGAGGCGATCATGATTTTGTAACTGGCGTTTTTGGCGCCGCCCAAACGGACCGAACCGTAGAGAGGTTTACCGCCTTGGATAATGAATTTGGCCATATTGGTTTTTTTGAGTGAATGATTAATTATCAATCATCAATAATCAATTACATTTTAATTGTTTAAAGATCAAATTTTCAAACACTTGTACCCATGCTGTGGTGTTAAGAAAGGTTGAGGTTAATCGCCGATGAAGAAGACCTCAAGCTCGAGATCAATGTTGTATTTGGTTTTGATGTGACGTTGGATGTGGGTGACGAGATTTTTAATGTCGGTGGCGGTGACTGAACCCAGGTTGACGATGAAATTGGCGTGTTTGGGGCTTACTGCCGCATCGCCTATTCTGGTGTTCTTGAGGCCGGCTTGGTCGATTAGGTAGCCGACGCTAGTGTGGTCAAGTTTAGCTTTTTTGGCTTGATCTTGGGTAATATTTTTGAACATACAGCCGGAACTGGGAAGGGATAATGGTTGTGTGGCGGCTCTTTGTTTTGCGTATTGAGTAGCTTGTTCCCACAGAGTTTTTTTGTCTCCACCTGCTAAAGAAAAGGTGGCAGAGACGATTAATTCGTGGGTGCGATGAAAAACGGAATGGTCGTAGGCAAATTCGAGCTGCTCTTTGGGGTAGGTGTGGAGTTTGCCTTGATGGTCGAGGGCGGTGACTTGGGTAATGTGGTCACCGATGAATTGGTCTTTGTAGTGAGAGTTGTTGTAGATAGCGCCGCCAACGGTGCCGGGAAGGCCGAGGAAATATTCGAGCCCGGCTAGGCCTTGGTTGATGGAGTAACGAACCAGGTGGTTGGTGATAGTACCAGACTCGACTTGGAGGTGGGCGGTTTGGACCTTGAGGTTTCTTTGTGTGACGTCTCCGTGAAAATTGGAAAGTTGGATGTGGTCGGCGCGGTTTTTGATGACTAACCCGGAAATTCCTGAATCGCTGACAACGATGTTGCTACCACTACCGAGAATAAAGATGGGGAGTTGGTGTTGGAGGGCGAGACGATAGGTGGTGATGAGTTGATCTTTGATAGTGACTTCGATAAAAAGTTCGGCTGGGCCACCAACTTTCATATAGGTATGGGAAGAAAGAGATTCTTGGTAATTGATTTTGAGGTGAGGATAGGCGGCTATTAGATCTAGGGAAAAGGTTGAAGAGGGGTTCATAGTTGTTGGTGTAGTTGGTAGATATCGCCGGCCCCCAGAGTGAGAATGATATCATGTGGTTGTTTGATGTGGTTGAGGTGTCGGGATAAGTCAGAGAAAGAAGAAAAGTAGGAAACAGCTGGATGGTGTTTTTTAATGCTAGAAGCCAAGGTATTACTGGAAATGGCAGAAGATTTTGGTTCTCTGGCAGAGGCAAAGATGGGGACAATAAAAACTTGATCGGCGGCAGTGAAACATGTGGAAAATTCTGGAAGTAGGGCTTGAGTGCGTGAGTAGGTATGAGGTTGGAAAGCAACTAGGAGCCGACGCTTGGGGTAATGGTGTTTGAGGGCGGTGAGAGTAGAAGCGATTTCGGTAGGGTGATGGGCGTAGTCATCGAGGTAGAGGATGTGATCTTGGTTTTTGATGGTTTCGAGGCGGCGTTTGATGCCGGGGAAATGGGTTAATTCCGCTAGGGCCTGACGAGGAGAAGTGTGGAAGTGGTGGGCGGCGATGATGGCGGCGGACGCATTGAGGGCGTTGGCGGTACCAGGAAGTGGTAGGTGGAGTGGGTGAGAAGTGTGCTGGTGATGGAGAGTAAATGAAGGTGGCTGGGAGGAGGAGGTATGGAGAGACCACTCGGCTTGGTTGGAGGTGCCGAAGGTGGTGAAGGGAGAAGCAAGAGATGAAAGCAAAGAAGTTAGGTTCTTGGTTTGGTGGTTGATGATGAGCAAACCAGATGAGGGAATTGTAGAAAAGAAATTGGTGAACACGGTGGCGGTATCCTGGTAGGTGGAGTAGATATCGGGATGGTCGTAGTTGATGTTGGTACAGATGACGACCTGGGGTTTGTAGAGAGCAAGTTTGGGACGAGTGTCGTGGGGTGGGGCAATGGCGTATTCGTCGGCTTCGAGAATGAAGTGTTTTCCCGAGGTAAATTTACCGGGCGGGAGACTACCGACACCGCTGACACCAACGGCCCAAGAGGGGTTGAGACCGAGTTGGGTAAAGATCCAGATAAGCATGGAGGTAGTGGTGGTTTTACCACCGACGCCACAGACTGCGATTAAGGTTTTGGTGTTGGCTAGTTGGGCAAGGGCAGTGGCTTGGTTTACAAGTGGAAGTTGGAGAGATGCGGCTTTGATGAGCTCGGGATGTTGGTCTTTTGAGTAAGCTGCAGAGTGAATGATCAGATCAAGCCGAGAGTGGATGTTGGCGGGGGAAAACGGAAGGGGGTGGATCTGGTGAGATTTGAGGGTGGGATCGGTGATTTGAGGCTGGTCAGTGTCCGAACCAGTGACGGTGAGGCCAAGATCCTGAAAACATAAAGCCAAGGCGGTCATGCCGACGCCTTTGATGCCAACAAAGTGAACTCGGGAATATTGAGAGAAGGGATGTTTCATGGTTTGATAATTTTTTTCAGGGCTTTTATTAGTCTAGCTTGGTGATGGCGGAGGAGAGTGCGAGGCAAGGGATTGGTGGGGTCAATTGTAGCAGAGGTGGTGGAAACAAAGTTGTCACGGATGATTTGTAGAGGAGAAGGAAGAAGATCGTCGATGACCGGATATTCTTTGTGGTTCCGGTAATGGGTAGCGATAGTGGAAGGGACGGAGCCTTGATTGACGATAACATAATCAAGAGGGCGGTGAAGATAGCGCTCGATGGTGTGAACATGATCTTGAGCGGTGAATTGGTGGGTTTGGGAAAAGCGAGTCATGAGATTGGAGATGTAGATGATTTTGGCTTTTGTTCTCGAGAGGGTGGGTTTGGCTCCGCGAACGATAAAGTTGGGGACAAGGCTGCCGAAGATATCTCCTGGGCCGATGATGATGAATTGGGCAGAGAGAAGAGCTTGTTTGGCCGGGGGATAAATGTAGGCCGGTTGAGTGAGTGCGAGAGCTTTGATGCGATGACCCCCAAATTTGGGATCATCGAGATGGTGTTCACCGATTTTTATTTTTCCGGATTGGTATGTAATTTTGAGGTCAACGGTAGTAGTGGTGATGGGGTAAACTTGGCCCTGAAGG
>CAYNFZ010000034.1:0-9721 GCA_964396725.1 uncultured Pseudomonadales bacterium
GCCAGGTTCTGGTGTACCTTCGTGATGATGAAGGTGTTCTGGTCGGGGGGCCGTATGATGGCTTTGAGTTAGTGGAGCCGGAAACCAACCTGGCTGAGATGATCGAGACCGGGCTGTATGCCAGGAACAGGTTGGGTGGTACGGTGCTGGCGGGGTTGGTGGAAGTATTGATCCGCAAGTTGGATATGCCATATGACTTGGCATGTGAGCTGCTCGACTTTACCCCAGGCGGGATGACAGAGACCTTGGTGACTATGCAGAATCAGGGAATGGTCTTGCGAGAAAAGGACTGCTGGTTTTTGATCCCTGAGAACAAGCGAGTGTTGCCAGAAGAGGAACGTGCCCTGTCCAGTTAAGATGCTCAGGTTGGTCCCTATACGGTTGATGATTGGGAGCTGGGAGCGGCGATAAACGCTGCCATGAAAGACACCTCGGCATTGTTGGTGACGCGCCGGAACGTGAATCCGAATGATCTGCGGACGGTTCTCTCCACCCTGGAGGAGATGATTGCCGAGTGGGTCGAAGAGCCCAAGAAGAAAAGCAAGAAGCGCAAGAAAAAAGCCAAGAAGGACTAGTCCGGGGGTTGGAGTTTCAGGACTGAGACTAGTTGACGAGGGATGACATTTGAATAAGAGACGACGAATTCTAGAAAGGAGAATGGGAGATGTCGAGGTCTGAGGTAGTGAATGATCGAGAGCTGGTGCTGGCGATTGTGCAGCTACTGCAAGAGGTGAGTTATCATTCGAAAATTGAGGATTTGGCGGCGCAAGTGCCAGCTCGGCTTGGAGGAGGGTATTTTGGGAGAAGGAACCCAGAAAATGTGATAACTCAGGTGATGCGGATCCTGCGCGACAAAGAGGGTGTGGTAATCGGGGATTCAGTGAATGGATTTACGCTGGTGAGAATGGATATCAACCTTGCCGATATGATCACTGAGTTGTTGGACGAAGGTGGGCAAGTGGGAGTGATTGCTCTGGCTCAGGACCTGGAGGATTGGATATATGGCTTGGACATGCCATATGATGTGGCGTGTGAAAGGTTGAGCTTTTCTCCCATGGGTTTTGCGGCAACACTGATCTCTCTCCTGGCTTCAGGGGTAGTCAAGCGGGATGGGGTGATGTTGCACTCTAGCCAGTCTGAGGATATGTGGGCGGAAGAGGCGGAAGATGACTTGGTTAAGTACAGGTACAGGCGCAAAGATGGGGATGCGGCTGGTTTTCCCACTGATCCAGATTCGGACCTGGTCGATTTTCTGGACATCTATGGTGGGGAGCAAATCACCGCTAAGGGGGTGTCCTCTGTTGAGGAGGTACTGGCTTTCCTGGAAGGGGGGAGACAGGAAGTAGTTCTGAGCTTGACTTTGGATCTGGTAGATATTGATGTTCAAGAGGATGATGACGAAAGTCAAGAAGCTCCTGTCGAGCGGAAGAAAAAGAAAGGTAAAAAGAAAAAAAAGAAGAAGGCTTACAAGGCCTAGCCTTGCTCATCATCGTGAAGTAACTAATGCCTGGGTAGGCGGATCTGAATGTGATCTGTGACCCAGGCTTTTTCTTTTTTATTGATGCTAAATGCCAAATTATGAATGCTAAACGGAGCAGGAATAGATAGGGACTAGTTGATTAGGGTTTAGTTCACTAGGGTCTAGTTGTCTGGGGATGAAAGAATCGCGAATCAAGAATCACGAATTAGGATTTAAGAAGTACGAGAAATACCTCGTTAAGCGGGGTGGTACAATGTGGGTCTTGATGGGTGTCCTGATGATTGCTCGAGAAGGAGCGAGGTTGGGACGCAGATTGAAATACCGGTCGAAAAATGTGAGAGGAGTACGATGATGACTGGGGTGCGAGGAGCATATGAGGACTTGCAGTTACTGGCGATAGCGTTTAGGCGCGATCCTGACATGCCCGATTGGGATGATAAGCAAATCAATGCTCTGCTTGATGAAGCGCGACGAGAGGTGGTCCGAAGACAAAGTCAAATTGATGCAGTCCAGCGGGCTTGGGAGTTGATGCAAGCTGGGACGCCAGCAGTGAGGATTTTCGAGGTCACCGAATCGTACTGGATCGTGCGCATTTCGGGCCTGCGGCCTAGTGGCGACGATTATGTGGGGGCCGAGTATAACGTGGGTGTAGAGTACCTGCTGGCTAACGGCTCTCAGGTATCTACTGCGGTAGTGCTGAAGGAAGCGTGGGCTGATGGTCTGGGAGAGTTGATGGGCTCGTTTGGGACTCCACAAGCGGATTGGGCGGTGAAGGTGGTGGTCACGGACGATGATGGCCAAGAGGTGGTCGCCCAGATTTTGACCTGGAATGATCCGGTGGAGTGTGAACCATCTTGGAACGTGAGGAGAAGCACACCGACTCCGGTTGTGGAGAAAGACGATTTGTCGATCGAGCTGATCGACTGAGTCGACCGGTAATTGATGCAAGGTTGGGAATTTTGTTTCCCTGGAAGATGATTTCCAACCTTGTTTTTTTTGTGGATGGATGAGGTTGGATGTGGGATGTGGGAAGTGTGAACTTTTGAAATTGAAGTGGGAAATTTTGATGTTTTGATATTTGAGGTGGGGTGAGGCTGGTGGGTTCGTATAGCCCTTCGATGCTTTGGTCCTTTGGTACACTCAGGATAATGAATAAGCTCAGGGTAAACTTGGTGGTAGAATTGGAGAATGAGTGAAGAAGATAATTTGATGGGTGGGTGGTTGACTGGAAAAGGGAGGGCTGTGGAAGCAGAATCAAGTGTGAGTAATGAGAGATATGTGGCGACGGTGATGGTGGCGGTGGCGGGAGTGTTGGAGGCAGTGAATTCTGGTAAGAGGCTGGATGGTGGGGAAGTCAAGAGACGGATTGTGGCTGGAGAGAAATTTGTAATGATAGCCGGGGAGACGGATGTAACTAGAGTGGCGGGATTGATGGTGGTGGCTGAAAGTGGGGATAGTGGAAGTAGGTTTGAAGCGCCGGTGTTGGTGGAGTCGGTTCGAGTCGGGGCTGATAGTCAAGGTCGGGGGGAGGGAGAGAGAACGACGGTGTTTAGGTGGAGAACTAGAGGGGGTGATTGGATAGGTGGTTTGGTGGAGCAGGTGGAGGATGGGGTGCGGGTGCAGGCGATTGGTGTGGCAAAGGGCTTGGAAGAATGGATGAAGTTGGTTCAGGACAAGAGTAAGAATCCAGATATGTGGAAGGTGGGTGAGAGTTTAGCTGCTGAAGTGGCTTACGAGATGGGAAAGCAGGGATTGGCGTTGGTAAGGATAGAACCAGATGAGAGGAGATTTGAGATTCCTAGAGTACAGATACGGTGGCAGGAAGGAGGAGAGAGCATTTATAGTACAGTGCGTTATGGTTTGATGGTGAATGATGGATTGTTGGGCGAGCTAGCGAATGCGAGTTATTATTTTGATGAAGTGACTTTGGGGAGTTTGGGGAAGGATTTGGGTGGTAGGGAAGAAAATGGGTGAGTATAATGGCGGGTATGGAAGAGAGTAGAGTTAGTCCAAGAGAAGAGCGGGATACGAGACTTCAGACTGAACGTTTGTTTGGTGCTAAAAAAACGAGTGAAGTGGTGGGACATCCTCAGATAAAGGTTTGGCCCTGGCGAAATGAGGCGTTGAGTTACCATGCATTGTTGAACAAAGATGATCTAGGAATTGTGGTCTGGTTTGGTCGCGAAAGAGTGCTGGGTAATAGGTGGAGTTGCGTGCTGGGCAGTAATGTATTCTCGAGTCCCGGACTTGATATTGAAGTGAGAGTTGGAGGTAAGTGGAAGTCTCTGAAAGAAGAGAAGATCCCTGTGGGTGGAGAATCGAAGTCTCTTGGTGATGGGATAGATATGATGAGGTCCCGACGACCGAGCTGGGCTAGTGGGAGAAATGGAGACAAGATTCAGGAATTACAGGGATTAGGAGAGTTTGTTCTGGAAGTTCCAGATAGCCGAAATCTAGAGATGAGATTTCGACATAAAGAAAACGAGATGATAGTTGAGTATAATCGGGTTACTGGTGTGGTTTTACTGAATGAGCCAGAGAAGTGGTAAGAAAAACTAGGTGTAAACTTTGATTGATGCAATTCCCGGAGTCGTAGAGTAGTTGCGAGTATGTAGTATGTTGTATTTAGTATTTTGTATATGGTATGTAGTATTTCGTATATAGTATTTTGTGTGGGGAAGAGGTAAGTAACAAGATATAGAAGGCAAGAGACAAGAGGTAAATTAACCTAATTATTCTAATTACCCTAATTGACCTAAATAAATCCCAAATACCAAGTACCAAGTATCTAATAAATGCTAAATGCTAAATGCAAAACGAATTAGGAATAGGGACTAGGAATAGCGTCTAGTTGATTGTGATTTAAGAATCATGAATTATGAGCACGAAGCAAGAAATACGATAGGTGTTTGGTGGAGCGGGGTGTGCTCCGCTGAGTGAGGTGTGCAAATATATCAATACATTTGTATAGTTGAAGAGATGTGGATTGGGGTGGAATTTCAGACAGGGAGGGAAGAAAGAGAGAAAGGAAGGAAAAGCTTGTGGGTACACCCTGGAGAGGGGATGGTACGAGGTGTACCCACAAGTGTGTTACTCCGACAGAGCTTACTACTCGGGCAGCCAGGCCCAGGTCGGGATGACCGACTCGCGAGGAGCTTGATTCTCGGTATCGGCGGCGACTGTGAATGCGACAGGCAGGCATTCGCCGGTGCTGCACATGTCGACCACCACCTGCTGAATCACGCCACCGACGGAATCTCCGTTCGCATCAGTACCGCTGACTGCGGCGCTGAATGCAGCCGAGGGGAAGACAGGGCCATCCAGGCTAACCATTTCGGGATAAGCACCCCGAGGCCAGGCCTGATAGCCAGCAACCAGGCTGATATCCCCATATTCGTTGAGGGGATATGTATCGATCACCTGGCTTGTGCCATCTGCCCAGACGATGGAGATGACGACGGTGATGTCAGCATCTTCGGCGAGCCAGTCGGACTTGATGACCTGATATTGGAATACCTCCTGTGGATACAGGAAAACATCCGAGCAGGTCAAGGTGCGGGTGGTGAGTACGCCTTCCTGGTATAGGATTGCGATCCCGTTCCACCAGTGGTCTGTCCGCTGCTGCCAGTAGATGTGGTACTGCCCCCACCAGTAGTCGCCGTTGTCGTAGCCGACATCGTGGCCGCCGAACTGATCGACGTCCAACACGTTGCCGAAACCGTCTAGCTCTGTGGTCATGCTGCAGGCGAAGCGTTCAGGTACCATTTGCATGTAGTCGAAGATGGGATCGCAGCTTGGTGTAAGTGGGAAGGAGTCGGAAGCGATGATGAACTGGCCGGTTTCGGTCCAGTACTCGTACTCGACCACAACCCAGTGGTCCACCAGACGGTGACCGCGGTACTTGAACGACTCTGTCTCTTCGCGTGTCATGTGTTCGGTGATGAAGTCGACCAGCGTGTCGATGTCTATGTCTTGTGTGACACAGACCTGATCTGCGGCGGATACAGCGGGCAGGACACCAACCAACATTACTGTTACCAGCAGAAGTGCGAACAACTTACGCATGCTTTTGTCCTCTCAGACTCAGTTCTTGTAAGGTACCGGGATTCCGGTACGAGTACCGAGTCCCGGTTGTGGTTTCCCCCTCTCCAGAGGGCTGCCTAGTAGAGTAAGTGTGGGGTACTTACTCTACAAGACAGCTCTGAGGGAGGAGGTGAGAGGAAATTGTCGGAGTGTAAAAGTGCCTAGGATGCCAACGAAAATACCACAACGGAAAGTTGTGGGGCAGATCGTTTCGCATACAAGAGGCAGAGTAAGTGGTATTATAGGGCCTTGAGAGAAGATGTCAAGTTGGGTTGTTGACTTGACTAAAGTAGCGATGATATACTGGCGGAAGCGTGGGATATGTGGGGGTGATTCCAACTTTGAATAGAAACCTGTAGCGACTTGATATAGCTGCGGGCAGTACATTAACTTACCAAGTCAAACTGGGAAACTGCTTGTGACCAAGAGTGGAGCTGTCGGCTCTAGTCCTGGTTACAAGCGGTGAAAATCGCGAGTGACCCGCAGATCGCAAACCGGGAGATGTTTGTGCCGATGCGGTGTCATAAGCATCGGGATCTGTGACCAGCCGCAATAAAGAATGATGCCATGAGTAAGGAGAAAGTTTCATGCGTCGGATATTCTTGCTGTTTGCTGGGCTGGCGATCGTTGCTGTAGTGTTGGTGGCGATGATGGTTCCGTCTTTGAGTGTCGAAGCTTGTGGTGGCGGCTGCTGTGACCCGTGTCCGGATCCGGAGCCGACCGTGGAGATTGTCTGTCGTGCCGGAATGTTGTATGAAGTCACGTCGGGCGAGATCTGTGAGCCATACAATCCACAGTTTGATATGGCGACGACCTACGTGGGTATGCAGTGTGTCTGTACCCCGTTTGTAGAGGTGGAACCCCTCGGTCTGCCCTGCGATGTGCCGCCACCTCCGGTGCCTGCCGTTCCGCCGGTGTACCATACTGGCTGCTTGATTACTGATCCTGATGAGATGGTTGTCGGTGACTTCTACGCTGAACCGTTTGAAGATGGCGTTTTCTGGGAGCTGCCCAACCTGAACTTGAACGTGGCTCCCGATGCGCTCAACGGTACCGAACCGCGAGTGTGGTTGTGGGGTGCTGGGCCGAACTGGCTCGACGCCTTCGACGCCAATGACGAAGCCGTCGTCTATGACGCGTTGGGCAACATGCTGCGGGTGAAGTACATCTTCGGCCTGATCGATCCGGTCGAGCTGGCGCCGGTGTGTGAGGTGGTCGGTTTCGCCGCTGCGGAGTAGAGGTCTAGCGAAGACCTGAATCGCCGCTGCTGACTTGGTAATACCCATTGGGGAAAGTTCCCGGTCTTTCCCCAAGATCTTTTTTAAACAAATTCTAATATCTAAGATCGAAGCTCCAAATCCTCCTACGCTGAAAGCTACGGAAGGACACAGTAATATCGAAATTCTAATACCGAAATTCGAAACAATACTCATTGCGTTATGACAAGTGTGGGCGAATAACAAAGGCAAAAGATCAAATGTCCCCACATCGTCCTTCGGCGAACTCAGGACTATGCGGGGCACGGCAAAATCAATAATAAATGCATGAATACTTAAAATGGGGAAGGTGTAGGCAAGGTGGGGATTGTGGTCAACGGCAAATGATTAATGGTTCAAACGAGAGGATTAAGCCAGAGTGGAGCGGGGACGGTTGCCGCGGTTGGCCCGAGTGCGAAGGGGGGAAAGAGTTAGGGGGGTGTCAGGACCGGGGAGAGGCTCAAAGGGAGAGGCTTCGATGTCGGGATCCCAATTGGGAATGACGAGACTGGGTTGTTGATCGACGAAGTTTTGGATGACGTCTGGGGTCATGGCGACGGCAGTAGTGTCTGTGGAGGGATCAGAGGGTAGGTTGGAGAATGTGGCAAATTCTGGATGGACTTGTTCGGGGTAAATACGAGACAAGTGCACAAATGCGCGGTTGCAGTACCTCATGGATTGGTCTGGGGTAGTGAGGTAGGAACGATTGGGACCGCCGTTGTAGGCGGCGAGTCCGGCACCTAACAAGTTATGCTTTCTGTTGAGGTAAGCGTCAAGGATTCCAGCTCCTGCAAATATGTTGGTTCTGGGGTCAAGAAGTTGCTCTTCGGTGTATTCGTTGTGGAAGTGATGGACGACTTGAGTGAGACCGGTGGCGAGGATGACTCGTTGGCCTTGGCTGTTGGTTGTGTAGGAATGGGCGTTGGGGTTGCCTGCGCTTTCGATGGTAATGAGAGTGGCGAGGACGTTGGGGTTGAGGTTGTATTCGGCAGCAGCTTGGTAAATGAATTCTTGGTGTTCAGGAGTGATTATTTGATTAAAACTACCATCGATAGGATCGGGAGTACGGAGAATGCCCATCATGTCGAGAGCGGCGCAAGTGCGGTAGTTGGTGGGGATTTGTTGGTGTTCGAAATCGTGTGAGGTGATTAGGGGATATCTGTGTGATCCGTATTCATCAAAGTAAGGATTGAGTCCGGAGGATTGTAATGTTTGGGTGAGTTCTTGGTAGAACTCAGTAACGGATCGGTGGAAAGACTCGGTGGAGTCAGCGAGATTTTCGAGGGTTGATAGGGAGGAAACAACGTCTTCGAGGAATTGAACAAAGGTGGGAATTTTTGCGCCCTCGCTGATTCCAAAACAGACTAAGAGGGGAATTGCGATCCAAGCTTTGGTATTTTTGGCGATTTTTCCTGGTTTCTCGATTGGAATTGGTTTGATTTCTTCTGGTAAAACTTCAGTATTGGACATGTTGCTGGGTTATTTGCAATAGCGGGGATTATAGCCTGTAGTGCCTGTGTTGTCAAATGCTATAGGGTGGTGGGACTTGAGTAGTGAGGCTAGGAATTTGGAGTAGGGAGTTTGGTATATAGTATGCAGTATTTGAAAGGGGTACGGGGTAGTTGAATTTTAAATTTCAAAATCACAATGCCAAATCAAGTCCAAATGATAAACAATGGGGGGATGTGCTCGCTCACTCTTCGCCAGAGGCTACCACCTTTCGCGAGACGCTACGGAGTGGCTCGGCGCGGGGTGGGTAAGCGGTTAGATCTAGCCCGAAAAGTCCTTCGATAGACTCAGGACGAACCCTTCGGTAAACTCAGGACGAGCCTTTCGGTGAACTCAGGACGAACGGGGTTGTGCTGAAGAAAGAGGGTGGGTGAATCACCAATGACCAATAACCAATCATCAAATAAATACCAATGCTAAGCGGGGTCATGCCTTAAGCGGTTAGGTACCCCGCAAAGCCCTTCGGTAGAACTCAGGGCAGGCGGGGTTGGGTAATAAGCGGTTATACCCAAAAAAAAGCTCCCAACAAGCGGTTAGTGACCGCGAGGTCGGGAGCTGTGATATGGTTTGAGGCAGACTTTAAAGGTTGAACCTTTAAAGGGGGTACGATTAGTCGAGAGGGTCAGGATTGCGATTGTCGATGTGAGCGAGGTGCATGGTGAGGCGGATATCTTTGTCGAGATCGTCCTTGCGGTATCCAGGAATGGCTAGAATGGCGAGTTGGTAGAGGTAATGGGCGGCTTTGACTTGGTTAGTTTCGAGGAGTTCACGGCAAATCAGGGTGACATGGGCTTTGACGAGATTGGAGTATCTCCAGTAGAGAGGGCGATGTAGTTGTTCCAATGATTGGAGATAAGGGGTGATGGTGGCCCAGAAGTGCTGGTTTTGGAGGTGAAGCTCGATTTGGAGAATGCTGGTGCGAATTTGGCTAAGCTGATGGTGGTAACGGTTAGTGGTGCCAGTGAAGCGACGCATTTCTTCGAGGAAGACGTCGACGGTGCCGTAAATATCGGTAGTACCGCGGCGCAGCTGCTTGAGTGCTTGGTGATAGAGCGCCTCGATGTAGGCGTCGGACAAATCCCGGCTGTGAATGTAGAGATTGCGAAATTGACGGTAGAGGATATTCATGGCAGCTGGATTGGTCAGGATCCAGTGGCGTAGTCTCGGAGTGAGGGTGAAGCCAAGCTGGGTAAGGAAGGTTTGGTCTTGGTTGAGTAACTCTTGGGCTTGCTCCATTTCTGGAGTGATGTCTTCGAGTAAGGGTGGGAAGGCCATGGGATGCTCCTGGGATAGTACCCTGGTTATTTATTTAGGTCTGCTTGAATTTTGTCGCGGAGGTCGGGTTGGGACCATTTGTCTTGGAGAACCGATTTTGCCATTTGGAAATACATCA
>CAYNFZ010000034.1:9821-11794 GCA_964396725.1 uncultured Pseudomonadales bacterium
TCGGGTTGGGACCATTTGTCTTGGAGAACCGATTTTGCCATTTGGAAATACATCATGGCAACTTGAGGTCGGTGGTTAAGGAGTGATTGGCTGATGCGTGTCTGGAACTCCTGGATGATAAGTTGGGTCATGTAGGGGAGGAGTGGAGAGGCTTGGAGTTTGGCATAGTTGTGAGAGAGAGTGACGCTGTTAATGCCCGTTTGATCTCGGAATGATTTGAGGATGTTCTGACATGGTGTGAGATCGCTACGCATAAAGGAGGCGATATGAGCGGCTGAGTTTGGATCCTCGGGGTCAGAGTATTGTTGAGCAAGGGCGCGGAGGTCAACATTGTCTCTGTCTGTTTTGAGGGCTTGGATGAAAGGCTTGATCCAGTTGGTGTTGGGAGGGGGGATGGGCATGGTGGGTCTCCTTAGAGAAAAACCCCGCCGGGGAGGTGAGTCTACGAGGGCGGGGAGGGGGAAATGGCAAATGACCCCGCAGAGCGTGGCCAGGCAAAATTTAAATGCCCCACATCGTTTTTCGGTGAACTCAGGACTACCACCTTTCGCTGGAGCCATCCTCCTTCGTCAAGACTTCGGATGGACGCGGCGGAGTGGCACAGTGTGGGGTACGGCAAAATGAATGTCAAATGCTTGAATGACAAAGCGGTGGAAAATCAGGGAGCATTACGGTGCAGAATTCTGGGCTTTTTTGGTGGTATTGATGCTGGCTGCGAGATCGGGCTCGAGTTGCCTCCATGTGATTCCACCGATGGTCCTGCCAAGGTCAAAAAGTCGATCTGGAATTGCCGGTTGATATTCTAGGAGGGCTAGGTGGATGTTGCGCGCGATGGTGGTGGCGACCTGAGTCTTCAGCCGTTCTTTCAGGTTGCGATGGGTGATATTGTTGAGTTGTCTGACAAGAGCATCGCGGTCGGGGATGGTTTTAGTTAGCTCATGTAGAAGGAGAGTGCAGGGAGTAAAGAAAACCTCCATGAGCGTGCGGATGTCTTCGGCGCGACGTGCGGATCCTATGAGGCGAAAACTTTCGGTAATCTGGCGAATTTCTTCAGTGTCGTTGTGCATCACGGCTTGGACGAAATCTTCGACCCAGTCAAGGGTGGCGAGAGAGTCAGAGGGGAAATCAGAGGGGACTGCGGTGACTGGGTGGGGATGACTCATGGCTTGAAGTTGCTCAAAAGCGTCTTGAACAGCTTGTGGATCTTCATCTGGGGGAAGGGGAGGGGTGGGCATGAGAAGCTCCTTTTTGGTTTCAGGCAGATAGAAAGGCTAAATGCCAAATTTCAAGGGCTATATGTTGTAGAGGTTCTTGTGCAGTCTGGTTTCTCACATGTCGCCAGACGTGTACAGGATGACAAAATCGGTCTGAGGAGTTTACCGATTTTGTCAAATGACCAACGGGGAGCGAGAAGCATGAATCATGAATCAAGAATCATGAACAGTAGGGAAAATCTGTGGAGTGGTGACTTCTGCCGGGTGAGAATCGAGAGAGATGTCGTTGATCTGGGCCAACAAGATGGGATGATGCCAGGTAGGGAAGAGAAGCTGAGCTTGATGGTATCGAGTGTGCGCCAGGCGAGGGTGGCGATTGCAGAGAGCCGCCTGGATGTTTCTGGTAATGCAGGACACGATTTCGTGGACTAGCTTTTCATACAGGCCGGGGTGGTTGTTGTGGCGAATCTGCTCCAACTGAAATCGGATAAAGCTGGGGTCGAATGACTCGGGGGTGACCAGGAGAGCTTGGATAGCAGTAACGCGGTCAATGAGGTGGGAGTGTTTGAGGACGCGTGGATGATTGGGGCCGAGTAAGGCAATGAGGTCATCCATTGCCTGCATGATGGTATCTGGGGAGTCTTGGTTATAGAGGTGTTTGAGGCCGCGGAGGTGAGGGCCATCGCCAGGTTCGGGGGAAATATTTGCCGGCTCTTTGAGTTGGTGCAAAGTGAGGGACATGGTGATCTCCTGTGATAG
>CAYNFZ010000035.1:0-9205 GCA_964396725.1 uncultured Pseudomonadales bacterium
GTTGGTGATGGTTTACGGGCCCCAGGTGGGGTGGTTGCCGTTGGCGAGGAAGATGGGTGCGGTGGAGCCGTCGGAGGGGATGATGAAGAGGCCGTCGGGGTTGGAGAAGGCCAGGTAGTTACCGTCGGGTGACCAGGTTGGGTTGAAGGCGTGGAAATCGTCCGTGAGGGGGAGTTCGTTGCGGAAGCCGGTTTCCAGGTCGATAACGTAGATGTCGTAGGGGTCGTTGGGGTAGAAGATGCTGGCCGAGAAAGCAAGGCGGGTGCCGTCGGGGGAAACAGCGGGATAGAAGAAGACTGGGGTGAAGTCAAAGTTGGGGGCGAGTCCGGGCATGGTGGTGGTGAGAGAACGGGCGGATTCGAGATCGTCGAGAGGAGCGATGAGGATGTGGGGAAGAAGACCGAAGGCTCGAGGGCGAATTTGGGTCATTTTGAGGGCGTTGAAGACGATGTGCTCATCGTCGGCCCAGTCGGGGAAGTCCATGGAGAAAACGCTGAAAGGGTAATCGGCCCGCCAGTCGAATAGGCTGGTGACGGTGTTGTCGTTTTCGAGATCGACGATTGTTAGCATGGATGGGCCTTCTCCGCGAGTTTGATTGGTTTCGCTGACAGTGGAGACGGTAGGAAAGGTGTGGATGAGGAGTCGGGTGCCGTCGGGCGACCAGGCTGGGTGGTCGTAGACGTGTTGACCTTCGGTGATGCGGGTGAGGGTTTCTGATGGCAGGTCGTAGATGTAGATGTCGTAGCCTTCGGTGGGGTTGCTACCTTGGACTAGCGCTAATTGGGTGCCGTCGGGGGAGAAGTTGGGGTCGAAGGACGTGCGTTGGGTGATACAGTCACTTAATTCATCTATATCAAAGTTATAGATGAGGATACAGTTGAGGTCACGATTGAAGAAAGCGAGTTTGCCGGTGAGGTTGTCGGGCAAGTTGGGGGGGGGTTGGGCGGTGGTGGGGACGGCAGGGATGAGGAGTAAAGCCAAGATGGTGAAGATACGAAATAGGGACTTCATAGGTAGCCTCCTGGGATTGGCTCCGTTGGGTGGAGCTAATCTATCATTGATTGTGAAAGAGCAAGAGAAGGAGTGGTGGGTGAATATTCTAGCAGAGATGAGGGTGGGGTGAGGGCGGTGACTGGGGATTTGACAACGGAATCTAGTTAAAGCAAGAGAGAAGAAGGGGGGATTTTTTGAGACGGTTGGTGGAGTTCACAGTTGAATACGTTTATTGGTTGATCGGTTGAGCTGAGTATGACCACACAAAGCGGGTGTCGGTATGCTGGGCGTATTTTGACTCGGCTGAGCTGAATCGGTCAGCTGAGCTGATTCCGACCATGCTGAGTGTGGTCGGGGTGCTGGGAATTGAACCCAGTGTCTCGCCGTCCCGAACGGCGCGTGTTACCGATACACTACACCCCGTCTGGAGATGATTTTAGCACGGAGAAGGGGATTGACGGGGAGGGAAACATATTGCTAGTCTGGATGTGTGTGATGCAAAGCGCAGGTAGAAATATTTGTGTGGGTTTTTGGTGGGATAAGTAGTTGAAGTAGTGGAGTGGGCAGGTTGAAGTGGGTTTGTGAGTTGAGTTTTGATATGCGAGGGGATTGGGAAGTCAGGATAGCTGAATTTTTGAGGTGAAGGCTAAGGCGGTACAAGGTTTAAAGCTAGTGAGAGGCTAGGAAACGGGAGATTGGTCGGGAGATGATAGATGGGGAGTGGGAAGCGGGAGGATGCAGAATGAAGATGGAGGTGTCTTTCGACTAGCTCAGGACCTTGGCTCATTGAATTCGCTTCGGGTGGGGAATGGTGTGGGTGGTTTGTTCTTGGTCAGATTCGATAGGCTCGGAATTCTTGCTTGCTATGGTCGCTTGGGTGTATTGAGTGAGATGTGGGTGTGAATTTGGGATTGAACAAGGTTGGGATGAGGGGTGAAGTGAGTACGGAAATGGTGATGTGATAGATTGTATTAATTTATATTAATGAATATTACTATGTATATTGATGGTGATTAGATTAGAGATTTGAGTAGTGATATAGATAAGTCGAATGGTTACATCTGGGGGAATAATAAAAGCGTAGGTTGTGTTTAGTATATTGTATATAGTGTGTAGGATTGGGCAGAGTGGCTAATCGACCTGTAGAAATTCGATAGCTAATGGGGAGTGGGAGAAAGCGATTTGCTGATGGGTTGTAGCCAATAGCGGTTCGAGGGTTGAGGGTGTAGTAAAATGTAGAGAGATTTGCAGGGTTAGGCCCCCGTAGTTTCTTACTCCGTTCTTCGACAAGCTCAGAACTACGCGGGACGGGTAACGGAAAGAACAGCACTGTAACTTGCCTCCATAGTTCAAGGGATAGAACAGCGGTTTCCTAAACCGCCGATCCTGGTTCGAGTCCAGGTGGAGGCACAGCGTGTGATTTAACGGATGTTGGTAGCCAAAATTCAAAGCCAGTCGGTGTCTGAGTAACTTGCAGGGGAAAGGGATCGTGGTAGAATCCAGGGTACTATGTCTGGGGAAATGTTGAAACCAAAAGAGGAATATGAGGTGACTTTGGAGGAATTGTTATTGATGAGCGAGGATGATAATGAGGGCGCGAGGGAAAGGTTGATGTTTGACGGGGAGATGTTTCCTGAGTATGTGGAGTTAGAGCAGCTGAGCCCAGAAGAATTGAGGGGTTGGTGGCGAGGGTTGTTGGTGGCACCTGTAGAAGGATCTGAGGAATTGAGTGGGATTGGGCTGACTCAGTTTGGGAATATGGCCAGGTGGGCTCGGGAAGAAATGACGACGAAGGCTCGAGAGCGGAGATTAGGCTTTGATGAAAAGACGTTTGGGTAGTTGCATGCACATGAGGAGGGTTTGAGAGGCTGGGTACGTTTGCAGGCCATGGAGCGAGAAATGGAGGATCACCCCCTCAAGAAAGGGTATGTGAATATGATGGCTCAGCGTTTGTTTGATCGAGTAGTGGGGGGTGAAAGCGTTGTGAGTGGAAAATGGTGGCGTTGTATGGATGGAAAATATGACGGACCCTTTCTTATACAAAAGGAAAAGATGGTGGATGTGGTGATGGGTTTGGCGGTGAGGCTAAAGTGGATGGATTTACCGAGCGGGAGTGTGGAGAGAGTGTGGAAGAACAGTGTGAGTAGGGCATTGATGTGGGTGGTATGTTGTCTGGAGGATATTGAGGATGTGGGAGGAGGATTTGGGCAGGGAGTATTGGTGGCGCAAATACTGGAACTGTCTGGTGTGAGTCTGCAGAGAGCTCGAATCAAGCAGCAGCTTGATGACAAGGCAAGCACTAGTAAGAGTAGTGCTGAATATGAAGCAGGTTATATATCGGCAATGCTGCACACTGATGCGGATTGGTTGGAAAAGGATAGATGGGAGCAAATGCGATTGGTAGAAACACAATTGAATATACAGGAATTATTTTATCGAAATGAGATTGCAAGATTTATGAGTTTATTGCGAGATTTTGTGGTGGAGAATCGGGAGCGAGAAGTTGAAGAGGAAGGGCGGGTGGTAAAGAAGAAGAACTCGGAACTTGATGGATACATTTGGCAAGAGTTGATGGCTGAACTGTGGAGAAGGATAGTGATGAGTGTGCAGTTTTGGAAGTGAGTGTGTTTGTTTGACTACATAGTATTGCGATATAATTTGGTGTAGATTGAATTTCGTTTGGTCAGCCAGGTGCTGGCGGCACATGAACATATCGTCGATTTGGTGAGTGAAAGGAAAGGTAGATGGTTGAGTTGATGCGCGATTGGAGAAGGGCTGACCGAGGGCTTAAGCTGCTGCTGGTGGGCGTGACGGTGCTGGTGGCGGGTGGAGTGCTGGCTCTTTTGGGGCAATCATATAAGTTTGGAGCGTCAGCTGAAGGCGGACTTCCTAGCGGGTTTTTTGTGAGGGCCGTGGGGAACGTCCAGGGTTGGTTGGTAGAACCGGGCGTGTCGCTTACGGTTGTGGAATCCAGTGAACCGATTCCGGTGGTGCTGCGCAGTTGCGGAGACTTCCGGCTGGTTTCGCCTGACCATGATGAAATCTTCCGAGGGGTGGAGGTGATACCTCGAGTGGATCTTGGCTGTGACCGGTTGTTTGAGACCGAAGCGGAATTGACGTCCGGCGAGTGGCAGACAGCTTTTACCGACTCGGGAGTGTGGGTGGAGAACGCCACTCTGCTGATGGACTGGAACCAGCCGGTGATTTGGTGGCAAAACACTCTTGGTCATGAACTTGGAGTAGTGGTGGCTCAAGAAGTGTTTGTGATTGCGGTGTGGGTGCTGGCCCTGGTGGGAGTGGTGCTGGGTTACCTTTGGCTGATTCAAACCTGGAAGAATAGCAGGGAATAACCTAGAGCTGCTTTCGGGCGACGTGAATACTTTCGGTATTTTTGACAAATGGCGGTGTCCCCCGGATTAGGGTTTGCTGAACTGGGGGTTTTTTTTGGAAGGCTAAATTTCAAATGCCAAATGATAAATGCTAATCAAGTTACTTCAAGGAGCTAGGTGATCTCTGGGCAAACTGTTGCAAAGCAGGGATTATTCACATTGATGGCAGTGGGGAGTAGGTTCGCTCGCGAGGCTCGCTAGATCCTTCGACTTGAGTTTCACTCAGGCTCAGGATGACGTACAAGGAGGTGGAGGATTGGGGTGGGTTACTTGAGGTTGATGGAGTAAAGATTGGGGGGCAAAGCGGGGTTGTTGGTCAAGTTGGTGAGGATGAGGAGGCGGGTGCCGTTGGGCCAGGGGTAGGCGAAGTTTTCCTGGAACGAACCTTGGTAGAGGGTGGTGCGGTTGGTGGCGTCGTATTCGATGATGTCGACAACGCCGTTGGTGTTGATGACGATGTGTTTGCTGGTGGGGAACCACTGGTAGTTGAGGAAAGGAAAGGAAGAATACTGGGTACGAAAGTTGGTGATGGTTTGGGCAAGCGAGGTTGGGTCTTGGAGAATAGGGGTGGCGGAGACGGTAGCTGGAGTGGTGTCGAAGAGGGAGGAGACGGAGAAATCGGTGACGAGTTGGGGTTTGGTGAAAGAGTCGGTGATTTGGTCGGGAGTAAAGAGAAGGAAGTTTTTATCTTCTTGGAGATCGTAGATGTAGACGTGGTCGGGTGTTAAAGTGCGGGATTCGGATTGGGAGTTACTGGCGGGAATGGGAGGGATGAGTTTGTTGGGAATGGTGATGGATTCGGTAGCGGTGAAGATGAGTTTTTCGCCGTTGGGGGAAAAGTAGACGTTTTTGGCTGATGCGGTGGCGATGTGGATCATGGTGTCGGGGAGGGAGAGGAGGAGTTGTTTTTCGCGGCGGACGATGTCTTCTTCCCAGGTGGAGAGGAGAAGGCTTAGTTGGGAAGAGGCGTCGGTGAGTTGGGAACGTCTGGTGGTGGTGTTGGTGTCGAGGAGGTAGGTGGCGGAGGGGAAGTGGGCGATGATTTGGCTGGAGTCGGGGGACCAGAGGAGTTGGGCGTCGGCAAAGTCACGGCGGGCGGGGTTTTCGGCGACTAGTTTGGTACCGCGGCTAAAGAGGGCGGGGCGGTCGGAGAGTTCGACAACATAGAGGCCGGCTTTAATTTGGGCCGAGGGAGAGGCAATGGAGAAGGCGATTTTCTGGCCGTCGGGGGAGGGGGTGAGATTTTTAGCTCCAGAGAAAGTGAGAGGAGTAAGGGAAGGAACGGAGCGGAAGAGGTGGGCGTCGGTGGTAGAGACGAGCTCGGACTCGATGAGCATGGATTTTTTCCAACTAGTGAAGCCTTCCTTGGAGATTTCGACGTCGTAACGGCCGGGTTTGAGGTTGATGGTGTCGTTGGTGACTTGGTTGGTGGCTTTACCGTCAATGATGATGCGGGCGCCGGTGGGGTTGCTGGAGGCGGCTAGGAGACCGGTACCTTGGAGTTGGCCGGTGGAGTTGGGGCGGTAACCTTTGGCGAATTGGATGGCGATAATAGTGCCCGCGATGATGAAGGAGGCAGAGGCGAGCGTGATGAGGGGGCGGTGATAACGGTGCCAGAATTTTTTAGGGTGTGGAGGCATTTGGAAAGTATTTTAGCATTGGGGAGGAGGTTGGTGAAATGCGGGCAAAGGGGAAGTATAATTCGTATTAGTGATGCGAAATGCTGAATTTCAAATTACAAATGCCAAACATATTGACTAATTTATTGAGGTGTAGTGGTGAAACTGTCGAAGAAAATTGGAATAGACTGGGGAACGGCGAATTCTTTGGTTTGGCTGGCCCCGTACAACTCCTGCCATGAACTGGGTTTGGTGCCTCAGCTTCATGGCGCGTGGAATACAGGGCTGCGCTTAGTGGGGAGGGCTGATGGTTAAGCTATCAAAGAAGATAGGTATCGATTTAGGAACAGCTAACTCTTTAGTGTGGCTGGAGGGGGAGGGGATTGTGCTGGAGGAGCAGACGGTGGTGGCGGTGTCTTTACATGATAACCGAGTGGTGGCGGTGGGCAAGGAAGCCAAGGAGATGTTGGGGCGGACGCCGGGGAACATTATGGCGTCGAAGCCGATGAAGGATGGGGTGATTGCGGATTACGTGATTACCGAGGCGATGTTGAGGACATTTATCTCGAGTGTGATAGGAAGATCGTTCTTGTTTAAGCCGGAAGTAATGATTTGTGTAGCGGCGGGGTCGACGCAGGTGGAGCGGAGGGCGGTACTGTCGGCGACGTTGTCGGCGGGGGCGCGGAATGCTTATTTGATTGACGAGCCTTTGGCGGCAGCGATTGGGGCAAATGTACCAATTGCTGAGGCGAGTGGGAATATGGTGTTGGATATTGGAGGAGGGGCGGCGGAGGCGGCGGTGATTAGTTTGGGAGGGGTGGTGGTGAATAAGAGTGTCCGAGTGGGGGGGAATGCGCTGGATGAGGCGATTGGTAAACACGTGCGGAAGAAACATAATTTGATTATTGGAGACCAAACGGCGGAGAAGATAAAAATGCAGATTGGATCGGCGGTGGAGACAAAGGAGAAGAAAACGATAGTGGTGAAGGGTCGAGATGTGGCATCGGGATTACCGCGAGAAGTGGAGCTATCGGGGCGAGAGGTGACGGAGGCGATGAAACCAGCGCTAATGAAGGTAGTGAAGATTTTGAAGGAAGTGTTGGAGGAGGTGCCACCGGAGTTGGCGGCGGATATTATAGATAAGGGAATCGTGATGACGGGGGGGACGTCGGAGTTGGCCAATTTGGACGTGCTGTTGCGGGAGACAACGGGGGTGCCGTGTGCGGTGGCGGAGGATCCAATGAAGTGTGTGATTCGAGGAATTGGGGTGGCGCTGGAGAATTTGGAGTTGTACAAGCGAAGTTTGAGACAACGAGGGTGAGGAAGGGTGATTGGGGAACAAGGGAGGATACTATGGTGAAGATGGCAGAGAAAGTGAACTTGTTGGGGGTGGGATTGAGTTTGGGTTCGCGAGAGGAAATGGTGGAGTTTTTGGCGGGGAAATTGGTGGAGGGGAAGGGGTTGGTGCGGGTGGTGACGATAAATTCAGAGCAAGTGGTGCAGGCGAGCGATGAGGGCGAGTTTATGCGAGTGTTGAATGAGGCAGAGGTGGCGGTGGCGGATGGAGTAGGAGTTGTAATTGCAGAGCGATTACTCCAAATCAAAAATCAAAAATCCCTCCATTCGCTTCACGGATTTTCGCAGACGGCTTGTTCAGCCGTTTCGAAAATCGGAAGCTTCGGCGGGCAGGCAAAAATCAAAATTGGGAAAGTGGAGAGGATTGTCGGTGTGGAGTTGGCGGAGGAACTGGTAGGAATCTGTTGGAAGAGGGGGTTGAAGGTGATGATAGTGGGGGGGAGGCTCAGCAGAGCTGAGCGATTATCAATAACCAATTTTCAATTTTCAAATAAATTCCAAATTCCAAATTCCAGTAATGAGAGCAGGAAACCTGGGAAGAAGGATTTTGGGATCGAGTATCACCCGGGGGCATTTGATGTAGCTTGTGAGAATGAGGTCGAGAGAGCGGAAGTGTTGGATTTGATTACGAGGAAGAGACCAAGCTTGTTGTTGGTGGCGTATGGGGCGCCGTGGCAGGAGAAGTGGGTGGCTGCGAACCGAGAGGAACTAGCAAAAGCTGGAGTGAGGGTGGCGATGGTGGTGGGGGGAGCGGTAGATTATTGGGCGGGGAAGGTGAAGCGGGCACCTAGTGTAATGCGGCGTTTGGGGCTGGAGTGGGCGTGGAGATTGGCGGTGGAGCCGTGGAGGTGGAGGCGACAGTTGCGGCTGCTAAAGTTTGTGGGATTGGTAGGGAGGGAAGCGATGGGAAGTAGGGGAGAATTATTTTAATTGACCTAATTGACCTAATTGACCTAATTGACCTAATTAATCTAATTAACCTAAACAAATCTCAAGCACCAAGTTTCAAATCCAAATGATAATTGATAGCCAATCTAGAGATTAAGGTGCGGTAAATGGGATTGAGAAAAGATAGGATTTTGAGAGAAAAGGTGAGAGACTGTGGAGTAGCGATTGATGGCTAATAAGGAGGAATGATGGCGCAGGTTTCGGGAACCAAGATTGAAGACAGGCGGTGGAATCAGATGTGGAAGAAGATGGTGGAGTTGGTGGGTAAGAATATGAGTGGCGATGAAAGTGAGGTGGTGTTGGAGGGGATTTTGACGAGTACGGAGAAGGAGATGGTGGTGAAGCGGCTGATGGTGTGGGTGTTGGTAAAATCGGGGTGGAGTGTACCTAAGATGAGTAGGGTGTTGTCGATGTCGACTTCGAGCGTGTATCGGTTACAGGCGATGTTTGAACAGAATGAGAAGTTTAATCAGGTGATGGGGAGGTTGGTGAGAGATAGGGTGAAAAAGCCGAAGAGGAATACATCGTTGGAGGATTTGGAGGAGTTGGTGGATGATTTTTTGTTGGCGGAATTGAGGAAAAAGTATCCGGGAGTGTTTGGGAAGTAGGAGTGGGGACAAGATACAAGATGGGGATTGTAAAGGAGTGTTGCCAGATGGAGAGGGTGAATGACGAATGGTGTAGGAGTAAAAAAATAAAGGTGGGGTGAAGCAGTGAGTGGATAATGACTCTCGATTTGCCAGGGAAGTGTATTCCAATTCGGGAATGTGCTTGGGGTCCATTCCCGGATTGGAAGGGGAAGCCATGCTCGAGTTGCCAGGGGGGATATAATATTCAAAAGCTACAAGCTACAAGCTACAAGCTACAAGCTACAAGCTACAAGCTACAAGCTACAAGCTA
>CAYNFZ010000035.1:9305-11690 GCA_964396725.1 uncultured Pseudomonadales bacterium
CAAGGAACCTCGCAAAGTTCGCTAGGGCTCACCGCGAGGCGGGGCAAGAATTACGAATTAAGAGTTAAGTAGCTGTCGATAATGAGTAATGAACGGGAAATGCCAAGTGATGAAGAAACGGGGGAGATGTGGTCAGAGTGGAGTGCGAAGAGTGGGGAGGAGACCAGGCAAGAACTGAAAAGTTTAGTGGTGAGAAAGATTGAGGAGTTGGGATATTGGGGAGAGCTGGATTCGGACAGAGACCGGGGCTTGTCGGGTTTTTATGATGTAGTGCGAGATACGAGTCGAGTGGTGGAGTTGGTGGAGGCGGTGGGAAGATTGGGGATTGGGGATGAAACGAGTATTCATAGATGGGCAAAAACAAGATATTGGCAGAATAGGTTAAATGCATTGAGTGATCCAGGGTGTGTGGCGGATATGGATGCGGTGTGGTTGGGATGCTTGTTAAAACAAGGCAAGAGTGAGGCAGCCAAGGTTTGTTTGGGAAAACTGGCGAGTTGTAGTGTAGTACCGTATGAGGATCTTGAAGTTGGAGGGAGAGAGTGGGAAAGGTTGATGAAACCCCTAGTGGCTGCTGTGGTGGAAACTGGTAGAAGAGTGGGGGATTTGGATTTGGTTTCTCAGGCGACTGGCTTGGTGTCCTGGCAGTTGATAGAAGGGGCGGCAATGAGCAGTTATGTGGAATTTGGTCGAGAGATGGGGAAAGTGATGGAATGGGATTTTGAGCAGTTGGAACGGGAGTATAGGGAGAAGTTGGAGATGTTGGGGGGTGGTAGTTTGATGGGAGAGCAGGGGGAGAAAGTGGTGGACTGGCAAGGTGATATTTGGCGAGCACTTCAGTATCAGATAGTGGGAGCGTTGGTGGAGGCGTATATAGATGATGATGAATGGAAGAGAGCTGACGAGGTGATGAGTCATTTGGATCGGGTGGCTCAAGTGGAACTGTGGTTGGGATTGCTGGCAAGAGAGATGAGGGGTGGGTCGGTGAAAAAGAAGCAGTTTCTGCAAAATAGGTATTTGATAGCTTTGAATCATGTGGTGGATGCTATGGCCGATGAGCCAATGCAAGGAAGTTGGTCGGCGGTGGGTCGGTTGGGCTATCCGAGTGAAGATGAGAAACCAAAGCGAGAACGAGAGGAGAATTGGGCATTGGGGATGCTAAATTTGCTGGAGGTGTTGGTGGAGGATGAGGGGTTTTTGAGCTGGTATCATCAAGAGATGTACGGTAGTAGAAGAGATAATCGGGGGATATTGGCTAGAGTAATGGAGATGCCAGAAGAGTTTTGGGCTGTGGTGGAGTGCAAGCTGCTGAAAGTGGTGGGGAAAGCGGAGGGAGTTGGGGTAGCGATGGAGACGTTGGATGCGCTGGAGAGGTTGGGGGAAGTTGGGGACGGGGTGTGGAGGGTGATGATGAGACTGGTGATGACAGAAGATCCGGTTTTGGCTGAGAATTATGTGGAGCTGATTGGAGATTTTGATGATCGTCACGAAGCTAAGATGGAGTTGTGGAAGTATTTGATACAAGGAGGGGGTTTGGAGGAGTGGAGAGAGTTAATGTGGGAGCTGGAGGAGTTTGAGGAGGAGGTGATGGGAATTCTACCGTCTGAGGATGAGTTTACTCGTGATGAGTGGGATAGGGTGAGACATAGTGGTGGGGTGTCCGATGAAGAAGCACATGGAGCTAGAGGAGGGTTGGTGGAAACTAGAGTGAGCATGGTGAGTGATTTTTTGTTGGCGGTGGGGGTGGAGGCGTTAAAGCAAGGCCAGTTGGATGTGGTTGGCGAAGTGATGTTTGACGAGCGGTTGCGGAATAGAGATGCGGTGGAGTTGATACGGGAAATTGCAGGATTGGAAGGGGGAGGCAGAGGTGAGTAGAGCAGAAGGGGATTTGAGTTTGTTTGAGGCGTATGGGAAGTTGGCAGAGAGGAGGTTGGAAGTTTTGGATGACGAGTCAGATTGCGATCGAGTTCATCCGATAATGAGAAGGTGGTACGAGAAGGTGGAGCAGGAAGGGGCGTGGTTTGAGAGTGAAGATGAGAGACAGGTGTTTGGGATGTTGGCAATGGCGGTGGTAAAGGCGGAAGCGATGCCGGAATATGAGGATGACGAGGAGGTACAGTCGTGGGTGAGGAAGATGGTCATGGTGGGAAGATGTTTTCATCGAGACTGGAAGAAGGAACCGGGAAGGTTTGGGGTGATTGATGCGGTGGATGAGTGGATGACGTTGTGGATGATTGGAGGGAGTGAGGATGCTTGGGCAGAGTTGCCGGCGGTGGAACAACAGGCTTTGGCGTGTTTGTCGTCGGTGGTGATGGTGGCGCTGGATGAAGCCTTTGAAGTGATGGCGGATGAAGCAGATTGGGAGTTGGTGGAATTGGATGGTGT
>CAYNFZ010000036.1:0-11201 GCA_964396725.1 uncultured Pseudomonadales bacterium
TGGAGGAGAAAGGAATTCAGGCGAGAGATGAGAGGTAGTTGGTGGCACGGTGGGTGCGAGGATTGGTGGCGTGGTAGAAGTGGTAGAGGGAAAAGTAGGAGCTAGGGCCGAAGTGGGTGGTTTGGATGCGGCGGAAAAAGTATTGGAGAAGGGTGTGGATTTCTGAGGCGGTGTTGACGTGTTCGTGGCGCATGAGCTGGTGGTAACTGAGGCCGTATTTGAGACGGTATTCGAGGGCGGTGGAAAATTGCCAGGCTAGTCGCCAGATGAGGCTGCCTTGGTTGGGGATGGAAATGCGGAGGCAACCTTCTGGTTTGAGGAGGAGGCAGGAGCGGGCGATGACTTGGGGGAGGTTGGTGATGTGTTCGAAAGTGGCGATACTGGTGATGCGATGGTAGCGGGGTTTGGTGGGGATTTGATTGATATCGGAGTAGATGGTGTGAATGCGGGGAAGGTGGGGTGAGTGTTGGTACAGTTTGGTGAATGGCTCGACGATGTCGTAGGGGCCGAGATGGGGTTCGTAGGGGATTTGGTTTAGAGTGCCGGCGCCGATTTCGAGGGTAGAAAGTTTTTTATGAGTGTGACGAACATCGAGGGCGATTTGGTAGTGGAGCCAGGTTTCGAAGCGATTGGAGATGGCGGTGGCGGGAGTGTGGCCGTGACGGTTTTTGAGATAGTGCTGTTGGTAGATTTTTTGATGTTGGGGGCTGAGTGGAGGGCGAGTCTTGGGGTATTGGGAAATGAGAGTGTTGATGTGGGCCATGTTAATTGAGATAGCCGATGTAGAGCCAATCGTGGTGGATGTCTTGGAGGTGGTATTTGGTGATGGGGAAGAGGGTGGTGAGGTGGTTAGCTTGGGGGAAAAATTGGAGATGTAGATCGAGGGTGTAGTAATAATAGCGTTGGCGGGGAGTGGCGATAATAAGGAGTTTTTTGGCGACTCGGATTAGTTCTTGGGCGGCTAGGTCAGGATGAAGGGTGTGCTCTAAGGTGTGGAAGCAGGTGACGATGTCGAAGGAGTTGTTTGCGAAGGGTAAGTGTTCGATAGTGGCGGTGACAAAGGGAAATTGAGAGTGGGTGGGGGTGGCGATGTCGCAGTGGGTAGCGGTGAAGTTGAGGGGGCGGATATGGTTGAGGAAGAAGTCGGAACCGGAGCCGATGTCGAGCAGGGAGCCGTGGTAGTTTGATAGAGTTTGGGTGATGAGTTGGAGAGAGTCGGAGTTTAGGTCTGTGGGGCGGTCGCGGGAGATGGAAGGTAAGTTTTGGTAGAGTTTTTTAATGTCTTGGGTGGTCATGGTAGGAGCTAGGGATTTGAAGTTCATGGCGGTGTCGATGTTTTGGCCGCGAAAAGCCAGATGGAAGAAAGGATACATAAAGAATTTGTTGTTGCGAATTACAGGCGGAAAGTAGTTATCGAGTAGGTGGCGGAGAGTGTTGGTGAAGTAGCGATTCATGGGAGGATTTGGTAGATGTCGAATAGTTGGTTGGATTCAGGAAGTGGTTTAGTGAGTTGGGGATTGGCGAGAAGTGGGGTGAGAATTGTTTTTACTCGTTGGCATGAGGGGTGGTGGAGGTGGGGATTGAAGACAATAAGGTATTTGATGTGGTGGTGGTGGAGGGATTGGGTGAAGGTGGAAGCGGAAATGGTGCTGGTGGGGGTGGAGGTGAGTGAGTAGGGGGTGTCTTGGCATTCGAGTTGGCTGAGGAGAGGGTCTTGTTTGAGAGTGGTGAGGGTGTCTGTGGTTTGAATGGCGTGGGAAATATAGCCGTTGATTATGGGTTTTTGAGTGATGACTTGGGTGTAGGCAGAACTTTGGCTGACGCCGATCATGAGAGGGAGATGGAGGAGAATCGAGGGTGTGGGGTCTTGGCGGATGGTGGTGAGGGTTGGTTGTTGAAAGATGGAATAATCGGAATGGGTGGGGAGCTGGAAGTTATTGGCTATAAGAGTAGTGCTGATGAGGCTGTAGGTAGTGAGAGCGAGGGGGAGTTTGGAGCGGAGGCGGGGTTTGATTAGATGGAGATGGTGATCGAGGAATTGGAGGGTGATGAGGGAAAGGAGAAAGACTGGGACGATGCCGTAACGACCGGGAGTGCGGGTAAGGTTGAATGGTGGAATGCGAGAAAGAAGAGAGTAGTAGGGGAGGGGAATGGTGGGAGTGCCGGAAAAAGTGAGTTTGGATCCAAATGAGAGGAGGAGGTAGGTGATGAGAATGAAAGTGGTGGGATGTTTGAGTTTGAGGCGATGGTTTTTGTGTTGTTGGTAGAGGAAATAAAGAGCAAGGGTCAAGATAATTAAATCAATGGGATTGGAGGCTTCTAGGAAGGAGTGAGAGCGAGAGATGGTGGTGGCAAGAGAGGTGAAGAGTGATTCAAGGGAGTTGTTGGGGATAAGGTAGCTGGCGATAGTAGTGGAGTAGGTTTGTTGGTGGGTTAGTGGTTCGAGTTGGGGTGGGTGTAGGTTATGGCGGATGATAGGTAAGCTAAAGGGAAGGAAGGTGATGAGAAAGAGGAGAGTGGAGAGGAGGAGACGTCGGGTAAGGGTGGACAAGTGAGATAGAAACCATGAGAGAGAGTGGAATTTGGGGAGGGTGAGAATGAGGGTGAGAGGAATAAGATTGGGAATATTTTGCCAGGAGCTAGCAAAAGAGAGACTGAGGCCGAGGGCGAGGGTGAGATAAGATTTGAGTTGGAGGGGGCGGAAGTTGTGGGCGAGAGTGTAGACGAGACCAACGGCCCAGATGGTGGAGATGAGGTCGATGTGGTGGTTGATGCGAAGAAGATAGAAGCCAGAGAAGGAGTAGAGGAAGATGAAAGATAGCTGGAGCCAGATGTTTTTGAAGGATTTGCGAGCGACCCAGAAGTTGATGGTGAAAAGGGTAATGATTTGGAGGGTGTAGATGAGCTTGAGAATGAAGCGTGGGTCGGTGTGGTTAATGAGACAGGTGGCGGAGTAGGTAAGAGGAGCGACGTAACCGCCGGAGAGATCGATACCGTGGGGGTAGAAGAAGGCAAGGGAATGAAAGTGGCCGGGGAAAAAGTTGGAGCAGAACCAGTCGGCTTGCCAAAGGTAGGTATAGACATCTCCAGGTTGGCCGGGGAGGAGATTGGGGTTGGTGAGGGGGAGGAGATAATAAATGAGGAAGATGCCGAGGCCAATCTTGAGGAGGTGGGGAGGGTGTTTGAGAATTGCAAGTGGAGGCATGGATGTTTGGTGTTGGTGAGTAGGTAGAGTATACAATTGGGAATTGGATGAGGTAGCCGAAGTTTAAGAAGCTGTGTTATGTTAGCAGAGTGAAGAGAACTCAGTATTGGTGGTTGCTGATTGTGGTGGGGGTGTTGGTGTATTTACCGTCGTTTTCGAATCCTTTCATTTGGGATGACGAGCAGTTTATCGTAAAAAATGTTTACACTTCTTCTTTGGCTCATGTGGGGAGGATTTTTGTGAGTAATACGACGGAAGGGGCGGGGGTGGTGAGCAACTACTACCGGCCGTTGACGACGTTGTCGTATGCAATTGACCGGGCGATCTGGGGTTTGAATCCAGTGGGGTTTCATATGACGAATACGCTGATGCATGTTCTGGGGGGAGTGGTGTTGTACCTTTTGCTTGAAGAGTTGGGAGGAGAATCTCAGGGTTTGGGTGAAGGTAAAAAGAAAATCACCAAGCACCAAGCATCAATAACCAAACAAATAGTAAATTCCAAATTTCAAACTGCAAAGCTTGATTGGCTGGCAAGATTGGATATGCCTTTCTGGGTGGCGTTGTTTTTTATTATCCATCCGATTCAAACCGAGGCGGTGACGTATATTAATTCCCGAGGAGATTCGTTTTATGCACTGCTGCTTTTTTGTGGACTGTATTTGTTTGTGAAGTCAATGAACAATGAGCAGAAAACAAGAAACAATGAACAGCAGGCAGTGGATCAAAAATCAAACAGCAAAAATCAAAATGACAAATCAAAATTCAAAATTATTTGGGAGTCGAGAAATGCGTTATTGGCATGCTCGATAGTTTTGTACGGTTTGGCGATACTGGCCAAGGAGATAGCGGTGGTGGGGATTGGAATATTTTTACTGGTGTTATTGGTAAAAATATTCCAAAAGTCAAAACTCATAGGTCAAAGCTCAAAAACACAACTTAAGGTGCAAAACTTGTTGGTAGAATTTGGAGCTCAAGTGTGGGCGGTGGGGGCGATGGTGGGGGCACTGGGGAGTTATTTGTTGCTGAGACTGACGGTGCTGAATTTTGATAACAGCTTGAATTTTTATGGTGAGGTGAGCAATCCGTATGCGGATAGTTTGTGGGTGAGATTGTTGACATGGGGAAAGATTTTTTGGACATATCCACGGTTACTACTGTGGCCGTATCCTTTGCATATGGAGCGGACGAGTGAAGTGTTTGTGGAGTTGAATTGGTGGTTTGTGACGATGGTGGTTGCCTTGGTAGTGATACCTGTGGTGGGTTGGAGGGAGTGGAGGAAGAAACGAACGGTGTGGATTTGGTTTGGGTATGGGTGGTATGTGATGATGATGATGCCGGTATCGGGAATTGTGGCAATAAATGGGTTGATTTATGAGCATTGGTTGTATGTGCCGATGGTGGGATTTTTGATATTTATCTTTGGGATTTTCAATTACATCAATCATCAATCACCAATCATCAATAAAATCCCAATAAATAAAATGACTAACTATATGTTGGTGGGGTTGAGTTTGGTGTGTGTAGTGCTGACTTTGCGGCAGAATTGGGTCTGGGGGGATGCGGTGCGGTTTTATGAATATACGATGGGGTATGGGGAGTCAGTGAGGTTGTATAACAATTTGGGGATGGCGTATGCGGATAAAGGGAGATTTGAGGATGCGGTATTGACTTATTCGCAGGCAGTTTCTTATGCAGATGTGAATCCGCATCCACACCACAACTTGGGGGAGGCATATGTGAAGATGGGTGAGTACGATATGGCGGAACGGGAGTATCAACGGGCGATTGAGATGGATCCGGGATTTTATTATTCTTATGGTCCTCTGGCGAATTTATATATGAGTCAGGGTAAGTATGAGGAAGCGCTGCAAGTAGTTGAGGAAGTGTTGGTGGGGAATCCACAGCAGGTAGAGTATTTGTTGATGAAGGGAATGTTATTTCATAATTTGGATGAAGATGAAGAAGCCAAGAAGGTGTGGAGGCAGGCTGTGTATTTTAGTGGAAGAGATCCTGAGGTGGTAAGGATGGTGGAACGGTGGGGGGGGTTGTAGGTTGCATGGTGGGCTCTCGGATTTGCTAGAATGGATTTATGAAGCAGATAGTGGGGTCACTCTCAAAGGCGTTTGGGTTGGTGAATAAGAATTGGGGGATATGGATGGTGGCTTTTGTGTTTTCGTGGTTGCCGTGGTTTTACTCGAGGTTTGGGGTGCATGGGGTGGTTAAAGTGGTGTTGATCTTGGTGACTTTGGGTTGGTTGGGAACAAAGTATGTGTTGTTGTACCGGGCGTACCAAAAGAAAGAAGTAGGTTGGGGTGATTTTTGGAAGAATTTGGTGACGTATATGAAAAAGGTAGTACCGGCGGTAGTATTGTTGGCGGTAATGGGGATGATTCCGCTGGTGGTGTTGGTGTTGTTATTTACACGATGGTTTGTGGGAAATTATTTTGAGGGCGAGTTGTTGGGAACGGGAGAAGGGATCTTTCGGCAGTTGGTGTTGGCGTGGAATAACCCGAGGTTGTGGGTGGAGTTTGTGAGTCAGAATGCTTGGGTAAGTGTAGCGGCGCAAGTGTTGTCGCTGTTGGTGATGGTAGGAATTTTAGCGGTGAAAGTGTTTCTGTCGGTGTTGGTGGTGGAAGAAGAAGGGTTGACGAAGACGTTGGCGATGGTGGGACGGTTTTTGCCGAGAAGGTTGATACTATTGGTGGCGTTTGTGGTGTTGACTGTAGGGATGAATTTGGTACTGCTGGTATTGGGAGTGTTGCCAAGTTTGTTGGCGGCGGGATCTCTGAGTTTGGATACGATGTTGGGGGTGACGGCGCTACAAGTGGAAGCGCCGTGGAGAGTGATCGTGGGAGTGGTGGCAACGTATCTGGGGTTGGTGATTGATGCGTTTGTGTTGGTTTATTATGTGGAGAATAGGGAAGACAGGGGAGTGGTGGAGAAAATAAGTAGGGTGATGAAACGGAAGAAGTAGGAAGGCCTGGTAAAATACGGGTATGCGAGAATTATTTGAGGCGGTGAAATTTACGTTTCCGTATGAGGATGTGCGGTTTCCGGGTCAGGCGAGTGATGAGCGGATTTTGTATGTGACGCGAGAGGCCAAGGTGATGCTGGTCCTACGATTGCTGGGATTATTAGTGGCGGGTGGAGTGATGCTGGCTGTGGCGATATGGTTGCCGGGTGTGTTGATAGTATGGGGCGGAGTGGCGGTGGAGTTGGCGCGAATGGTGGCAGTGTTGGTGGCAGTGTTGTTTGTGGGTTTGGGGGGTTGGTGGGTTTATGTGTTGTGGAGGAAGAGTGTGTTTATTTTGACGAATAGGAGGTTGACGAAATATATTTATACGACGCCGTGGAATCGGTATAACTTATCGTTGACTTTGGATCGGATCGATGACACGGGGGCTTATGCCAAAGGGTATTTTCAGGCAGTGGCTGGGATTGGGACGTTTACGGCGCGGTCGGCGGCGGGGAATCGGAAGGACAAGTATTTTTATATCGAGAATGTGCGTGCATATGAGGATTTGGCCAACTATGTGAATAAGTTGCTGTTTCACTTTAATCGGAATGTGGAGAAGCTGGATAGTTTCCGGCCGTTTATTCCGGGACTTAAGGGAGAGAGGCGAAAGCGGTTTATGAAAAACTATCCTCAGTTTTGGAGTTAGGATGAGCTAAAATGGAGGGATGAAGAGGAGATTGTTGAAGGGTTGGGAGTTGGACTGGGGAGGAGTGGGGTTGGTGGTGGTGTTGGTGTTTGCGATAGTGTCTTTGGAGTTGATTGTGGCAACGACTTATCGGCATCGGTATGAGCCAGGAAATCATTTGGTATTGTTGGCACAGCGAATGACTCAGGGGAAGTTGTCTTTGGATGCGGGCAATCATCCTTCTGGAGATGTGGTGGATTACTTTGCCAATATTTATTTGTACTTTGGGCCGTTGGCGGCGATGGTGTTGATACCGATAGTGTGGGTATTGGGGAGTGGTACTCCACAGATAATGGTGGGCTTGGGATCGCTTGTGGCTGTGTTTGTGGGAGTGTTTGTGATGGCGCGGCGGAAAGGGTATGCGGATGAAGATTGTGGCTGGTGGGCGGTGTTTTTTTGTTTTTCGACGGTGATGCTGGGGGTGAGTGTGCTGGATTTGTCGGCCTACCAAGTGCAGGCTCTGGGGGCGGTGTGGGTGGTGTGGGCGTTGGTGGAGTATTATGGCAAGAGACGGTGGTGGTTGATGGGATCGTTAGTGGGTTTGGCGGGGCTGACGCGGTTGGTGCTGGTAGGTTCGGTGGTGTTTTTAGGTTGGGAGGGAATGAGGTTGAAGATTTCGAGAAGGAAGTGGGTGGAGTTGATAGTGCCGGTGGTGGCGGCGATGGCGTTGTTGGGAGCGTACAACTGGCGAAGGTTTGGATCGATTCTGGAGACGGGTTACAAATACAATGTGACGTTGGCTACCTATCCGATGGTGGTGAATTTTGGTTACGGGATGTTTAGCTGGAAACATGTAGCGACGAATTTGTACGCGATGTTTTTAATAGGACCAGAACCGGTATTGGAGCCAGGTGGAGGGTTGGTGCTGCGGTTTCCGTATCTTAAAGTGAATCCATGGGGGCTGGCGATTTGGATAAGCTCGCCGTTGTTGTTGATGTTGGGAAAATTGAAGCGCAAAAAGGAAGTGGTGGGAGTAATGGTGGCAGTGGTGGTATTGGCGCTACCGGTGCTGGCGTACTTTGGAGTAGGTTTTTCTCAGTTTGGGTATCGGTATGCACTGGATTTTTGGCCGTTTTTGCTGTTGTTGTTGATGGCGGCATTGAAACCGAAATTGTCGGGGGTAGCTAAAGGATTGATTGTGTTGGGGGTGGTGTTTAATTGTTTTTATTTGGCGAGTATATGGGGGATTTATCCGCATGTGTTTATGGAGACGAATGTGGCGGGGGAAGTGGTGACTGGGTGGCAGTGGTGGAGGGGGTTGCAGTGAGGGTTTGTTTATCTGTAAAGGTTGGGGTGTGAGTAGGTGTAGATTAGAAGATCTTGGAGGTGTAAATGGAGACGAAATTGGTGAAAACGCCGGTGGGGATGTTGGCGGTAACGTTGGAGGAAGGAAGATTGGTGGGAGTAGAGTTGGCAGGAAGGGGAAAGGTGGTTGGTGGAAAAGGAGGGGCGGTGGTGACGAAGCAGTTGGTGGAGTATTTTGGGGGCAGGCGGAGGAAGTTTGAGTTGAGTCCGTCGGTGACGGAAATAATTAAACGAGCCAAGGGAACGGAGTTTGAGAAGCGAGTGTGGCGGGAGATTGCCAAGATTCCTTATGGAGAGACGATTAGTTACAAGGAGTTGGCGGGGAGAGTGGGGAAGCCGAAAGACTACAGAGCAGTGGCGAATGCTTGTGGAAAGAATCCGGTGCCGATTGTGGTGCCGTGTCATAGAGTGGTGGGCTCTAATGGGAGCTTGGGAGGTTATTCGGGCGGGGGAGTGAAAAATAAACGGTGGTTGTTGGCGCATGAGGGGATAGACTTTGGCAATTGAAGGTAGAGTTGGTATGCTAGAGACACAATGGGTGAAGGGCAGTTGGTGTTTGATCAAGAGATAATTCGTGCGGCGCAGTGGCTGACGCCGGCGGTGTTGGGGTTGGTGGTGTCGGTTGCGCTGAGAAGGTTTTATGTGCTGAGGCGGGTGATTTTAGTGCTGGTGCTGGTATATGTGGTGTATTTGGGAGAGAGAGTGATTGTGCCGGGATATTTTTCGGGTTTGACCAAGTTGGCGCAAGGATTGGTGGAGCCGAAATTTGAGGGGATTCCTACAATCGATAAACATGTGGCGGACCGGTACATAATTTCGCGAGTGGGTCGGGACCACTTTGATTTGTTTGTGTTGGATCCGGCGCGGTCGGAGAAAGTGAATGGGTCGGTGAGGGCATACGGGTACCGATTGGTTTATCACTTTACGTCGATACGAGAGTACCAGGTGGATGATACGGTGGAGATAGTGGTGAGAAATGGAGCGGTGGAGAGTGCCGAGTTTATTCCCAATTGTGTGGCGGATACGACGCTGTGTGAGTTTGAAGTGGGCCGAGAGGAGGCAATAACTGTAGCGCGTGAAAATGGGTTGTGGGCGGCGGATTTAGAAATTGGAACGACGACTTTAGTGGAGAATGGATTGGCGATTGAGGTGGTCAGTTGTGGCTTGGGGCAGAGGATGTTGATTGATTATCGGGATGGGCGAGTGTTGGCAAAGGGAGAAACGAAGTGTGAATAGGTGCGGAATTTTGGTTGTGGTGATGTGGTAGAATGGCGGTTGTATGGCGGAAAAAGAATCAAAGTTGGGAGCGGATGCTTGGGAGTTGTTGCGGATGAATATAGAGCTTTATGATGGTTTCCAGGATGCGGAACTGTGGACAAAGTTTTTGATTCAGGTAGGGATGACTTTTGGGGAATTGCCGCTGGTGAGGATTGAAGAGCATTTGAGGAGTCGTAAAAGTAATACGTGGTTGTTGGCAGTGCCTGTAGAGTATTTACCTGGGGGGATTGGAGCGAGTTTACCTCATGATTTGGAATCGTGGTTACCTTACTTTTTGGTGACCGAAGTGAGAGGGGAAGATGAGGCGAGGATGGAATTGGAGAGTATGGGAGTGAGTTGGGAGGAGAACTTGGAAAACTTGGCTGAGTGTGGGTTGGTGGCGCCCATTCCGGGTTCGGTGGTGGCGCAACAAATGAGGGCGGATTTAAATTGAGAGTGAGGTGAGTGGTTGCAGGGATTGGGTGAGGTTGGTACGATGGAGATATGGCAGATGTAGAGCGGTTTTTGAGAAGTGATGGTCCAAGACAAAAGCATTTGGGTTTTGTGGAGAAATTTGCACGTGAGCATGAGGCTGGGTCTAGAGTAGTGCGGGGGAATTTTGAAATACTGGATGGGGCGGTAAATGATTCGGGGTTGGTGGAAATGATGATGGAGTTGGTATCGGATGATAGTGGTGCGGACGGGGATCTTGAGGTGGGATTTGTAGTAGCGGATGGGTTGGAGTTGGCACAGTACGCTTTGGTGCCGGTATTGGTGCGGTACGTGGCGCTGATGCCATTTCGGGATGGTTTGCCTCTGGTGGAGGCGGATGAGGCTGGCGGGGAAGATGATATCGATGATTTTCCTGGTGTGGCGCCTGGTATGGTGGTGTCTTCGATTCGAGGAGGCGATGTGGGGGTGCAAGTTGGTTTGGATGTGGGTTGTGATGTGAGTAAGTTGATAAGGAGGTACAAGCTGCTGATGGATCGAGGCAAATTGGACGTGGTGAAGAAGCAAACGCTCAGGTGGTGGAAGCATGACTGCTCAGTGTTGGATTTGACGCAACCGTATGACATGACAGTTGATCACGATCGAGAAAACACTGTGGCGGTGTATTCGTTTGATGGAGTACCTGAAGATTATGCGGTTTTGATGTTTGTATATATGTTGTCGGGGCGAGATTCGAGAGTGGTGAACTTGAGATACTCGGATTTTGATTTTGAGGGTGGTGAGAGGAGCGTAGTGTGGGATAGAAGGAATGATTTGGAGAGAGCTCGAAGAGTGTTGGAGGAAATATTGGATGAGTGGAATGGATTGGGGGAGTGAGGGTTTTGGGGAAGGCTATTTGTTTTTGGTGGGTGTGGGTTGGGGTTCTTGGTTGAGGGAGCGGGCGAGGTTTTGGAGAGTGGTACTGGTTTCGACGACTGAGTGTCTTGTGAGCACAAGGATAGTGTTGATTATTCTACTGGAATCAGGGTCACCGGGGTGGATGCGGCCGGTTTCGTGAACGGATAGGGGACTTCGAGGTTTTTTTTCGGGGGGCATATAAATGGACAATGAATTGTGATTTGAAGCGATTATAGATCTATTGGATTGGGGTGCAAGTGGAGAGTATTTTTCAAGTGGGTGTTGAGCTTGCAATGGGTGGTTACTCCTGGTAAGATACGGTTTACTTTGGAGGAATCTGAAGTTTTTATGCAGCATAAATTTATTGCTACAAACAAAATGATCAG
>CAYNFZ010000037.1:0-1010 GCA_964396725.1 uncultured Pseudomonadales bacterium
CGATTTTGAAAGTGTGGAAAAGGTTGATGTAAAGCTGGCAATGTGGTTGGATGGTGGGGTGAATACTGAGCGGATAAGACTAGAATTTGGTCAAGATCCAAGAGTGGCCAACATAGCTGACAAGCGGGGAAAGTTTAAGATAGTGTCTATCTCTGACATGGAATTGATTCCATTGGTGTTTGGATTGGGGCATTTGGGACAATCACTTGAAGAGGATATGTGGGTGATGACTGAGAACGAGTTGGTGGGAACGGTCTTGGGTAGCCAAGGGCATTTGATTGACAACATAATCATGAAGTCGATACGGGAAGAAAGGGGAGCCAATCGGTTAGGCGCTTGTGATTATGAAATGGCAATCGGGCGCGGGTATGCTAGGTGGCGGGAGCAAAAAGAAAAGTATATGTTTGTCAAACCGGGTTCGAAAGCAGCACGGGCGAAACAAAAAGGTTGGGTGGGGGGTGATTACTTTTCGGCTGATCAAGTAGAGAAAGTGTGGTTTGGGCCAGAGAGTGAGCGGTTTGAGATGAGAGTGGTGGAGGCTCATAAGGTGCTAGTAGCCGAGATGCTGGATCCTTACTCATCAACGGTGATGATAGAAACTGATCCTTTTCGCAATTTAGTGACTGAACAGTTGGTATTGTGTCAAGTAACCTTTAACAGAGTGAAGGTGCAGGTGAATATGGTGGTGGATTATCTTGCGGTGAATCCAGATGGGGTGTCGACGGTGGTGGATGTAAAGTTTGGTCGGGATCTGGATTTGAGTGATGAAATAACAAAAGTGCAGGCGTTTATGTATATGGCGGGAGTGAGAGAAATGCTAACTCAGGCAAGGAAAGCCAGAACTAGGTATAGAGTTCATCCTGCATTACGAGATGAAAGTGTGCATAAGATGTACGGTATCGAGTACCAAAATCAGTTGGGACATGATGAGATGCGGCCGGTACAAGTGCATTGGACTGACCTGACTACAAAAGGGGTGGAGATGTATTACAGGCAGTTAACTCCTGAAG
>CAYNFZ010000037.1:1020-5620 GCA_964396725.1 uncultured Pseudomonadales bacterium
GTTTGTTTATCGAGAAATCAGGTTTCCAAGCAAATTTGAAGAAAATGATGTACGAAAATGGATGGAGAACCGGTTGGATAGGATTGATGAGGTTTACCAGACGCTTCGATTGCTGCGTGAGAGAAGGAATAAAGCCATGGTGTGGCCGTATATTCCAAAGGGCGATACGGAAAATGTGATTGTGCAAGGGCGATTGTTTTAGAAAAAAATAGCCGAGCGGCTGCTTACTGGGAAGCAAGAGCGCTCGGCGAGAGGCAAAATGGCAAGCTAGGCGCGGCTGACGCGGTGGTCGATCCAGGAGAGGTACTGGCCGTAGAGAGGTTTGAATCGCGTGGCTGTGTAAACAAACATTGCCACGGACAAGACGATGGCAAAGATGCTGGTGAAAGGTAATTCGGCACTTTCTGGTGGGAGGATTATGTACAACACTAAAAAGAGAAAGTACCAGATACAAGTCCGAGTTTTGAATAAAAATCGCTGGCGCACTACTTCTAGATATAATTGTCCCAGCATGACCGAGGTTAGGAGCGCGAAAGCGGCGTCAGCTAGAGGTTGAAGGTGATTGATTCCAGATGTAAACCAGGTTAGGACATGGATGAGGGAGCCTTCTAGGGACAATAGGGTCAACAGAAATACACCGATTTGAATTGCAGGCAAGAACAACTTGCGTAGTAACGACATGTTCCTCTCCTTTGTGGGCAAGATCGATATGAGGCTGGTAGCCCGGCTAAACAACTACTTATGGGTGTGAAAGTGCAAAGTACCAAATCAAGCGAGGGTATTATACAGGAATGTGAGCCATCTAATCCAAAATAGCCTGACAAATGGCTAAATTACTCTGACAGAGGATGTGAGAGATGAATAAGCAGCGAGATTTGAACAAAGATGTCTCGAGTGTGAGACCGATCTTTCTGGCGTTATGAAATACCGCAGGTTATATGGAGAAATACCAAGACTTTGGCTTGGATTATTTTTTGTAGCTGGGTTTGACTTCAAACAGCAGATAGAGGCTGATGACGGCACTGATTAAGGTGCCGATGATACTATTGTAGCCGAAAAAGATGCCGACGGCATTTTGGGCGATACCAATGAGGCTGATCCAAAAGAGAAGCATCCAACCAGCAAATTTTTTGTTTTTGAGCTGGTTAAATGCGAGCAAGAGCAAGACACTAGTGACGAGTTGGAAAACGCCAAGAACCAGGTAATAGGTAGTACTGACTCCTGCCCAACGAAGCCATCTGGTCATACCCCAACCTAAACTGGATCCGGTGAGTAAAGATATGCTGCCAATTAAGCCAAAGATACCTCCAAGAAGGGCCCCCCAGGGGACGATCATTACAAGAAAGTTGATGATACCTTTGGGGAGGTGGGGGGCGACTTTGAAGATGGATTCAATTTTTTTGATAAAGTTTTGAGCCTCGGGACCGGTGAGGCTGTCAAGCGGGGAAGCCATGGTTAACTCCATAATACTGTTGGTAAGTAGTAATAGTATAGAAAGTTTTGGAGGGAAAGGGAATGAAGAACTAAGGGGTACTGGATAGTGAGAGAAGATGTAGACGGAATCAATTAAAAAGAGCACGACACTAGTTACAGGTGACTAAAAGAACATGCGGTTATGATGAGAATGGCCAGAGCAAGATAAACCAAAGGTAGAATGGTAGAAACGGTCAGGCAGGCCCCCACTCATTCTCGGTAGGGTGGAGTTTGGCGAGATGGTTGACTTGAAGGATTGGTGACATCTGAAAAGTACAGCAGAGAGTGGGGCTTTTTCGGAAATGAAAGAAACAAAAAAAGGGTTTGCGTCACGAGTACGGGGTACTGTGAAACAAACCCTGCTAGAGGCAAGTGAAGAATCAGTGGTGGCGACGACGTTGTCGGAGAAAGGGTAACAACTCGGGGTGATAGGCTTCAGCCCAGGCGATTAACTCTTTTTGTTCGGCTTGGTGCTGTTGGGCAAGTAGGATGTCGTGTTTTCTTCTGCGGCCGATGAGGTGCAGGATAGAAAGGGGCATGCCGATTTGGAAGACGAGATAGAAAACTGTAGAAACCCAGTAGATGGGTAGGAGTTGAACGAAGGCCAGTGGTGAAGTCGCTGGGTAGACGCACCAAATGGCAACTTGGATGACTGTATGAACCAGAAAGATCGCCGGCCAGACAAATTCGATGGCGCCAAGGAAGGGGCTTCCTTGACGAAGCAGTTGGTTGGGATCGAGGCTGAAGATGCTTTTGACGTGAGGGAGGCGGTAGTTGAGCCAGAGGAGAAGAAGGGTAAGGGCTGATCCTAGTAACAGACCGAAGGTAAAGTAGGTGCGGGCATGTAGGGCGGTAAAAATGAAAGATCGAGGTTGGACCAATTCCCAGATGTCGGGCATACCCAAGAGGAACAAATAGACGAAGAGAGTAACGGGAAGAGGGTTGAATTTATAGAGGCTGAGGGCCTCGCGGTAGCTGGCGGTGTGGATGGGCTTTCTTGACACGGAGTGAACCCAGACGTGGGGTGCAGAAGCAAATAGAGTGGACGAGACGGCTACAATCACGAGAGCGATGATGAAGGAAACGGGAATTAGGATAATGCCCGCGGCTAAACCGGTGGTGATGATGGCAGCCAACGGGGAGATGGGGATGAGAGAGGGTTGGGAGGGTAGTTGTGGGAATCCGATGATGAGGTAGACCAAAAGGCCAAAACCGAGAACTGCTAGGTATCCTAGGACTCTGGCTTGGGAGGTGGTCATGAGGTTGTCTCCCTGCTAAATAGGTTGTCAAGGAACTTGGGGTATTATAGAAATTTATAGGATTATTTGCCAATACGGAGGAATGGCTCATGGTGCGGGGAAAATGGATCACTAGTCGGTTATGGATAAAAGCCTGGTTCTCTAGTAAAATAGGTGAATAAATTACGTGGCCACTCGCTAAGCGAGTTGATGGCCAAGATAAGTTTGGCCCTGTCGTCTAGTGGTTAGGACTTTGGGTTTTCATCCCAACAACGAGGGTTCGATTCCCTCCGGGGTCACAAAAATTGTCGCAGTGTGGCGACTTTTTTTATGACTTTGGGTTAGGTTTTGTAACTTTTTTTCGACTGTGTCTTTCCGAAGCTTTAGCGATAAAGATTTTTCTAGGGTTACAAAATGGAGTTTGGTTTATTGGGTGTCTGCGGGATAGTTGAGGCGAAGGAAGAGGAGATGAACTACTTATTGCGATGGGTTGATGCGAATAAAAAGATAGTTACCGGAGATTGTAGGGGGCCAGTCGGGTGATTGTTTAATGTCGTCGGGGGTTTGGCCGATGCCGAGAAGTTCTCCGTTGGCGTAAGCGACCCAGGTGTCTGGTTTGTATTGGTCGAACTCTCCAGCCTCTTGAGCGGCTAGAAAAGCTTGGTAATTTTCATCGGGTTCAGGAATGAGGGACTGTTTTTTGTTTTCTACACCCATAGGACCTCTTGTGACTGACAATTGGGTTGAGTATATCAAATGGATTGGTTTGCTGGTGAAAACTGCTGACGGGATTTTATAATGTGAGAATGAAGGTATCTGTGGAGAGGTTGGTGCTGGGAGGGTTGCTGGGATTTGCTTTGTTTTCGACGTGGTTGATCAATCGAACGCTGACGCCGGAGTTGATCCCGACGCTGGGGCGAGAGAATCATTTGAGTTTGTTGGCCGGGAGAATGTTGGAAGGAAAATTGTGGTTGGCGGAAGAGACACGGTTGGGGGTGGATGTGGCGACTTTTGAAGGACGACAGTACTTGTATTTGGGACCATTGGCGCCGGTGCTACTGATGCCGGCGGTACTAATTTGGGGAGTTGAGTTCCCACAGTTGGCTTTGGGGCTGGTGAGTTTGGCGGTTTCCCTGGCGGCGGCCTATTCTATTGCGCGTAAAAAGGATTTTTTGCTGGTGGACGGATTATGGCTGGCGATTTTTTGGGTGTTTTCGACGAGTATGTTCCAAGTTTCGATAACCGACATCAGTACATATTTGGCGCAAGCGGTGGGGACGACTTTGGTGCTGGTGGCGGTGTGGGAATACGTGGGACGGAGACGGTGGTGGGTGATGGGACTGTTGGTGGGGGTGGCGGGAATGACGCGGCTGACTTTGTTTGCGAGTGTGGTTTACTTTGGGATCAAAGCGTTGGGTGGAAAGGAAACAAGGAAAAAGCTACTCCAACTTTCGGTGCCGGTGGCGTTGTCGGTGGGGTTGGTGGGAGGGTACAACTGGGTACGATTTGGAAAGGCGACGGAGACGGGGTACCAGTACAACGAAACGCTCAAAAATGCCAAAATGCAGTCGAATTTGGCGTATGGGTTTGTGAGTGTAAAACACATTCCGGCGAATTTGTATGTGATGTTGGTGAAGGCGCCGGAAATGGTGAAGTTGTCGGGAGAAGGCTTTGTGTCGTGGTTTCCTTTTTTGCGAGCGGATGAGTGGGGTATGGCGTTGTGGTTTACGTCTCCCCTACTGCTTTATTTGATCAATGTATCGCGCAAGGGGTTGGATGGGGCGGCGCTGGTGGCAACGTTGGTGCTAGCGGTGCCGGTGCTAATGTACTTCGGGATTGGAATGGTGCAGTTTGGCTATCGGTCTAGCTTGGATTTTTTGGTGTTTGTG
>CAYNFZ010000037.1:5630-11041 GCA_964396725.1 uncultured Pseudomonadales bacterium
GGCTGGTGTTGCTGGGAGTGCTGAAGCCAAAGCTGCCCGCAATGGCAAAAGTGCTGATCGTAATCGGAGTAGTGTTTAACTGCCTATACTACACGAGTTTGTGGGGGTTTTATCCACATTTTTTTGGGCTGGATAGAGTGTTGTGAGACGAAGTTCTAGCGAGTGGTGAGATTAGCGACTTGGAAACTTGAGAGGGTGTTAGTTTCTGGTGTTGGCAATTCGTATAGTTTACTTTGGACTGATGTGATCAATTGAAGTAGTTCTGCCGTATTCATATTGGTATTCTTGAGTTTTGAATAGAACCCAGGTTCAATTGCATTGTCAATGGTTCTCCTGACAAAATTTTGCAATCTAGGATTTACTTTTGCTTTTAGTAAAGCTTTCCACAATGGCACTCCCTCTGATTCGCCACACAACAATGAGAGATCGTGACCCAGCTGCATAAGTAGAAGTGAAATTGGAAGCTTTTCAAGAAGACATTCCCCGGATTTTGTAAAGTGCACTATCGAGGAATGAAAAGCCACTCTTAACCCATTGACTGTGTTTACAATGAGATGTGAATGATTGCCCATAACATTTTCTACATGACGTCGTTTGGCTTGAAATTCAGCAGAAAATTCATTGTTCTGCTCAGGTATTTCTTCAAGATGACTAATGAACTCAGATTGGATAAGCATGTTTGATAACTCGTTGAGAAAATCGCCAACATTATCACTACTGGATTCGGTATCAGAAAGATGTGGGTTGCGCTTGACTCTCAAGCCAGAACGCCGACTTTCAGTGAAAGAATGAAAGCCATCTTCTGGCCCCTTATCTGAACTATAAACAACAATAATTGTTTCCAAATGCTTGTGGACGAGTTCATGTAGTGCCACTGAAGCTAAAAAGTAGGATGGCAAGTTTGGCATATTCCTTACCACCACTGAATTGAGGTGATCGGTAGCGAACCCTGCGGTATATAATCCATCTGCACCTAGAAATGATTGATGTAGGGATAAGTAATACTCTTCTTCCAGGAGGGCGATGCGCATTTGCTCAGGAATAAGGTGTGACAGACCAAGTTGAGTTCTTAAATCCGCAATAAAGTCTTGGGCTCTTTTGAAACCAGATGCAAGCAACTCTGGAGGCTTCATGGCTTTGAGTGCAAGACTTATTTCAACTTCATTATAGTCTCGATTTAACCTTGTTCTCAGATCATCTGGTGAGGGCTGAACATCAAATGAAAAGCCTGATAATGCCTTAGTAGCGGGATTTAACCATATTTTGTTAATTGGAATAAAAGTTCTAGAGTCTGGTCGATTCGTTGTTGCTTCTATGTTGTGAGTGAGGGTTCGGTCTGACACGTGTTTGTACTTTCAGAAAAAACATTTCAAAAGAAATGTGGCTAGTTTCTTGATATATTGATGGAGCCGAGGCCGGTGTGGGCGTGGATGATGATGGTTTGGTCGGCGGTGGTGAAGTTGGTGGAAGTGTAGGTGCCGGAGCCGGAGAGGCTGGTGCCGGGAACTTGGATGGAACCCAAGCCCGAGTCGTAGTGGAGTTGGTAGCCGATGGAGGAAGACAGAGAAAGGTGGATAGAGCCGACGCCGGTATCGAGAGTGATGGGTTGGCGGGGCAGAGTTTGAGAACCAAGCTGGAGATGAATCGAACCGGTACCTACCTTGGCAGAAAGGCCAGTAAGAGGGGTTTGATCGAGGTGGATTTGGATGGAGCCGACGCCGAGGGATAGATCGATTTGAGTGGGTAACTCCTGGCAGCCGAGGGTAACTTGGGTACTGGCGTTTACCTGGGGAAGGTTGGGTCCGGCTTGGTCGGGAGTGGACATGCGAATAGAAAGGGTGGAATTGTCGAGTTTTTTGTCAACTTGAGGTTGTTGGAGGAAGTTCTGGGCGAGAAAGTTGACTAAGTGGAGGGCGGTGGTGTCTTTGATGTTGATGGTGGCCACAGGAAGGTCGAGTTCGAGGCGGAGGTGGGTGAGGCTAGTTGAGGGGAAATCTGAGGATTTGAGGGTGAAGGAAAAATCTTGAGTGCGAGTGGCGGATTGGAGGCGGGAGAGAATGGGAAGAGAAGGAAAAATTTTTGGTAGCGGCAGAGTGGGGGCGAGAAGAAAACAAGCAGAAATGATGGCAATAAGACCGATGATGACTTTGGAAAGCCAAGAGTTTTGAAGCAGGTGTTCTAAGCCGGCAAAAATAAGGAGCAAGGGCCAGAGTTTGATGAGGGTGGAAAAGATGTGGGCGGGAAGGAGGCCGAAGTTACGAAGCAAGAGAAAAATACCCAAAGACAAGATAATTAATGGTCCTGTAATGGAGGAGTGTTTCATGGTTTAGCTTCTTTTGACGAGGAGAGTTAAAGCAAAAAGAATCAGGGCGAGAGGCCAGAGTTTGGAGAATTGATCCCAAGAGATGATGTTGAAATTGATGAGAAGAAATACGATTCCGAGAATAAGTAGAAATAATCCCAGTGAGCTATGAGAGCGGGAAGAGGAATCGTCAAGTTTGGAAAAGATGTTCTCGGCGGTCTGCTTGATCTCTTCGGCGTTTGCTGAAATGACAGCTGAGGAAGTTTTGTGTTGCTTGTTTGATCTGGGAACAGTGATCCAGAGAAGGAGGTAAAGAAAAACCCCAAGTCCTTGGAAGAGGGTGAGAATAACGAAAATGATGCGTATTACAACGGGATCTAGGCCGAAGAAAGCGGCCAAACCGCTGCAGACTCCAGCGATGACTTTGTCTTGGGATAAGCGAGTTAGCTGGGGAGTGGGCGGGGGAGTTTTTTTGTTTTTGGTTGGCATGATGGGGTGCGTAAGGAATGATTGATATTTGAGATCGAGGCCGTATTTCTAGGGGCGAAAATATTGTAACAGATTGAAGTTAGTAGGAAACGTTTTGGAGGTGAGTCAATCGAGGAGTTGTCGGGGCAAAGTTGACGGCAACGACGTCGATACGGGCGGGTAGGTGGTGAAGTTTTTTCTGGAGGAGATAGAGTTGGGCAACGGAACGAATGGTACGAAGTTTGGTGGGAGTGACGGCTTCTTGGGGTAAACCGTGAAGAGTGTGGGTACGGGCTTTGACTTCAACGAAAACAATCGTTTGGTGGTCACGGAAAATCAGATCAATCTCTCCGATGTGGGTACGGAAATTTTGGGTAAGAAAGCGATAACCCTTATTTGTTAGTAGTTTTTTGGCGAGAAGTTCGCCTTGTAGACCGAGATTTTGGGGCACTGGAAGATGGAGTAGTTTTGGATTTGTTGGAAGAAGTGGTCTTGGTTTTGGATGTGGTTTTGGTGATGGGTTTGGAGTTGGTGGTGTCTTTGAGTTTGACTTTGGTGGCTTGTTTGCCGATGCGACTTCGCAGATAGTAGAGTTTGGCGCGACGGACTTGACCTTGGGCTTTTAAGTCGATTTTTTGGAGCAATGGAGAATGAAGAGGAACGATGCGTTCAACGCCGACACTAGCGGTAGCGATTTTTCTGACGGTAATGGATTTTCCAAGGTCTCGACCTCGAATGCCGATGATTAAACCCTCGAAAATTTGAATTCGGGTTTTGTCACTTTCGGTAACCGAGAGGTGGAGTTTGACGGTATCGCCGGTGTGAAAGGTTTGATCTTGAAAAGTGAACGAGTTGGCCATATGAGCGATGCAGGTAACTGATATGTGAAAAGTAAAAGTTGAGCTGTGAAGGATTTTACCAGGCTAAAAGCGGTATTACAAGGTGGGAGTGGTTAGGAATTGTCTTGGGCGGCGGTGAGGAATTCGATAAAGATACCGTGGGGTTTACAGGGGCGACTTTTGTATTCGGGGTGAGCTTGAGTGGCCAAGAAAAAAGGATGAATGGAAGAGAGAAGTTCGATTATTTCGACAAAGAAATCATCGGGGGAAGTTCCAGAGATGACTAAACCTTGGGCTTCGAGTTGTTGGCGATAGTGATTGTTGAATTCGAAACGGTGGCGATGACGTTCGGAAATGAGGTGTTGGGAGCGGTTTTTGAACTGGTGGTGCTTGGTATAGATGTGGTGAGCCAGGGTATGGGGTTTTAGGATACAATCGTAGCCGCCGAGGCGCATGCTGGCGCCGTCGCCCTTGATGGTTTGATATTGAGAGTCGAAGGGAATATGGTGGATGATGGGGTGGGGAGTGTGGGAATTAACTTCGGTAGTGTGGGCTTTTTTGAGACCGACGAGGTTACGAGCGAATTCGATAGCGGCCAATTGCATACCATAGCAGAGACCTAGATAGGGAACCTGGTGGGTACGGGCGTAGGTAATGGCGGAAATTTTACCTTCGACTCCCCTGCTTCCCCAACCGATGGGGACGATAATACCAGTAACGGATTGGAGCTGATCGAGAGTGGTCTGGTGGTGGGATTCAAGTTTTTCGGCGTCGATGAATTCTAGATTGAGATTGAAGTGGTGGTACCAGGCGGCATGGTGGAGAGCTTCGATAAGGGAAGCGTAGGAATCTTTAAGTTGGTAGTCTCCGGTTTTGATGTATTTGGCGATGATGCCGATGGAAACAGATGTGGTTTTGGGGGATTTGATTTGTTTGATTAAGGATTGGTGGGGTTTGAGATTGATTTTTTTTACGGGAGCAGAGAGTTTCTGGAGGACGCGAGTATCGAAGTTTTGTTGGTGGAAGATAAGGGGGAGTTCATAAACTAAATCAAGATCCGGGGCGGAAATAACGTCGGTAGGGTCGAGGTTGCCGAAGAAAGCAACTTTTTGTTTTCTTTTGTCGTCGATCTCGGTTTCGGCGCGACCGACGATAAAATCGGGTTGGATACCGAGGGAATGGAGGATACGAACAGAGAGTTGGGTGGGTTTAGATTTGAGTTCGCCAACGTGTTTTAAGAAGGGAAAGTAAGTGACGTGAACATGGAGGACGCGTTTTTGATCTTCGAGGTTTAAAATACGGTAGGCTTCGTAGTAGAGGGCGTTTTGGTACTCGCCGGCGGTACCACCAAGTTCGATCAAGAGAATATCGTAACCGGAAGCGGCTTGTTTGATGCGGGAGATGACTTCGAAGGGAACGTGGGGGATGGTCTCAATGGTGGCGCCGTCGAAGTTTAAGTTTTTGCCGTCTTGGATAACTTTTGAGTAGATTTGTCCCATGGTAGTGAAATTCTGATGGCCTACGTTTTGGTCGAGAAAACGTTCGTAGGAACCGAGGTCGAGGTCGGCCTCGCGCTCGAGAGCGCGGGCGTCAAAGGCAACGCCGATGAGCTCTCGCACATGGACATGATCGTGGCCGCCGGCGGCGGCGAGCGCGATCTGACCGTCGACTCGACGATCATGAGCGGGATGAAGCAGGCGGCCGATCCCGACGCCTTTCTCAACGAACGGCTGATGGGCGACCTGCGCCCCACCCTTTTCCTGGCGCAGCTTTCCAATCTGCTCGCCGGCAATATCTCGATC
>CAYNFZ010000038.1:0-10914 GCA_964396725.1 uncultured Pseudomonadales bacterium
AGTACTGGCGAGAAGGTGAAAACAAGACAGTGTTGGTAACGATGGGGAGTAGTGGGGAGTAGTAAGTTTTGGTTTTTATACACGCCGAATGAAATCAGCGATTTGTGCGTGGGCTTGAATTACTTGGTTCCAGTTGACAAAAAAACCATTTTTGGTTTCCACGATACCTGCTTGAATTAGGTCTTTGAGAGTGATTTCAATAACTATGGGAATAAGATAATCAGCGCTTTTGACGAGGTGTAGCAGTTGGGCTTCGGGAGAGGTGTAGTCGGGATAGTAGCCTGTTAGACCTTGAAGGATGGTGATTTGTTCTGAGTCTAGTTGGTTTGATTCTACGCTTCTGACTGGTTGGAAATGGAGTTCGGTGAGAACATGATGGTGGATGAACAATTCTAGGACGTGATGCAGATTGGCAAGCGGAGTAGAACCGTCTCCGACTGATTCTTTCATATGGTAAGTATCAGCCACGATTTGAGGATATTTTTTTACCCACTCTTGTGGGGTGAGGCGGACATCAAATACCCCGAGCACAGTTTGGATGGCCGGGTTGATGTAAGTGCCATAATCGTGGAGGGTTGGATAGGTGGCGATAAAAAATGGTTGATCTTGTCTGGCTTTGAGCTGTTCGAGTTTTTGGAGAGCGGCAACTGAAAGTGGGGGAGAGGCAAGGCCTAAATTGTATAAGTCGATTTTTTGGTTAGGTCGAAGAGGATCAACTTGTCGGGTGAAGATGTTGTAGGGAGAAGCATAGGGATTGAAGTGGACGTGGCCTGATTGGATAGAATCAAGCGGAAGGTCTGAGGATAATAGCAGTTGGAGTACCACCGGCCAAAGTGGCGCAAGTTCGGAAGCATCGTAGGTGGCTTCTTGTTGGAATTGGTTGTGGTGGTTAATGTTCCAGTGGATGGAACTGAGATTAGCTGTGGACAGATAACTGTAGACAATAGGGTTTTCTTTGGACATTAGTCTGAATCGGGCAGACTAAGAACAGAGGCGACTTCTGTTAGAAGTGATTGGATGTTTCCTTCGAGAATTGAGTCTAGATTATGCCAGGATTTGTGAATTCGATGGTCGGTGACCCGATTTTGAGGAAAGTTATACGTTCTGATTTTTTCGGCGCGCATGGCGCGGCCGACGGCGGCTTTTCTCTGGGCATCGAGACCGCCGAGGCGTTTTTCTTCTTGGATTTCCCAGAGTTGGGAGCGGAGAAGGTCGAGGGCGATTTCGCGGTTACGGCTTTGACTTCTTTCTTTGGTGCAGGTAATGCTAGTGTTGGTGGGTTTGTGAATGAGGCGGACGGCGGTGTTGACCTTGTTGACATTTTGGCCGCCGGCGCCGCCGGAGCGGAAGAATTGCCACTCGAGATCTTCGTCGTGAATGTTTAATTTGTTGGCGGGAATGATGGGAAGGACGGCGACTGAGGCGGTGGAGGTGTGGATACGGCCTTGGGATTCGGTTGTGGGGACGCGCTGAACACGATGAACACCAGATTCGTATTTGAGTAGGTGATAGATGCGGTTGGCTTTGATTTTGATGACGTTCAAGTCAAGAGGTTCGACGATGAAATTTTGGGTATCGGCGAAGCGGGTGTACATGCGCAGAAGGTCGTCGGCCCAGATTTTGGCTTCTTCGCCGCCGGCGCCGGCGCGGATTTCGAGAGTAACTTGGTTGAAGTCAGATAGATCGGAGGAGGGAGACGAGGCAAGATCTAGGGGGAGGGTAAGGGCAGCGATGGATTGGGTGAGGGCTTGGTGCTGCTCTTGTAGTCGGCCGAGGTCTTCTTGGGCCATGGGAGCCATTTGGAGATCCTGGAGGAGTGCCTGGGTGGCTTTGATTTTGGTCTCGAGTTGTTGGAGCTGGGATTGAAGCTGATCGGTGGCGGATGTCATAAGATAAACGGCAGTCTAGAAGGCCGTTTGCATAGTATAGCGCACTAGGGAGTTAGTTTTTGGATGTGGGGGAGGACTTGGCGGTTTTTTTGGAGGCCTTTTTTTGAACCGGGGTGAGCATTTCTTTGAGGGTTTGAGGTTGCTCTTGGGTGGTGGGCTCGTCGAGAGTTTTTGGGGATTTTTTAGTTTTTTTAAGTTTGGAGGCTTTTTGACGCATGGCCTCGAACTTTTCGACGCGGCCTTGAGTGTCGACGAATTTCATTTCGCCAGTGAAGAACGGGTGGCACTGGGAACAAATATCGACTTGGATAGATTTGAGGGTGGAACCGGTGGTGAAAGTGTTGCCACAACTACAGGTAACTTTGGCGTCGGGGTAGTAGTTGGGATGAATGTTTGGCTTCATGTAGAGACTTGAGTTAGTATGAAGGAGTATTTTATCAGGAAAGTGGGTGTTTTTGAAGAGTATGGGGAGGATAGGGGGACTTGGAGGGTCGGGGGCGGGTTTCGGCGATGACGACACCGATGGCAATAAAGCAGAGGCCGATGATGGCAAGAACGGTGATTGATTCTTGGAGCCAAAAGATGGCAAGAGGAATAGAGATTAAGGGTTGGAGATAGGTAAAGAGAGCGGCTTCTGAGGCTTCGATTTGGGAGAGGCCAAAGGTGTAGAGGGGGATGGCGATTAACGTACCGAGGATGGCCATATAGAAACTGGCGAAGGCGACTGAGGGAAGGGATAGGATATGAAGACTGTGGGAGACAAATGAAGCCAGGTCGGTGGATTGGGGAGTGGTGAAGAAAGAGATGAGGCCAAGAGCAGGAGCAGCAACGGTGGTGCCAAGGGCGGTGATAAAGAGTTTGTTGGGGATACGGGAGTAAAAACGTTTGGCGATGAGATTGTAGGTAACCCAGATAAGGACGTAGCCGAGAACGAGAAGGTTGCCGGAGAAGTTGCCGGAGAAGTTATTGGTGCCGGCAAAGAAGGGTTCGAGAGTAATAAGAAGAGTACCCGATAGGGCGATAAGGAGACCAATGAGTTCGCGAAGTTGTTCCTTTTCTCGAAGAAGGAAGATACCTCCCAAGGTGATAAATACGGGAGAGGAAATACCCAAGAGGGAGGATTCGAGGGAGGTGGTGCGAGCCAGACCTAAGTATAAAAGTGAATGGCCGAGGATGAGGACGGTGGATTCGAGAAGGATGATTCGGAATAGATCGGTGATGGACGGTCTAGAGCGGTAAAGAGTGATGATGAGAACGGGAAAGATGAGGAGAGTGGCGATGGTGTAGCGGTAGAAAAGATATTGGAAGGGGGTGGAATATTCGAGAGCGGGTTTGACCAGCGGAAGGGCGCCGCCCCAGATGATGGTATTGGTAAGGAGAGCTAGATAGGCGAGTTTACGAGAGTGGGCCATAGAGGGTGTTTATTTATGTAAATAGTGGTGAGGGTGGTGGTTGGTACGGAGACGTTTGAGTAGATTCAGGGAGTGAGGGTGTCTAGATTCGGCGAGAATGAGTCCGAGTAGAATCAAGGGAATGCCAATAACGGCTGGCCAGGAGAAGGATTCTTGGAGTACGACGAGAGCTAAGGGGATGACGATTAAGGGTTCGAGGTAAGAAAAAAGGCTGGCCTCGGAAGCCTCGATCAAATTTAGTCCTTGGAGGTGAAGGGTGAAGGCGACGTAGGTACCGAAGATAGCCATGTAGATGGCGGTTGTGGAAACGGAGGGAAGGGCTAGGTGGGCGAGGTCGGGAGATTGGTGGGAGAGGTAAGCAAGAAGGAGCATAAGGGCGAGACTGATCCATGTGCCTAGAGCGGTGGCATAGAGTTTGGGGATGTGTTTGAAGTGCTTTTTGACCAGAATAGAGGTCAGAGCACCCCGGATGACGTGGATTAGGATTAGAGAGTTGCCGAGGAGGGAGAATTCGGCTTGGAGGCTGTGGTTGGTGATGATGGGCTCGATGATGATGATGATGCTACCGACCAAGGCAATGAGGAGCCCCAACCATTCGTGTTTTTCTTCGTGTTCGTGGAGGAAAATAATTCCAGCAATGGTTGTAAACACGGGACCAAGGAGACTGATTATGGAAGCTTCGGTGGCGGTGGTAAGGTTGAGGCCGAGGTAGTAGAGGAGAAGACCAAGGCTCATGAGGAATTCAATACCGATGATGGTGAATAATTGCTTGAGAGGGAGGGAAAGCTTGTTGATGAAGTGGTAGTAGAAAAGAATGGGGAGGCTTAAAGGAGCGGCGATGAAATAACGATAGGTTAAGAGCTGGATGGGGGTGACGTAGTGAAAGGAGAGTTTGGAGATGATGGGATGAATGCCCCAGATGAAGACTGAACCAAAGAGGGCGAGGTAGGCAAGGCGGCGTGGGGAAAGCATGAAGATATGATGGCAGAGGGGAGGGGAAAGGGTCAAGGGGGGAGAAAATTCAAATGTCAAAAATCAAATATCAAAATGTAATGCAAAATTTAAAGTTGAGGTAGGGGAGTTTGGACAAGAATCGGGGTAGAAATGAAGATGTTTGTTGTTGTGTGGTGTGGAGTTCATGTAGATGATTTGAGTTGGGTGATGGCGGCGTCGAGGGGGAGGGTTTGTTGGTCGCCGGTGGCCATGTTTTTTAAGGTGACTTGGTTGGAGTTGGCTTCCTCTTGGCCGATGACGATGACGAAGGGAATGTTTTTAAGGTTGGCGAGTTTGAACTGTTTGCCGAGCTTGGTAGAGTCGGGGTAGACTTCGGTGTTGATGCCAGCTTGGCGGAGTTGGGTGGCGGCTTGGAGTGATTGGTTTAAGAATTGGGTTTCAAAGATAGTGACTAAAACTTGAGCTGTGGAGTTTTGAGAAGGGACAAGGCTGAGTAGATTAGCGGCTTCGACGGTACGGTCGAGGCCAAAAGAAATTCCAACCGCTGGAGTATCTGGACCCCCGATCTGTTTGATCAAGTTGTCGTAGCGGCCGCCGCCGCCGAATGAACCGATATCCAAACCTTCGATTGGAAGCTGAACTTCAAAGATAGTGCTGGTGTAGTAATCAAGACCTCGAGCGGTGGTGGGGCTGAAGATGTAGTTTTCGGGATCAATTCCCAAGGAAGATAAGTAATCAAAGATTGTTTTGAGATTATCCGAAGGCGAGGTGGATTTAATGGAGTCGAGGGCTTGAGAGGCGTTTGGTGAAGTTAATCCTTTGGAGATTAGTTCTTGGGTGACTTGTTCGGGAGTTTGCTTGTCGAGTTTGTCGACTGATTGAATGATAGAAAAGATATCAACTTGGTCAGTAGTGAATGGTTTAAGTATTTCAAAGAGAACCTGACGATCGTTGATGAGAATTTTGATTTTGGGGAAGCCGATATTTTTGAAAGCGTTGACAGTACAAGTGATAATTTCGGCGTCGGAGAGGGGGTTGGTGGTACCAAAGATGTCGATATCACATTGGGTGAATTCGCGAAAACGGCCAGCTTGTGGTTTTTCGGCACGAAAGTTATTTTGGATTTGGTAGCGGCGGAAAAATTTGGGGAGCTCGTTTTGGTATTGACTCAGGACTCGGGCGGTGGGAACAGTTTGGTCGTAGCGGAGGCCGACTTCTCGGTCACCGCGATCTTTAAAGGTATAGACGAGTTTGTCGGCTTCCTGGCCATATTTGCCAAGCAGTAGATTGGCGTACTCGAGAGTAGGGGTTTCGAGTGGTTCAAAGCCAAAGCGTTCGAAGACTTCGACGATCTTTTTTTGGACCCAGTCTCTTTTTCTTTTTTCCTCGGGCAAAAAGTCGCGGAAGCCTTTGAGGGTTTGGGGGGCTTTGTTCATGGTTGTCATTTTATCATCCTGGAAACAAGAAATAATAGTTATTGCGATGGTGTGTTGGTAGTATTGAAATCGAGGGGTTGGTCTAACTGCTGGAGACAGTAGCATTTGATGCCAGGGTACTGGTCGACCAAGAGAGGGGTGAAGGATTTACCTTGGAAGTTGGTAGCGACGAAATCTTTCATGGATTGGCCGATGGGTTGAGGAAGGCTGCCGGTGACGATGTAGTAGGACTGGGGTTTTTGCCTGGGCTTGCCGGAGAGATAGTCGGATAAAACGGTTTTGAGTTGAGTTACGATTTGAGGGGAGTTTTTAGGTCCGCATTCTATCTCCAGGGAGTAGGGAATGAATTGGGTGAGAGGACCTTGGGGCTTGAGGGATGGCCAGAGTACAACACGAGAAAGATTGATGGTTTTGGCGAACTCGATGTTTTGCCAGTTAGGGTCGGAGAGAATGATAAATATGCCGCTATTGGCAGTAGTACCGTGGATGTCGATAACCCGATCGTATTGAGTGGCCTTGGAGATGATTTGGCGGGCACGGCGGACTTCGTATTGGCTAGAGGTGCGATTGCCTGGTCCCGAGCGATTGAGGTCGGAGTCGGTGAACCGCTGTCTGAGCGCGAGGGCTCTGGGGTTAGAAACCAACCAGTCGAAGACGTATTTTTGTCGCAGGTTCCTGACGACTGAAAGAGAGAAGTCTTCGTCGCCGTGAGTGGCGGTGAGGATAAGAGTTTTGTTCATAAAAGTCCTGCTTGTGAAGCTTGTTGTAACCACCAATTGGGTGGTCTGTTAATAATAGGGCCCTTATAAAAAAGGACTCGATTGGGATTTTGAGGATCGTTGAGATTGGTGATGCACGATGGAGTGGGAGGTGGAGCTGATTTGTCAACTGAAGGGCCGAGGATTTGAACGAAATCGAATTTTTTGGCGATGCTAACCATCGGTGAGTCTTGGTTGGTTCGCATAACAATTTGTTTGCAGGGAGCCTGATCGATGAGTTGGCGGACGATTTGTGTACCCAGACCTTGCTCTTGGTAGTGAGGCCGAATACCGACTTCGGACAGATACCAAAATGAACCTCTAAGAGTGAAGCGATTAATGAGAAGGCTTAAGATGGTCTGATCCTTGGGGCTAGCTTGCGGCCACTTGTCTTGAGCTAGTATGTCGGCGTAGGGGATGGAATAACCCCAACCGAAGCCAATGACGGTTTGGGAGTTGGGTTTGAAAATTTGTCTAAAAACGGCCCCAGGCTTGGTGACTTCGGCTCGAATGTAATCGGCCGTTTGGCGCATAGGATAGGCTCGTTGGTAATCTTGTAACCTCCAGTTGGCGTCGATAAGTAGTTCTGGGGTGGCCGGATAGAATTTTTTGTCTTTGACAAAAGCTTCCTTCCAAGGCGATCCCCAGAAAGCTAGTTTGTAACACTGGGCTGTTTGATAAAGGTTGGCTGGTTGGTAGAGTTTTTCTTTGTTGGACATATTTAGTAGTAATGATTCTTGATGGGTGAGAAAATGGAGGCATAAAAAAACCTCCGGGGACGGAGGTTGTGAAAGAGTTTATGCTTGGTGCTTAAGGTACCAGAAGAGACAACCTCCGAGATGGGGGGTTGTGATGATGGTTGGTACTGGTTGCGTTGTAGCCTATTAACATGGTGGCATGAAGTATAACACGAAAAAAGTGACTGTCAAATTGTAAACGAAAAGTGAGTGATTGGGAGTGGTTTAGGTCTTGGGGTGAAGGCGTTTGAGAATGGTGGCGTAACCTTGGTGCTTATGGTGCCTGAGCCAGTCGTTGACACGGGTGACGGTGGTGGTGGAAGTGTGACATTCCTGAGAGATTTCGAGGTATGATTTGTCGCCTTGCCAGAGCAGAGTGGCAATGCGAAAGCGGTTGGCGGCTTCTTTGAGTTCTTTAGTGGTGAGCAAGTCGCGAAGAAAGTTTTGGATTTCTGAAGGAGATTCGAGGCTGGCGAAGGCTTGGATGAGTTGGCGATCGTATTTATCTGGGTAAGGCTGTGACATTTGGGGTATATTACCAGAAATCTTATGGGATAAAAAGAGAAAGGCAATAAAGGTGTTCGTGGCTGTAGGTACCGTCGGGTGATTTGATGGTGTTCTCTCGAGTGGCGATGTGGTGAAAGCCATGGGATTGGTAGAGACTTTGGGCGAAATGGTTGGTGGAGATGACTTTCAGATGTAGCTGCTCAAGAGGTGGATGGTGTCGAGCGAGGCCAATGGTGTGTTGGAGGAGTTGGGTAGCAAGATGCTGGCGGCGGTGGCTGGGGTTGACGTAGAGCTCAAAGAGGTTGGCGAGATGGGATTGTTTGGGGAGGTATTCGGGAGAAAATTGAAGATGGGCGAAGAGGTGGTCTTGGTCAAAGATGCCGTAGATGCCAAAGATGGGGGTTTGGGTGGTAGAGGAGATAAGGTGGGAGAAATATGTTGGCAGAAGACGTTGTTCGTACTCGAAGGTAGAGATGAAGGCGTCGGGATCGGTCTGCCTGCTTTTGAGGCGGAGCTGGCGGTATTGACTGGAATCGGTAGGAGTGAGGAGGCGGATCATGGGGAAATTATATCGAGGTTTTTGGTTTGGGTGAGGGTGACAAATCCGGTGCGGGTGGTGAGAAGGGTGTTTTCGTGGCGATAGCCGAATTTTCCAGGTAAGTAAATGCCGGGTTCGATGGTGATGATGTGATTGGATGAGACGAGCGTTTTAGATTTGGTGTAGATAGATGGGGGTTGGTGAATTGAGACTCCAATGCCATGGCCGAGACAGTGGATGAAGTTGGAGCCGAAGTTAGCTTGGGATATAACTCGAGCGGCTGTTTGGTGGAGCGAGGAGTAGGAGAAGGGACGTTTGGTTCTGGTGAGCTGATTAGTGGCTCGGGTGTAGGCCAGGTGAACGATACGAGCGACGGTATGCATGAGAGATTCGGGGTGAGGGGGAAGAAAAGTGCGGGTCATGTCGGAGCAGACGGAATTGACACGAGCACCAATGTCGATGAGGGCGGTTTGGTTTTTGCGATAAGGCGAGCTGGTGGGAAGGTGGTGGGGAACGGCGGTGTGACGACCAAAAGCGACAATGGGAGGAAAAGCAGGGCCTTGGGCACCTAACTTGAGAAAGTGAGTTTGAATGTGGTGGGTAAGCTCAATTTCGGTGATGCCGGGTTGGAGAAGGGAGCGGGCGTGGAGCATGGTTTGGATGGTGATTTTGGCGGCGGTCTTGGCGGAACGGATGTGGGAGGGGAGCTGGTGGAGAAATAGTTGGGTGAAGATAGTGGATTGGTGATCGAGAGGATAGGAGGCGGCGAGGACGGAGGAGAGGGAGTGGGGGAGTTGGGGTTGAATAAATATTCGGCGGATGTAGCGGGGGAGGTTCTGGGTGAGGCAAGCAGAGAAAGGGGAAGTGGCGGGTTTGAGGGAAAGTTGAGAAAGAGTGGTAGAAGAAAGAAAGGCTTGAGGTTTAGAGAGGGGAGAATGAAGAAGGAGGGTGCGACTGGCTGTAGCCAAGAGATAGAGTTGGTGGGATTCAAAAGGAAGGTTGGGGTGGAAGATGTGGGTGAGAAGATCGGGGGAGGAGATCAGGAGGGCGGAGTGGGGGTGCTGGGTGAGAAATTTTTTTATGTAAGAGAGATGGGGTGAGGATTTAGAGCTGGTCATCAGGGGTGGGTTCGGGGGCGGTATAGAGACGGTGAAGGGTGAGGCCAAAAAGCTCTGAGGGGTCCTTGGAGTTGGGTTGGTAAATGACCAGAAGTTGGTCGTGGGGGTTTAAGTCCGCGAATTCGATAAGTTGGTCGGGAGAGGTGAGGGAAGCGTCGGAAAAAGAAGAGTCGGAGTCGACTTGGATGAGTAGAGGAGCGGAATTGGTGGTGAGTTCGATAATGTCGAGGCGAGTGTCGATTTGAGTAATGGTGGCGATGGTAGAACGTTTGGTGCTGCGTGTGGGGATTTCGGAAAGGGAGAGGATGGTGGAGGCGGAAAGGATATCGGTGTCATCCACGGAACCGATGGCGACGACGGCGGTGGAGATTTCTAGATCTTCGAGAGAAAGGGCGGTGGAGTTTTTAGTGATGTGGGTGCCGGGGGTGGTACCAACTAGTCGAGTGGTGCCATCGTGGCTGATGGTGATGGTTTCGGCGCTGATGGAGTCGATGATGCCAAACCAGCCTTTGGTAGAAGAGTGAGTGATGGAATTGGGGGATTGACTCTCAACAACTTGGCGAATGCGTTCTTTGATGTTTTCTTTGATGTTGTCGGGAGTAGTGGCTGAGCTGGTGGCGGGGAGGGGGTCGGTGGAGGCTTGGGCGGAGGTGAGTTGGACGAAGAAAGGGAAGAAGAAGCTGGAGAGTAAGAGGGTAGTAGCAAAATAGAGAGGGAGGTGGGAGCGGATGTTATTCTGATGTTTCATCGGTTTCGTTTTGAGTTGATGATGGGGGAATGGTGTAGGTAATGAGGAGGTCGGTGGAATCTTGCGGTTGTTGGTCTTCCAGGGAAGTGAGGGTGATGATGTTGATACCTTCTTCGAGGTTGAATTCGAGGGAGAAGTTGCCGTTAGTGTCGGCTTGGGAGAAGGTGTGATAGTCGTTGGAGACGGCGGTAATGTAGTATTGGGGTTGAGTGATGCCTTTGATGGTGGTGGTAGGTTGATCGGTAACAGATTCTAGTTGGGGAAAAGTGATTTCCAGATTGGATGAGAAGGGGGTGGTTTGGTTATCTGGAGTAGGGGAAGGAGAAGTAGATTGGGCAGCGCGTTGGTAGGTTTTTTGGGCTTGATAGATGCCAAAAGTAATCAGCAAACCGATAGCAAATCCAATAAGAATTGCAAAAAGAACTTCTTTTTTCATACTGTATGGGGCAGGAGAGGATGAGGGGTGGATAAGGGTGCGATTATAAATTGAATCCTCTTGAGGTGAGTGGGAGAAGTTTAGCAGGATGCCGGGTGGATTGTCAAGAAAAAATGAGCTACAATGAGGGTCGATTTGGAACAGGTGCGTTGTAGGTGACGGGTCAAATTAGTGTTGAGGTAGAAAAAATGGATATATTTTATGTGGGACATTCTTGTTTTAAGCTACGGGGAAAGCAAGCTACGATAGTGATGGATCCTTATCAACCATCGGTGGGATTTGAGATGCCGAGGATTTCGGCGGATATTGTGACGATATCGCATGACCATGAGGGTCATAATAACGTGGGACAGATAACTGGAACAACAAGAAGAAAAAACC